>JALSPG010000120.1 GCA_026986115.1 Thermodesulfobacteriales bacterium
TCTTCTCTACCAACCGCAGTCCTTCTTCGGCTTCTTCTACAGCTGCCTGGGTGACTTCTACCTGTTTACGAGCCGTATGAAGACCAAGATAAGCCTTTTCTACTTCGTGTTTGACCTGGGCTTCGTAAGCTTTGAGTCGTGAGGTTTGAGCCAGTTCTTTGGCGCGGGCTTCTGCCAAACGGGCTTTGTCTCCGAAACCGCGGAAGAGATTAAGATCTACCTGTGCCCAGACGGTAAAAGCATCCCCTTGGACTCCACCCACTCCTTCAGAATTATATTCATAGACTCCTTTAAGATTTACCGCCGGGCCAAAATTTAGTTTCGCCCCTCGAACTTCCTCACCCGCTAGACGCAATCTGGCTTTTTCTGCCAGAAGGTCTGGGCGATGGCTCAAAGCCTTGGTGATCCAGAAAGAAAGATTTTCCACCTCCTTGAAGGCCAAAGAAACCCCTTGAGGCTGCCATTCTGTTTGAAGCGGGACCCCAAGTATCACATTTAAACGTGATCGGGCCACCTGAACATCATTCTGGGCAGCCAAAAGCTCTCTTTCTTGGGTGGCAAGGAAGACCCTGGCCTGAAGAAGATCAGAGCGGAGAGCCAATCCTTGAGAGACTCGTGCTGAAACGGTTTTGAGGTTGGCCCTGGCAGTTTCTACCGCTTGCTCTATAACCTTGACTCTTTCGTGGGTTAAGAGAAGCCTAAGATAAGCCGCTTCTGTTTCATAAAGGACCCTCTGGCGGACGGCCTCCTTTAAGAGATATGCCATTTTGGCGGCAATTTTGGCCTTGCGATAACCGACGATTTCCTGACCTCGGTTGAAGATAGGCTGGGTAATACTGATTTCTGTTTTCAAATTGGTAAGAGGCGAGGGGTAATTAAGCCGGTCGAGCTCAAAATCTTGGGCCTGAAAGTGTTGCTGAGCCAGTTTGTTTGAAAAAACATAGACGGGGCTGTCGCTTCGTTGATAAATCTCTCGAATATCTACCCGAGGGAAGAAAGCACTTCTGGCCCGCGTGATACCGGCTCGGGCAGCCTCTTCCTGGGAGACGGCTGCCTTAAGAGCAGGGTTGTGTGTAAGGGCAATTTCTTTGGCTTTTTCCAGGGTAAGAGGTTCGGCTGTTAGGCCTCTAAAGGGTAGCAAAAACACCCAAAAAATGACCCACAGAATAAAACCCATAAGGCAAGCTTTAACGCGCCCTACCGAAGAGGTCAACAAAAACGCAAATTTCACATGTGGGCGTTTAAAAAGACTTAAAGAGCATTTCGAAAATTTGGAAAGGTTTTCTTCCGGGTCAATTCTTTCCATTGCCGGAACTTCTCTTTCAATACGCATTTCTGAAAGCGTAATTATTTTTAATGGTTTTTATGTGTTAATAAGTTGTGCACGTTTTCGAATTAAAAACAGGAAGAATCTTCCTGACTGTATATTTATTGAAATGCTTTTACAAAAGTCAAAATAATAATCGAGAGTTTTTAAAAATACTTTTAAAAAATAAAAATTTTGCCAATATATTTAACCTCATTATAATTGCTCTAGTACCAAGGAGGAGGAATAAAGATGCCAATAGCCACCATTGAGGAGGCGCTCGAAGATATTCGTGCCGGAAAAATCGTCATAGTTACCGATGATGAGGATCGAGAAAATGAGGGTGATTTGGTAATGGCTGCCGAAAAAGTTACTCCTGAAGCCATCAATTTTATGGCGAAGTATGGCCGAGGGCTTATTTGTTTGGCTTTGCCCCCTGAAGATGTAGAACGTTTACAATTGCCCTTACAGCCTCGTCGGCATGGCTCTCGTTTTGATACAGCTTTCACAGTTTCTATTGAAGCCCGTTATGGAGTCACAACCGGTATTTCCGCCTACGATCGGGCCCATACTATAAAAGTGGCTATCGATCCTGAAAGTGGTCCCGAAGATATCGTAACACCTGGCCATGTTTTTCCCATTAGAGCTCGCGAAGGAGGGGTTTTGGTGCGAGCGGGTCATACTGAAGCCTCCGTAGACCTAGCTCGGCTGGCTGGACTTAAACCAGCAGGGGTGATTTGTGAAATCATGAACGATGACGGCAGCATGGCTCGCATGCCTGATCTTGAAAAATTTGCTGCAAAACACGGTCTAAAAATTATCACCATCAGAGATCTTATTGCTTACCGCTTAAGGAACGAATGTTTGGTCAAGCGGGAAGTAGAGACAAGACTTCCCACTCCCTGGGGAGAATTTCGTTTGTTTGCTTATACTAATTTGATAGATCCTTTTACGCACGTAGCCTTAGTAATGGGCGATATAGATGAAGAACCGGTTCTTGTAAGAGTTCATTCTGAGTGCCTTACAGGTGATGTATTTGGGTCTTTACGTTGTGATTGTGGGCCACAACTCATGAGAGCTTTGGAGATGATAAGTGAAGAAGGAAAAGGTGTTCTTCTCTATTTACGTCAAGAAGGAAGAGGTATTGGTCTTTTAAATAAATTAAAGGCTTATGTGTTACAAGATCAAGGAAAAGATACCGTGGAGGCGAATGAAGCTTTAGGATTTAAACCCGATTTGAGAGATTACGGCATAGGAGCTCAAATTCTTAGAGATTTGGGAGTACGTAAAATGCGTTTAATGACAAATAACCCCAAAAAGATTATTGGTCTTGCTGGTTATGGTTTAGAAGTGGTAGAAAGAGTGCCAATCGAAATAAAACCTCATAAAGAAAATTATCGCTATCTGAAATGTAAACACGAGAAGCTAGGTCATTTGTTTTCGATTTTTGAATGTAAGCAATCTTAAAGGAGTTAAAGATGGCTTATCGTATTTACGAAGGCGAATTTAAAGGAGAAGGTTTAAAGTTTGGTATTGTGGTTGGTAGATTTAATAGTTTAATTAGCAAAAAGCTTTTAGAAGGTGCTCTTGATGCCCTTACTAGGCATGGTGTGAATAGCGAAGATATTGAGATAGCTTGGGTGCCTGGTTCTTTTGAGATTCCTCTTGTTGCCAAAAAAATGTCCTTATCGCAAAAGTATGATGCTATTATATGTTTAGGAGCTATTATTCGTGGTGCTACTCCTCATTTTGATTATGTAGCTGCCGAATGTAGCAAAGGGATTGCCCAAGTAATGTTAGAGACTCAAACACCTATTTCCTTTGGTGTCTTAACTACAGACACTATCGAACAAGCTATTGAAAGGGCAGGGACTAAAGCTGGCAATAAGGGTTTTGAAGCAGCTATGGCAGCTTTAGAAATGGCTAATCTTTTGAAAAAGATTTAATATGGGTAAGAGGAGAAAGGCCAGAGAAATAGCAGTTCAAATACTTTATCAGGCAGATGTTGCTGGTGTTCCATTTTCCGAAGCTTTTTCTACTTATGAAGGTTATTTTCGCCCCTCTCTCAAAGTTCTTTCCTTTGCTAAAGAATTAGTAGATGGTGTTGCCAAAAATCAGAAAGATATTGATGAAATCATAGAAAGTTTCTCTAAAAATTGGAAGCTTTCACGTATGTCAGCTATTGATAGGAATATTTTACGTCTTGCCACTTATGAGCTTCTTTATAGATCAGATATTCCCCCAAAGGTTTCAATAAATGAAGCTGTTGAACTTGCTAAATCTTTTGGTTCTGAAGAGTCAGCTTCTTTTGTAAATGGAATTTTGGATGCTATTTATAAAAAACTTGTTTCTTCTCATACCAAAGAAGTTACTTCTAAAATTTCATTAGCATCTTAAGCTTTTTAGTATTCTGACCTCGATCAAGGCTTTTATAAGCTAGTCGGCTCTAAATGTTTCTTTTTTGCAAACTTTATCCTAACTCCCAAATATAGAATATAAAGTCACAAAACATCAAAAATTACACTTTATTGAAAGATATAAACAAAATTTTTTATTTTTGCTCTTTTTTTGACAAGTTTTCTATTTTTATGGCATAAAAAAGAAAAAATGACTTTGGGGAGGAAGCATGGTTGTTGGGTTTTTGATCTTTTTCATTTTTCTTCCTTTATGTGCATACGGAAAAAATTTATCTACGGTTCATAAAAAACTTGCCTGCCAAGATTGTCATGTTGAATCTGGAAGGTTGAGGACTAGAGAAGATTCTCTTTGTCTCCCTTGTCATCCGGAAAGCAATCTTCATCCTACCGGGGTAGTTTTACCCTCCCACATGCGAGGACCAGTGGTTAATTTTCTTCTCTTTGATAAGGGAGAACGGATTGTGTGTATTACTTGTCACTACATTCATCCTGAAGACGTAATAGAAGAAAGGCTTTTCCTTCTGCGTGGTGAAACTGGTGAAGGGGAACCTTTGACTAATTTATGCCTGTTCTGTCATTTTTATGGTCTAGATACCCAAAATCCCCATCGTAGAGAGCGCAAATGTGTTTATTGTCACATGGCACCTCCCAAAAAGGCTGCCAAATCAAGAAAATTAAGAAATTTTCTAGGTAGACACGCCTGTGAACCTTGCCATAACGAAGCAGCTACTTATCCGGCCAGTTTTAAACGTTGTCTAAAGAATTTCAATCCTTTTCAGGATCCCGAAGTTAACGAGATGCGAAAGGCTTTGAGAATTTATCGGGCTTATCTTATTTGTTCTGATTGTCATAATGTCCATGGTATCTATAAGGAGGGAGCACCCCTTTTACAATTTCTTTTACGTAAGGATTACTTAGCTGCAGCTGAGAGATCCAGAAGTATAAATCCTCATTGGACAGGGGTTTTTTGTGGCTCTTGCCATAAAGAAAAACCAAAAAAAGGTCAACCTAACCTCCGCAACGATGATATTAATAAAGTTTGTCAAAGATGCCACGACAATAAATTTGCTAAAGCTGATATCCATCCCGTTGGAATGAAACCCTCTCCTTATGTCCATATCCCTCCAGATTTTCCTCTCCAAAATGGTAGAGTTTCTTGCGAAACCTGTCATATAGCCTCCTTACAAATCTGTTATGGAAAAAAAGAATACCAAGTTGTAAAAAATAATCCGAAATTCTTACGGCGTAGAGGGCTCACGCGGGACGAATTTTGTCTCCTATGTCATCCACCTAACTATTATCAATGTTTTAATCCCCATAAAAACCAATTAGTAAAGGGAAAAATTAATCCCAAGACCTGTATTTTTTGTCATTCATCTTTGCCCAATCCTGAAGAGTTCGGGATAAAACATGTGAAATTTATTGTAGACAATCCTAATAAACCTTGTTTAATCTGTCACCCGGGTATGGATAGAGGACACCCAGCAGGAGTAAATCATTTACGCACTCCTTCGGGAAAAATTTTACAAGCTATTAAAACCAGTGTAAAACGTATTGGGGTAGAATTTCCCTTATATAGAGGGAAAATCATTTGTGCTACATGCCATAATCCTCACCAGCCTGGGGTTTTAAAAATCTCTGCCGCGGCTAAAGGTGCGGGTAAACCAGAACGCTTAAGATTGAGAACGGACAAGTCTATTTGTATTGGATGTCATATAGATAAACAATAAAAAACTTTGCAGAATATCTGCTTTTTAAAGTTTCTCATAAGAAATCTCAGGAAAACTATAGGAGTTTGATATATGTTCACGAAGATATACTCTCTCGCATTAATAAACTCATCGACTGGAAATCTTCCGAAACTATCCTCGGAAACTCTACTCCTCTAAAGTCGGACGCAAGGCCTACAACCGTCCTTATGCTCAAAATTCACCATTCAGCAAATTTTACGGCTATTCCAGCCCTATACACAACTCTTTGCCGCCGCTTTCTCTTCTCTGCTCTTGATCCTTTCCCTGGCTACCTCCCACTTTCACTTTAACTTCAAATCTATGAACATCTATCGGGAGTGCTTTGACGAGCTCAAGCACCAGTTCACCCCCAAAAGGCTTTGAGTTTGAAAATGGAAAGATCATTGATGTTCATTTTTTGGTCAAAGCCGTAAGAAAGCGAGCAAAGGTGATCACGCTTCTTTTATCAAAAGGGGCGAAAAGAATGTTTATGCTTGAGGAGTTGTTTGAAGGAAAGGACATATGCTTGATCTTTTTAGCACCTTAGGAGAAAGGGGGGTAATTTTTGATTTGGCTGCAATTAAATTCAAAGAGACCTTTGTAAAACATCTTTTCTCAAGGCCCAGTCAAGGATCCGTTTCCATTTTTCGTAGTTGTGCTTGCAACACTGCTCTTATCCATTTTGCAAAGGTCTCTCAATAGTTAGATTGAAAAAAACCTCTTAATTCCAATTATACTCAAATCGATAAAAAAATTTTTCTTCCGAAAATTAGATCAATTTAAATTCATAACAATTTTGAGATATTTTAAAGCGTAACCGGTTGAAATTCGATAAGTCTTTAAAATTTTTCAAAGGGGGTTTAATTATGAAAAATTTTAAACGTTTGGTTTGGGTTTTGCTTTTCGCTCTTTTTCTTACTGGGAATGCTTGGGCACAAATGGTTAACCTCAATACCGCCAGTAAGGAAGAATTACAAACTCTACCCGGAGTTGGCCCGCAGGTTGCAGAAAGAATTTTAGCCTACCGAGAACAACATGGTCCATTCAAAAGTATAGAAGAACTTTTAGAAATTAAAGGCATTGGTATCAAAAAATTAGAAAAAATCAGACCTTTGGTAACCCTAGGAAATACTAACTAATTTTTCAGGAGGGGCGGGCTCCTTGACGGAATGCCTTTTTCTTGCCATTTTTTCTTTAAAATAAGCGGGAGTGGCGGAATTGGTAGACGCTCCGGACTTAGGATCCGGTGGGGCTATTCCCCGTGGGGGTTCAAGTCCCCCCTCCCGCACCAAGTTTTTTAAATCCTCACCCACTTTTGAAATGTAAGCTAACCCTTAAAAACAAATTTTTCTGAAATCTAAGACGAATAGGTCCATTCTCGTTCTGGAAGGATTGACTTCAAAAATATGAAGCCTAAAAAGGGGAGGGATAAAATATATGAGAGTGAATTATAAAAACTAATGGGGTGACCGGTGGGATTTGAACCCACGATCCCCGGGGCCACAGCCCGGTGCTCTAACCACCTGAGCTACGGTCACCTCCGAACTTTTTATAATTTTAACTGATTTTTTCACGGATTCAAGACGGCATAAAAAATGGCTGGGGGACTAGGATTCGAACCTAGACCGGCGGGT
>JALSPG010000121.1 GCA_026986115.1 Thermodesulfobacteriales bacterium
TTAATCCAGACCCCAGCGGCGGAGTTTTTCCCGCAAGGTCTTACGGTCAATACCAAGGATTTTGGAAGCTTTGCTCTTATTCCCTTCACAGCGCCTTAAAACTCGCAAAATATAGCGCTTTTCGATTTCTTCTAGTGGTAGGTCTTCTTCTAAGAGAGATGGTTCTTGGCTCTTAAACCCTGCCAGATGGAGATCATCAAGCGTAATTCGATCTCCTTGAGCAAAAATTACTAGTCTTTCAATAGTATTTTCTAGTTCGCGGACATTTCCGGGCCAAGGATAAGCCTTTAATCTTTCTAAGACTTCTTTTTCAAAATCGTTGATCTTTTTGCGGTATTTATGGGCGAAATTCTGGAGAAAATAGCGTGCCAAAAGGGGAATATCTTCGGCCCTTTCTCTAAGAGGGGGAATATGGATGGAGACCACGTTTAAGCGATAGAATAAATCGTCCCTAAAGGTACCTTTTTTGATTTCCTCTTCCAGGTTTTTATTGGTAGCAGCAATAATTCTGACATCTACTTTAGTTACACGATGGCTTCCAACCGGGGAGATTTCTTTATCTTCTACAGCTTTTAAAAGTTTGGCTTGGATATCGATGGAAATATTTCCGATTTCATCGAAAAAGATGGTACCTCCGTTTGCCAGTTCAAATTTTCCGATTTTATGGGTAGTCGCCCCGGTAAAAGCCCCTTTTACATGACCAAAAAGTTCGCTTTCGAAAAGGGTAGGGACTAGGGTGCCACAGTCCACAGCCACAAAAGGTCCTTTGGCACGAGGGCTTAATTCGTGAATTTTGCGGGCCAAAAGGCCTTTTCCTGTGCCAGACTCTCCGGTTATAAGGACGGTAGAATCTGTGGGAGCTACCATCTTGGCCATTTCAAGGACTTTCTGAATCGCAGGACTCTGGCCAATGATAACTACGCGGCCTTCTTTCTCAGCAAGAGCCCGCCGAAGATAAATATTTTCGAGCGTCAAGCGGCGACGTTCAACGGCTTTTTCTACCGCGAGTTTTAGTTCTTCCGGCCCGAAAGGTTTTTGTAAAAAGTCACTGGCTCCATCTTTCATGGCTTGCACGGCGTTACTTACCGTGCCATAGGCGGTAATAATAACTACCTCCGCATGGGGGTCTATTTCCTTTATGTTTTTAAGGAGTTCAAGCCCATTCATACCGGGCATTTTGAGGTCTAACAAAATGACATCGAATTCGAATTGTCCTAAAAGATCTAGGGCCTCTTCTGGGCGAGCGGCTAGATCTACTTCATAACCTCGCCTGGTAAGGACCTGAAAACAGGCGTCTCTGATCGCCGGGTCGTCATCAACAATGAGGATCTTTTCTTTATTCATTTTCAAGATGAATCTTCGGTAATTTTACTCTAAAAAGAGTCCGGCCAGGATGACTTTCAAATTCGATTTCGCCACGATGTCTTTTGACTATACCGTGACAAATGGCAAGCCCCAAGCCTGTGCCCTTTCCTCCGGTTTTGGTAGTAAAGAAAGGGTCAAAGATCTTGTCTTGAATCTCGGGAGGAATTCCTGGACCGGTATCTTCTATTTCAAGAATGATCATTTCTTCTTTCGGGTCAAATTTGGTTCGGAAAAAGAGGTTTCCGCGACCTTGCATAGCCTCTCCGGCGTTGATGATAAGGTTTAAGACCAATTGTTCCAACTGACTGCGATTTCCTTGGACAAAAGGAAGCCCCTTTTCTAATTCCCAATTGATGTGGACTTCCCGAAAAAGGCGATGATCTTCAATGAGAGAAAACATTTCTCGTAGCACTTGATTGAGATTTACCCATTCTTCAAGACTATCTTCAGGATGGCCAAAATTTAGTAAGGCTTTGGCGATAATACGACAGCGGGTCGCAAGTTTGATAATTTTATCCACATGGGTGAGGAGGGAGCTTTCTGCCGGAAGGTCTTCTCTTAAAAGATTGGCATAAAGAAGGATACCACCCAGAGGGTTATTGATTTCGTGGGCAATTTCCCCGGCAAGTTTACCCATGGCGGTGAGGCGTTCGGCCTGAAGCCACATCTTTTCTGTGGCCCGCCTTTCGCTCACATCACGTACCAAAAGCTGCTGAAGACTATTTTCAAATGGTAAAAAAACCACTTCAGCTTCAAAGTGGGTCCCATCGGGCCTTTTAGCACATGTTTCAAAGAGACCAAAATCTTCAGGTAAATTTTCAAAAAGCTTGGCAAAGCTTACAGGAAGCCTTTCTAGGTGGAAAAGTCTCCTGAAGGCCTCGTTGGCCTGGATTATTTCTCCCTCTTTTATCAAGGCCAAAGCTTCTTTGATCTCTGGTAAAAGCAACTTTGACATAGGTTCTCGCATTCTAAAATGTTATACTTGGTATGTTATGGATTATTTTAACACCCTTTATCATTATCTTCTCGAAAACGAACCTTTACGGCTCCTGGTGCTTTTCTTCGTTTCTTTTCTTTCTTATTTCGTAGCCTACAAAACTGTAGTGCAAACAGCCCACCGCTTTTCAAAACGTTCTGCTAATCCGTGGGACGATTTTCTCTCTCAGCATAAAGTCTACAATGTGGCTGCCTATGCCGTGGTGCTTTTAGTCCTCCACTTTGGAGCCCATTTTGTCCCGCGTTTTGAAGAAATAATTCAGCGGTTAGTGGAAGTGGGCTGGACAGCGGTGATAGTGCTTTTGATTGATCGGCTCCTCTCAGTAGGAGTTACTGCTTATGAACGTCACCCTATTTCTCGGGAACATCCTATCAAGGGGTATGTACAAATTGTAAAACTTTTTGTTTACGCCGCTGGGCTGATTATTGCTTTGGCCTCTCTTTTTAATCGTTCTCCCTGGGTCTTCTTAAGTGGTCTTGGCGCCTTAAGTGCAGTTCTTCTTCTTATCTTTCGCCACACACTTCTTTCTTTTGTGGCTAGCTTTCAAATCGTTTCGCAGGATCTTTTTCGCCTTGGAGATTGGATTGAAATGCCCAAATTCGGTGCAGACGGTGAAGTGATAGATATCGCCCTTCATACCGTTAAGGTCCAAAATTGGGATAAGACCATCGTGGTCATCCCTACCTACAAATTTTTAGAAGAATCCTTTAAAAATTGGCGTGGTATGGAACTTTCAGGTGGGCGGCGTATTAAACGAGCTATTTTGGTGGATCAGAGTTCCGTAAAACTTCTTGATAGAGATCTTCTGGAAAGGCTCAAGAAAGTACATCTTCTAAGGGATTATCTAGAGAACAAACTCCGTGAGATTGAAGAGTATAATTGCCGGCACGGTATTGATACCTCAGCTTCTCCTCTAAATGGCAGACGCCTTACAAATTTGGGCACTTTTCGCATTTATATCGAGGAATATTTACGCCACCATCCCAAAATTCGCAAAGATATGACTCTGATGGTGCGCCAGCTAGCCCCTACTCCTCAGGGTTTACCCCTTGAGGTTTACTGTTTTGTGGCAGACACCCGCTGGATTCCTTATGAAAAAGTCCAGGCCGATATTTTTGACCACATCCTTTCTACTGCTGGAGAATTCGATTTGCGGGTCTATCAAATGCCTACCGGAAACGATCTTAAGGAAGGGCTTAAGGCCATGGGTTTCAACGCTCTTCAACCCGCCAAAGAGGGCACTTCTGACAAAGGGGCTTGCGGGGACGGCAGTAGCTTTTCCCGCAGGCCACCAGCAGGGCATGATATTCGTTAAATAGCTTCGGATCTCTGGGAAGATTTTGGTGGAAGAGTTCTTGAAGTCCGTAATAATCCATTTCTTCGGTAGCTAGACCATGACGCAGGAGAATCCTCCGTGTGTAAGCGTCGATTACAAAGACAGGCAACCCTCCGGCATAGAGGAGGATAGAGTCTGCTGTCTCTGGCCCGATACCAGAGACTGAAAGGAGCTTTTCGCGAGCGCGGGGGAGTCCTTCGGCAAAAAGCCTTTCAAGGCTTCCTGCGTATTCTTCGTTAAGAAAGCGTAAAAAATTCCGAAGCCTTTGGGCCTTAATGCGAAAATAACCCGCCGGACGAATAAGTTCGGCAAGCTCTGCCAAAGAAAGCTCGTAAAGTTTTTGGGGTTCTAAGAGATTATATTCTTTAAGACGGGAAATAGCCCTTTCTACGTTTTGCCAATTAGTATTTTGAGTAAGGATAGCCCCTACACAGATCTCAAAAGGGGTTTCCCCTGGCCACCAACCTTGAGGGCCAAAATGTTTGAAAAGTCTCTGGTAAATTTCGCTAAGGATTTCTTTTTCTCTCATCCTTTCAGGGCGATCAAAAAAACACCACTTACCATGAGCGCAGTACCAAGCAGCCGGGCCTGGAAAGCACCTTCTTTAAAGAATACCCCTCCTATTAACACTCCGAAAAGGACACTTAATCTTTTAATAGCGATCATGTATGCGGTAGGAGCTAAACTCAGGGCCCAGACGTGGCACACTACGGCTGCGCTTTGGGAAGCTGCCACTAAAAGAAATCCTTGGGGGCACGAAGAAATCATGGGTTTTAAACCAGCCCGAAAGAAAATTTTTAAGAAAAGGGCCATAAAAATCCCCAAAAAAGAATAATAAAAAAAGGCAAAAAAGAATCTTTCCGACTGATAAATGCCCACTTTCAGAAGCACCGAAGTGATAGAGTAAATAAAAGCCACAAGCAACATAAGCCAGGAGCCTTTTTCCCGGAATGTAGCTTGAAAGGGGGCCCAGATGCCCTTTTTTACCTCTCCAAAATGTAAAAAATAGCTTCCCCCTACAATGAAGAAGATTCCGATAATTCCGGGAAGGGAAAGTTTTTCCCCAAGGATGAGGCGCCCTGTGAGGATAATGAAGGCCGGAGTAAAGGCCAGGTAGGGCACGGTAATCGAGAGCGGAGAAACCCTTAAGGCTTCCATATAACAAAGCATAGCGAGGGTTTCTAAGGGATAAAGCAGGGCCAAGGTGAGCCAAAATTTAGGAGAAATTTCCGGCCAAGGCCACCAAAGAAGAAAAGGCAAAAGACAAAGAGTGGGTCCAATGGCCCGTGCCAGCGCCATGTTGGGGCTTCCAAACCGGCGCAAATAATGTTTACTAAAGGCGTCACCAGAGGCGGTAAAAAGGGCAGTGGCCAAAGCCAGAAAAAACCACATGCCCTCATCTAAGCGACTAAAAGATGAGCGTCAAGGAGGAAAGATGCAAAAGATCCTCAAAGCAAAGGTGATCATCGAGGCGGCCCAAAAACCCCCTCTTTGGAACGGAGGAGTGTTGGTAAAAGGAGAACGTATTGAAGCGGTGGGGCCCTTTAAAGAGTTGGAGGCTAGATATCCTCAGGCAGAAATTATAGATTTCGAAAATAGTATTTTATTCCCTGGTTTTATAAATTTGCACACCCACGCCTCGATGACTATTTTTCGTGGTTTAGCTGATGATATGCCCCTTATGACCTGGCTTGAAAATTATATCTTTCCAGTAGAACAACACTTGCGAAGAGACTGGGTCTATTGGGGGGCCAAACTAGCCATCGCGGAGATGTTGCGCTGTGGAGTTACGACCTTTGTGGACATGTACCTTTTCGAACCCGAGGTCATTAGGGCGGTGGAAGAAACCGGTGTACGGGCAGCCTTGGGTGAGGGGCTCTTTGATTTCCCTTCTCCAGGTTATGGCCCCCTTGAAAAAGGTTTGGCCCTTACGAAAGAGCTCCTTGAAAAATATGCCGGGCACCCTCGCATAAAGATTATCGTGTGTCCGCATGCTACCTATACTTGTTCTCCAGAGACTTTGAAGGCAGCGGCCTCTTTGGCAGAAGAATTCGATACCATTTTTCATATTCATCTTTCTGAAACCAAAGAAGAGGTTGCCCTTATAAAAGCTCGTTATGGACAACGGCCCCCCTTCCATCTGGAAAGACTCGGGCTTTTAAATGAGAGACTTTTGGTAGCACACGCCGTTCAGCTTGTAGATGAAGAGATTGAGCTTTTTGCCAACCGCGGTGTCCGGGTAGCTCACTGTCCGGAGAGCAATCTGAAACTTGGTTCCGGGGTAGCTCCGGTGGTGGCCCTCCTCGAAGCCGGAGTTTTAATAGGACTTGGTACTGACGGACCAGCCAGCAACAATGATTTAGATTTTTTTGGCGAGATGCGCACTGCCGCCCTCATTCAAAAAGGCCTTTCTTTCGATCCCACCAAGCTTCCGGCGGAAAAGGTCTTTGAAATGGCAACTAGCATTGGTGCCAAAGCACTCAAATGGGAAGGCCTGGGAGTACTTGCTCCCGGAGCACAGGCAGATTTGGCAGTTGTCTCTCTAGAGGCACCCCATCTTACCCCTTTTTATGATCCCTTTTCCCTGCTGGTGTATAGCGCCAAAGGCGGTGATGTCACCGACGTGATGGTAGCCGGAAGCTTTGTCTTAAGGAAAGGCAAAATCCTCACCTTTGACGAGGAGGAAACACGTAAACGGGTGATTGAAATAGCCAAAGAAGTCCGGGCCCTTACCCAGAAAGGCTAGATTTCTTCTCTTTTTACTTCGAGGAGCTCAAAGACTTTCTCCACTGCTTCTTGTGGTGTAGAGGCATAAACTACCCCTTCAATATGGGGCCAGGTTCTCAAGCCCACTACAGGTTTCCAGGTCTTGAGAGCAATGGCAATTTCAGAGAGGGTCCCGTAGCCACCAGAAATAGCAATAGCTGCTTCGGCTGTTCTCACCAAAATGATATTGCGGGCATGGCCCATATCAGTGACTACAGGGATTTGAACATAGGGGTTAGCATCTTCAGCGCGATTACCTGGTAAAATACCAACTGTCAGCCCGCCGGCTTCAAAGGCCCCTTTGCTTGCAGCCTCCATAACACCTCCCAGCCCTCCCGTATAAACAATGGCTTTGGGGGCCAAAAGACGGCCAACTTCATATGCCAGCTGATAGATTTCTTCGTCACAAATTCCGGCACCGAAAATAGCAATTCGCCTTTTATTCCGGAAATCCATATTCTCCCACCAGTTTGACAAATCTTACCGCCCCCAAGTTTTCTTTAAGTAATCTATCGCCTTTTTTAGTCACTTTGATGAGGTATTGAGACCATTCGTCTCCCACCGGCATAACCAGACGTCCCCCATCTTTAAGCTGTTCGATTAGGGGTTCTGGAATTTT
>JALSPG010000122.1 GCA_026986115.1 Thermodesulfobacteriales bacterium
TAAATTCATAAATGGGCATTATCTCACCCTCCCTTTCTCAAGTTGTCCATTATAAAATAGGCTAAAGTGGCCCAAAAACAAGAGGACCATCTGAAAATAATTTATACTCTCGGCACCAGTAACCGAAGCCTTAAAGAATTCTTAGATCTTCTCAAAGGCTACCAAATCGAACAGATCCTGGATGTTCGTTCTTTTCCGGTAAGTAAGCGTTATCCCCATTTCAGCCGTGAAAAATTAGCCGCATCCTTGCTCCAGCAAGGCATATCGTACTTTTGGCTGGGAAAAGAACTCGGGGGTTATCGAAAAGGAGGTTATGAAGCCTTTATAGAAAGTGAAATATTTCATGAAGGGCTTTATAAATTGGTTGCTCTCGCTCGGCAAAAAACAAGTGCAATTGTTTGTGCCGAACGATTTCCCTGGCATTGTCACCGGGGTTACATCTCCCAAAAACTTGAAGAAATGGGCTTTGAAGTCCGACATATCATAGAAAAAGGCCGGGTCTGGATTCCTCAAAAACGCCTACAACCCAAATTAATGTTTTGAAAGGGGCTTTCCGATGCCATGAGCAAAGGAGGGAATCATGGGACAGGCCGAAAAGACCCCCCTTAAGAAAGAGGCCCTGCAGGCCGAAGTTTATAATATGTTATTATTGCGTACGCCTCACAATAAGATCTTAGAGGTCAAAAAACTTCCCACCCTGCCAGAGGTGGCTTACCGCCTTTTGGATCTTCTTTCCGGAGAACCGGAAATTTCAGAACTTGAAGAAGTTATCCGATATGATCAATCTTTGACCGCCAAGATCCTTTCGGTGGCAAATTCGGCTTATTCAGGATCGCAAAAAGAAATTCATTCTTTGGAGCGGGCTATCGTTTTATTGGGGATAAGGGAAGTGAGCGAAATTGCCTTCAGCATCTGTGTTTTCAGTGTTTTTAAACCTCTCCGTAATGTAGGTAATTTTAATTTAAAGGAATTTTGGCTCCATTCCATTGCTACCGGAATCACCGCCCGTATTATTGCCCAGGCCTTAGATGCGAAAAACGAAGATAAATTCTTCACCATGGGGCTTTTACACGACATAGGGCGGGTTCTCCTTTTGCACCTTTTTCCAGAAAAATTCGAAGAAATTCTCCTTCATCAGGAAAAAAGTGGACGTTCTCTCTTAGTAGAGGAAATGGAATGTGGGCTTGCGCATACCTGGATGGGACGCTGGCTATTGAAACGCTGGGGACTTCCGGAAGATTTTATTTTAGCCGCCCGTTTCCATCATAATCCTTTTTATAAAGAACGTTTTCTGATGGAACCCGCTATAATTAAACTGGCAGATATGACAGTCCATAATTTGAATCTTGTTAACTTACCAGGCGGGCAAAAAGGAAACCCAGAGCCTCTTCTTTACAAACTTGGATTCACCGAAGATCTTTACCAGGCCATATTGGAACATCTTTCCGTAATACGAGAAAGTTTAAAGGAAGCCTGGTCCCAAGTTCTTTAAAGTTCTTTAAAGTTCTTTAAAGTCTTCCCTTTGGCCACTTCGCCATTATAATCGCACTCTGTGTTCTATACAGATGCGATTTATCTTATCTTGGCGCTTCTACTTTTTTCGGGCTGGCCGGCAGAACCGGTCTCCTTAGAAGAAATTTTTCCTCTTTTCCTGGGCAAAGAAGCTCTCTTTTGCTTGGTGGTTTATCTCCGGTTTAAAAAAGCAAGAAAACCTCTCGAATTTTTACAAACCCAGGCCTTACTCAAATTATTGGCTTTTCTTTTCTTTACTATAGATGTTGTAGGGCTTAGTGTGCCTGGGCTCTTTGAAAAAAGGTCTTTTCTAAGGGAATCTGGAGGCCTGATTCTTTTTTTACATTACTTTTTAATCATCTGGGTAGTAGCAGCCCTTTATGAAAAACGCAGCATTTTTGTTGGAGTAGGGATTACATCTTATGTTTGGTCCCATTTCAAACTTTTGCTTCCCTTTTTGATCCCCTGGGTTACCATAAACCTTAGCTTTATCTTGATAGAAAAAATTTTTCCTTTACAAGGTTTTAAAGGAGAAATCATCTATTTAGCCACCTTTTTAGGGGCTTTGGTCCTCCTGATGGCCCCTTTAGCCGTAAAATTCTGGGATTGTCATCCCTTACCAGAAAGCAATCTTCGTCGCCGTATCGAAGAATATTTGCAGTTACAAAAGACAAAAGTGAAAGAAATCCACCTTTGGGAGACTTTTTCTGGAAGACTCCTCACTGCAGGTGTTATAGGGGTCTTACCCTCTTTAAGATATTTGCTCCTTTCAACCGGGCTTTTGGCAGCATTGGAGGAAAGTGAAATTCTTTCGGTAGTAGCTCATGAAGTAGGCCATCTCAAAAGACACCACATGATTTGGCTTTTGATCTTTTTTATTCTTTTTAGCATTCTTATCTATCTTGCTTTTTATCCTTTTTTTCTCGTCCTTTTGGCCCGTTTTCCCTTTCCAGAAATTCTTTCCTTTTTGCCCGCGGAAAAGATTCTCTTACCCGAGGCCCTTTTCACCTTGGTACTTGTAATCACCGTAATTTTTTATTTTCGATTTTTATTGGGTTTTTTTCTACGCAATTTCGAACGCCAGGCTGATCTTTATTGCCTTGAAAGTCTGGGAACAGGTCAAGGCCTCATTCGGGCCTTTAAAAAAATAGCTGCCCTTTCAGGGAATACCGAAGATCTTCCGAGCTGGCATCATTTCAGTATTAGAGAAAGGGTGGCCTTTCTTATGGCAGCAGAAAAAGACCCCTCTCTTATTCGCCGTCACCATCGCAAAGTTAAATTCTGGCTTGGAACATATCTCTCACTTTCCATCCTCTTAAGTGTTATTTTTTGGCAAATGCCAGTCAAAAATTGGGAAAGAAAAGCCAAATTAAATCTCCTCTACGGGATGCTTTTAAGAGAAAGCAAAGTTTTTGATGATCTGGAAACCCTCGAAATTTTAGGAAATGTAGCCTATGAACTTGGAAGAGAAAAAGAAGCCCTCAAATGGTATCAAAAGGCCTTCCAAAAAAGGCCGTCAGCCGAACTAAAAAACAACCTGGCCTGGATTCTTATTACGGCAAAAGATAAATCCCTGCGAAATTATAAATTAGGACTCTTATTGGCCCGAGAAGCCACAGCAGAAAGGCTTTTGGCCACCCACTTGGATACCCTAGCCGAAGCCTGGTTTGAGAATCACAATCCGCTAAGGGCTTGTCTTTATGGAAGTCTCGCCTTAGACAGAGCCCTTAAAGCCCCTGACTTTTACCAAAATTTGGAATATTATCGCTCTCAGAAGGAGAAGTTTTGTCATGTTGCGCGGTAAGCACAAGCGTTATGAAAAACTCTATCTCTATTCCTTAAACCAGCAACACCCAGCCCTTCACGAAATATCTGACGAAGATTTCATTGGCTGCTGGGAAGAAGATGGGTTGGCCATCCTTTTTTTTCACCGCCCCAAAAGGGCCCTCGTTCAAAACCTTGCCCGCAAACTCGGTTTGAATTTAGAAGATGAAGCTGAGGTCAGTTATGATGAATGGGGTGAA
Organism: Thermodesulfobacteriales bacterium; assembly: GCA_026986115.1. Lineage (GTDB taxonomy): Bacteria > Desulfobacterota > Thermodesulfobacteria > Thermodesulfobacteriales > Thermodesulfatatoraceae > Thermodesulfatator. The sequence goes on from JALSPG010000122.1 coordinate 3,537, forward strand.
GGGCGCAAAGTAAAAGTTCTTCAAATCGGCCCTATCACCCTGAGACCTGTCTGGCAGGCAGGGGAAGGGCTTCGTTTCGACCCGGGAGTGGTCTTTGGTTCGGGAAATCATCCTACCACCAGGCTCTGTCTTTCTTGGATCTATCGGTTGTGGAAGGAATCGGGACCTTTCAAAAAAGCGGTAGATCTAGGCTGTGGAGCAGGTCTTTTAAGCCTCCTTCTCACTGCGTTAGGAGCCGAAGTTTTAGCAGCTGATTTTAACCCCCTGTGTGTAGCACTTACACAAAAAAATCTTGTCATTAATAATCTGGCTCAAAAAGCCCGGGTTATACGAGAAGATGTACGCAAACTTCCACCATTTGAGGCAGATTTGGTGGTGGCAAATCTTTTTAAAGGATTACTTCTAGATCTTTTTGGTCTTCCTTCTTTTTGGACAGCCAAACATTATTTGCTTTCGGGTTTCTCACCTTCTATGGAAGAAGAACTAAAGAAGGCCCTATGGTCTGGAGCAAAGATCAGGGGCCGAGAAGAAAAAGACGGTTGGGTAATCTGGTATCTTGAAAACAAAAAAGGCCACCCATGATTCTTGCCGTTGATATTGGAAATACCAATACTACTTGCGGACTTTTTGAGAATCGGAGAATCTATCACCGCTTCCGTATCTTTTCCAATCTGCGCCAAACTCCCGACGAATTGGCCTTAAAATTAAACGGCATCTTAAAGTTGAAAGGGTTTTCTCTGGCAGATATTAAAGTGCTTCTTATTGGCTCCGTAGTCCCGCCTCTGAGCAAAACCTGGCAGGAAATGGCCTCTCTTTACGGAATAGAAAATACTTTTGTGGTCTCACCGGAAAAAGTGGGAATTCCTATTAAATTAAAATATCCGTGCGAAGTAGGGGCAGACAGAGTACTCAACGCCCTAGCGGGCTGGGAGAAATACCAGCAAAGCCTTATTATTATAGATTATGGAACAGCAACTACTTTTGATTGTGTTTCTCCTGAAGGAGCCTATCTGGGAGGGGCTATCGCCCCCGGAATCCTTGCAGCAGCCGAAACCCTCTTCCACAAAACTTCCCTTTTACCCCGGATGGAACTCTCCGAACCGCCCAGTGAAGTTATCGGAAAAGATACTGTTTCGGCCATGAAAAGCGGAATATTATTGGGATTTGCCGCCTTAACCGACGGGCTTATAGCCCGTATGAGCCAGGAATTTCCAAAAAAACCAAAAGTGATTGCTACCGGAGGCCTGGCACCTATAATGAAAAAATTGACCAAAAGAATCGAAAAAGTTGAAGCAAATCTTACTTTAGAAGGTCTTTTATTTTGGTTTTACAAAAAAGTTCTATGATTCCTCCACTTCTTGCTCCGGGTTCTAAAGGAGCTGTTTTTTCACCATCTGGAGCGGTAAGTTACCAGAAGTTTCAGAAAAACTTTTTTTTATTAGAAAGCTGGGGGCTTGATATCGAAATTTCCCCTGAATGTTTTCGGAAATGTCGTTATTTAGCGGGAAGTGATCACGAACGCACCTGGCATCTTATCTCCCTTTTGGAGGAGGGATACGACTTCCTCTGGGCCGCTCGTGGTGGTTATGGCGCGTTAAGGCTCCTTCATTTACTTGACGAATATCTCGAAGATATTAAAAGGCCCTTCTGGCTTATAGGATTCAGTGATGTAAGCATTTTGCTCAACTATTTTACCACTCGCTTTGAGCTAACAACTCTTCACGCTCCCGTAATTACCTCTTTATGTGAAACAAACATATGGGCCTTAGCAGCTTTAAAAAACTTGCTTTTTTCTGGAAAAGAAATTTTTCTCACTGGCCAATCCTGGCAGAGAGGAAAGACCAAAGGTCTCCTTTTAGGGGGAAACCTAGTCTCCCTGGTAAGTCTTCTCGGTAGCAAATGGTTCCCCGATCTTTCAGGAAAAATCCTTTTTTTAGAAGAAATTAATGAAGATTTATATCGAATAGATCGCCTCCTTACCCAACTTTACCATGCAGGTGTTTTTGCAGAAATCTCGGGATTAGCTTTGGGAGAATTCAAAGGGGTAAATCTTGAAGAGTTAAAGGAAATAATTTGTGAATATTATGACGGCCCCACAGTAGCAGAACTTCCCGTGGGGCACGGTTCTAACAATTTTCCCATCCTTATTGGTGGGGAAACCTGGCTTGAATCTCAAGAAGGAAGGGCCTTTCTCTATCAAAAGTTATTCTAAAGATTTTTTTAAAGCCCCCCAGTCGAATTTTTTGGCCCAGGAAAGGGCTTCTTTCCAGCCCATATTTTGATAATTAACCACTAATAAGGCCATTTGATTCGCACTTGCAGGATCCATATTCCTGGGAAAATCTCTCAAAAATATTGCCACCGAACCGGTATGGTTTTTCTTATCATATTGAATACCCACTCTAAAACCATCTACATTAGTAATTTTGAGATATTCTTCCGGAGAGTTAACTTCTAAGGTCTGTTGAAAAGCCATCGGACCTGCTACTGCCATAGCAGCGGAACCTAAAATAAGGTTAACCTCAAGCTCCATGTCATCTTTGGTGTAAGTACGGGTTGCAGAAGCCATGTCTCCCATAGGATTTGAGGCGTTAAGTCCTGTACATTCTTCCGCTTTCCAGCCGGAAAGATCCTTCAGCATTCCGCAAAGTTTGGTATAAGAAGGTAATTCGCCAGCCAGAACCTGCCCTGAAAAAAGAAAGCTCAAAACAAATAAAAGAATTTTTGGGAACATTTTCTCCTCCTGCAAGGTTAATTTGGTTTAACTTTGATTATTAGTGGGATCACGTGTAGATCCCTAGTTATTTGTTCCGTCCAACCTAGATCCCAAGATTCTAGTTCATAACCATCTCCGAGCTTTTTTACTGCTTCTTCGGCTACCTTTGCTAAATTTAGGATAGGATGACGCTTAAAGACTTCAGGAAGACCGGAGGTCAAATTACAGGCTAGACATTTTCCGGGCCGGGCCTTGAGACGAAGTTCAAGGGTAAGAAGCCTTTTTTCAGGTTCCCAACCCCTTAAACCAAGCTCTAGTTCATAGGCAGGTTCTTCGCCAAAATAAAAGGCTTCGAAAAATTCTTCTATTTTTTCTTTGGGAAGGAGAGACCTAATTAGGGTCTCGTCCATGGCCCACCCTCCATCTTTGTTTTAAAAAAAGAGGGCCAAAGCCCTCTTTAAAGACTAGTAGGCAGTAATTTTTATGTCTGTAATGAGACACTCCCTTCCTTCAGAAGGATTTTCTCCCCAAATACCAAAGCTTACCGCATCCCGGTTGGGGAGCTTTCCTCCTACAATGCCCCCTCCAAGAGGTTCCTTATAAACTAGTCGCCCATCAATAAAAATTCTTATCATGCCATCTTTTTGTTGTACTACGAAATGGTGAATCATTCCGGTCTTGAGTTTGATAGTCTTTATTTCCTGACCACTCCAGCGAGGATGTTCCCAGTCAGAGGCCCAATGAAAGACATCTGGTTTATTAGGATCTCTGGGATATCCTAGAAACATGGCATGCCCAAACCCTATACTTGACCTGCTGAAATATTGTGTCCATTCCACGGCAAAGTTTTGAGGAAGTTTGATCTTTTTTATCAGTTCGATATTGCCGGACAAAGCCCTCAGCCATTTCTTGCCCGAAAAGGCTGCGACCTCCACCTGGCCTCTGCGAATCAAAAAACTCTTAGGAATATCACCGATGTTGTATCTTGAAAAATCTTCGGCAAAAAGCACCCTTGAACCCGGAGTAAAATGACCACTGCCGCCTACAATTCTTCCCGAGGGAACCGTTCCGACATTAGCCGGCGCGGAAACATTAGAAACCGGAGCATTCGTTACCGGAGCCTGGTTATATCCTGGAGTATTTTCTCCCCAACGATAATAATTTTCAGGCACCATACGAGAAATGGCTTCCACGGCGTTGTACAACATCACCCGTACTGCCTTTTCTAGAGGGGTGTTTCTATAAGCTTCAAGCCCCCCTCCTAAGGCCACATCTCCCAAAACGCCTCCCATCAGGCCTCCTACTTTCCAAGATGAAGCCTTGCCTTCTACGGTAGTGGCCGCAATAACACGCCCCGTACGTACATCTATCAAACGTAGATCTGCTGCTATATATGCTTCTTTTTTCTTAAACTTTGCTCCTCCCAAAAAGGGAATTTTGTAAGGAATTACTAGGCCCCCACCTCCAACTCCCGAAGCCTCAGGTTCAAAGGCGGTAATAGCACCTATAACCAGAATATCTGCCCCTTCCATTTGTCCTATTTGAGGAGCGGCCCCTGGTCTTACGTAACCAGATTGCCCCAAATTAAGTTCTTCTTGAACGGCTTTCAAGCCTTCACCCCGCTCCAGCACAATGAAACGACCGGTACGGAAAAGAGCTGTAGCAAGCATATCAGCAATACCAGAACCGATTTGCCCCGAACATTTCGCTGCTTTGCATTTAAAGCTTGCTACCGCAATTCGAGCTTTAGGACCTTGGTAGGTAAGCACCTGCCCTGGTGAGGGACCGGTAGTATCTACCTGTGTCTGAACCTGAGTCGAAGTACAAGCCAAAATAAAAAAGACCACGCCTGTCCACCAAAAACGAAAAAGAAAGCGCATGTTTACCCTCCTACGATTTATTTTCTGTCTCTGCTCTAACCCAAGCTAGAAAATCCGGGTTCCCTTTTTCCACCGGCCAAGCCAAAGCACAAGGACAACTATAAGAATGAAGCTCTTTGATAGCCTCTATCAACTTTTCGACTTTTTGAGCACTGGTTTTAAAAATAAGAGAAACCTCCTTATCCTCCTGGACTTCACCTTCCCACCAATAATAAGAAAATATGCGCGGATAAATATTTACACAGGCCGCCAGACGTTTCTCTGTCACCTCACGAGCTAACTTGCAGGCTTCCTCCTCGCTTCCTGCCGTAACATAGACTAAATATACCATCTTACTCCCCCTTTAAGATAAAATTTGAGGTGAACAGGCAAGTTTGTTTCTTAACCATAAAGCCAATTCCTCAGAAGAAACATCGATTTTAAGACCATTTGAAGAGGTTTTTCTTAAAAATTGCCGAAACTTTTCAATTACCATTTGTCGGAGGGCCTCCCGGGAAAACCCCTCTCGTTTTGCGAAAGAAGAAAGCCTTTCCCAATTAACCATGGCTCTTGATACTCCACGATAAAAAGATTTATCCATATTTTCCACCGTGAGATCCCTTTCAATTATTGCTAGATAACGTTCAACTACGGCCTTCTTGAGATGGTGGAGCTCCTGAAGAGTGAGTTCCAGGCCAGGACCTTCCTCATCGACAGTAAGATAGTGGAGACTGTTCCAGAAGGCCACCTCTGGGATCTCACCAGAGTGGCGAATAATCTCTGCCTCTTCTTGCACCTCTTCGCGAATCATTGCTCCTCCAAAAGTTTTTCAAATTCTTTAAGGGGTGGGAGTTCTGTAAGGTCTTTAAGACCAAAAACTTCTAAAAATTTGCTAGTAGTTGCATAAAGGAGAGGCTTTCCTGGAAGTTCTTTCCTACCGGCGATTTTAATCAATCCTTTCTCAAGCAGAGCTCGTAACGCCCCGGCACTATCTACCCCTCGAATGGATTCTATCTCGGCTTTGGTAACAGGTTGCTTGTAAGCAATAATAGCAAGGGTTTCTAAGGCTGCACGGGATAATCTAGGAGGGGAACCCAACTTTAAGCGCCTAATGAAGTGTGAAAATTGCTCTCTTGTCTGAAAACGAAATCCTCCGGCAACTTCTACTAAAACAACACCTCTTCCGGCATAATGCTTTTTTAAGACTTCTAAGGCTTTTCTAAGATCCTCTGCAGTTTTTTCTGGAAAAAGCTGACGAAGCTCTTTAAGTGTTACCGCCCTGCCTGCAGCAAACAAAATAGCCTCTAAAGCGTAAAGAAATTCTAATTCGTCCATTAAAAATTAATGAAACATAAAAAAGAGGGCCTTCAAGCGGCCCCCTTTACTAAGTAACCACCTTACCATCTAAATTTTTGTAAATTTTTTTAAAAGGCTATTTGGAGAACAGTCTGAATGCGGAAATCATCTTTGCTATTTGCCCCTAACCGGGGAAGCCCTCCCGTGGGTTTCCCCCATTTGCCAGCCACAAAATTCTTATCATAATCCACCCATTCCGAAGTGAGGAGGATCATGTTCTTTTTATAGAGCTGATAGGCAAGGCCCACCATATAAAGCTGGTATTGATCATCCCCTTTACCATTAGTCCAGACATCGTCGTCATCGATATCAAACCAGTCATAGCGGAAGAAGGCGTGTAACTTCTCCTGAAGCAGTGGCAAGGTAACATCGGCAAAGACAGACCATAATTCCGTATCCAGAGCTCTGCCGTCAGGACGGACCCATTTCCCAGAATTATTACCAGAGGAAGTACTATATTCAACAGTAGCCACAAACCAGGGATGCTGGAAAGAAAGCATAAAAAGATCAACATCATAGTCCGGATACTCATTCTTCCGAGAAGGATCAGTCAACTTGGCACCCAAGACCTCTCCGGCTGTTTTATTACCTTCACCTCGGATGAAAAAGTAACTCAACTGAAGACCACGTAGAGGGGAATCCCAGCCCCCAAAGGGACGAATAGTAATTCTTCCCTCCAAAGCCTTGTTGCTGTTGTGTTCCTTATTGTGGTAGCCAGCGCCGTTATAGATCCCGAAATGCCAAGAACCATATTTGCCCACGTAATGATTGAAAACCGGATAGTGGCGGCTTAATTCCTTCACATACTCCCCGGGAAGCTTCCCACCAAAATAGCCCATAACTCCCACTCCCATATCGGCGGAATTAAAAGTCCCGGCACGCTCCCGAGGCATCGTCCCCTGACACCGGTAGGGATTTATATGTTCCTGGAAGTCAAGCCAGGGAAAATGGCCCTGCCCTACTTCTGATTTGATGTCGGTAAGGAAAGCAAAGGAAGGAATCTTGAACTGGGCATAAGCATACTTAATCCGCACGTTGAGATTTTCATCCCTGTCCCGGTGAAGATCAGGAGTAAGACGAAAAGACAACCACGGATTTACCTTCTTTTTAAAGTTTAGATAACCTCGAGTTATCTCAAAGGCACTCTTGTCTTCATCTTTTTCCCTGCCCCAAGAAAAATCTACGTAAGTGAGGGTCCCCAGTTTTACTCCCTGGAGGGCCTTTGGAAAAGTGGGGATCTCTTCTTTCACCTTGATGGTGGCTTCCTTCACCACCTGAGAGATCTCTTTTTCCTTTTCCCGGTTGGCTTCCGCTGCTATCTCCCGGGCCTCTTCTTCAGTAAGGACACCTTTGCGCACCAGAATCCGCAGTAAAGGATCATCAGGAGAATAAGAATGGGCCGGATCAGTCAACAAAATAATAAGGAATAACAAAACCAAACATCCTAAAAATCGAATCATAAAGAACCCCCTTCAACAAAAATTTGTTGAAAGGGTTTTAGCAGGATCGGTTTACATCTCTTTCACAAAAATGTGGCAAAGAAATTACAAATCAAAAGCCGTGTTCTTGTAAAAACTCTAAGGTAAGACCTCTCTTAGAGAGATAGGGAGATAGAAGTTTTACTACGTATTTACCAATAAGATCCGTTTCAATATTGACAAGATCTCCTACCTTACGAAAACCAATGGTGGTAATCTTTGCTGTATGAGGAATAATGGCAAGCTTTACAAGATCCTCTTTAAGGTCGTTTACCGTAAGACTTATACCATCAATAGCTATAGAGCCCTTTTCCACCACAAAGGGGAGGAGAGATTTCGGAATTTTAACGGTAAAGAAAATAAAATCTCCTTTCTCTTCTCTGGAGGTTATTCTCCCTACGCCATCTACGTGGCCGGTAACTAAATGTCCTCCCAAACGATCACCTAGGCGAAGGGCCCTTTCAAGGTTTACTTTTTCCCCTGCTTTAAAGGCACCTAAAGTGGTGCGAGAGAGTGTCTCTGGAGAAACATCAACACAAAAAAAGTCCTTCTCAAGACTTGTTACAGTAAGACAAACCCCATTTACGGCGATACTATCTCCAATCTTGGTATCTTTGAGATCAAAGGGGGCCCTGATAAAAAACCTTTTACCTTTAGCCAACCCTTCTTGCTTTACAAGCTCTCCCAAGCCTTCTACAATACCAGTAAACATTTTTTCCTCCGGATTTATGTCTACTCACATTCTCATCGTAGAAGACGAAGAAGATATTGCAAGGCTCATTGCCCGCACACTCGAAAAAGAAGGCATCAAGAGTACCATCGTCACAAATTTGGCTCAGGCTCAAGGTTTCCTTACGCGCCAAGAACCAGATCTCATTATTTTAGATCTTATGCTCCCTGATGGTGATGGTCTTGACCTCTGTAAAGAGCTGCGTTTCCGCGAGGAAAAAGAGATTCCGGTAGTAGTGGTGACTGCTAAAGGAGAAGAGGTGGACCGTATCCTGGGTTTTGAGATGGGGGCTGACGATTACATCGTAAAGCCTTTCAGCCCTCGGGAATTACTTTTAAGAATTAAAGCCATCTTGCGCCGCCTCCAAAAACCCCCTGAGCCATCGCAAATCTTAAAATTCGAGTTTCTCGAAATTGATCCCCACAAAATCCAAGTTCGCATAAAAGGTGAGTCGGTAAAACTTACACGCACCGAATTTAATCTCCTCTTAGCCCTAGCAGAAGCCCGGGGAAAAGTCCTTTCCAGAGAAGTCCTCCTTGACAAAGTCTGGGGCTATACTTTTGAAGGGTACGCCCGCACAGTAGACACCCACATTAGACGCTTAAGAAAAAAGTTAGGTCCGGCAGCAAAATTTATAGAAACTGTTTGGGGGATTGGTTATCGTTTCCGTTCTTGAGCTTTTGCTTTTTTCTCTAGCATCCTTTTTCTTGGGGTTAAAGCTGGCCTCAAAAAGAGAAAAGAGCCCCCTTTCTAATCACCCGAAAACAACTCTCAAATTCCAAACTCCCGAAATCTACCCCGTGCTTGAAGCTCTAGAAGAGGGGCTTATTCTCTGCCAGAAAAATGGTGACATTATCTACGTCAACCCACAGGCAAGAATCTATTTGGATCTCGCCAAAGATCCCTTACCAAATCTTTTTGAAATTCTACGTGATCTCCAAATTGAAAATGCAGTTAGAGAAGGAAAAAAAGAAACATTTGAAAAAGAATTCTTCTGGCCTTCTTACCGTTTTTTCTCTATCTCTGTCCTACCTTTAGAAAAGGATTTGGCTGGCCTTATCTTTCAGGATCTCACACCTTTTAAGCGTTTACTCGACGTAAGAAGAGACTTTATCGCCCATCTCGCCCATGAATTTCGTACGCCTCTTACTGCTATTGAAGGATACGCGGAAAACCTGTTAGAAGAGGTCCCGAAAAACTTACGCGCGGATCTTGAGATTATTCTAAAAAATACCAAACGCCTAAGTAAATTACTTAAAGATCTTCAGGTTTTATCTCGCTTAGAACTCCAAGGAATCCCAGAGGAAGATTTTGAAATCCTGGATCTTAAAGAAGTGATTTATGCCGCCTTGGAGGTGCTTTTCCCAGAAGCCTCTAAAAAGGACTTAAATCTTCGCTTTGTACCCCCAGCCAAACCTGTTCTTTTGCGAGGAAGTTTTGATGACCTTTTAAGGGCCCTGACCAATCTGCTAGAAAATGCCATCAAATTTAGCCCTCCAGGCACGGAAGTTAAAGTAGATCTGTATGAAGAAGGGGCTTATTGGGTGATTCAAGTATCTGATCAAGGCCCTGGTATCTCGGATTCGGAAAAAGAGCGCATCTTTGAACGTTTTTACAAAGGAAAAGGGAACGGTCCCAAAGGCACAGGATTAGGACTCGCCATCGTAAAGCATGTTGCCAAGGCCCACGGTGGTAAAGTAGAGGTAAAAAGCACTTTAGGAAAAGGGAGTATTTTTCGTCTTTCCTTACCAAAAAAAGAAAATCATGCCTCCCTTCTCTCTCAAAATTAAAGGGGCGGGACCCCGCCCCTTTTTTAAGCAGCTTGGGCCTCTTGTCTTGCTTTGCTCTTTTCTTCCCTCATGTCGTAATAAACACGACCAGTCCCCGCTGGGATAAGACGCCCAATAATAATATTTTCCTTAAGACCTCGCAGGTAGTCTATCTTCCCGGCTAGCGATGCCTCCGTTAATACCTTGGTGGTCTCCTGGAAAGAAGCTGCCGCCAAGAAACTTTCCACCGAAAGAGATGCCTTGGTAATACCAAGTATCAAAGGCTCTGCCACTGCTGGACGCCCACCCTGAGCCAGAACTCTTTCGTTTTCTTCCTGAAACCGGGTCTTATCCACCAATTCACCAATCATGAAATTGGTATCACCTACCTCCCGGATTTTGACCTTTTTGAGCATCTGACGAACGATAATTTCAAAGTGTTTATCGTTGATACGCACACCCTGGAGCCGATAGACCTCCTGAATTTCTTCCACCAGAAAACGAGCCAGCCCCTTGACACCGCGTACCCTTAAGATGTCATGCGGATTGGGTGAACCTTCGATCAAGGGTTCTCCAGCTCTTACATAGTCACCCTCATGCACCGCTATATGCTTCCCTTTGGGGATGAGATACTCCTTGGGATCACCCACCTCGGGTTGAATAATGATCTTGCGCTTGCCTTTGATTTCTTTGTCAAAATGAACTACCCCGTCAATTTCACTGATAATAGCAAATTCTTTAGGTTTGCGAGCTTCAAAGAGTTCGGCTACCCGCGGAAGACCACCGGTAATGTCTTTGGTCTTGGTAGTTTCTCGAGGAATTTTGGCGATAATGTCACCCGCTTTCACCTCATCTCCCTCATTTACCGTAATGATCGCTCCTACAGGCAGGAGATAACGGGCATATCCTTTACCAGGAATCTTGATAGTTCGCCCGCGTTCGTCCTTGATAGAAATACGAGGACGATAGTCTGTATGCTTATATTCACGCACAATAATAGAGACCTTACCCGTGATCGGGTCTGTTTTTTCATCTACCGTAATACCTTCGATAATGTCCCCAAACTTAACCTTACCGGAGACTTCTGTAATAATCGGCGTAGTAAAGGGATCCCATTCTACAAGAAGATCTCCAGGATTAACCTTTTGCCCTTCTTCTACCAGAATACGGGCCCCATAAACTACCGGATAGCGCTCTTTTTCACGCCCTTCGGGAGTAATTATCACGATTTCACCTTGTCTATTCATAGCGATAAGATGACCAGCTTCTGTACGAACTGTACGGAGATTATCGAATTTAACGATCCCCTGGCTTTGGGCCCGGTGTTCACTCTGTTCTGCAGCCCGGCTAGCAGTTCCTCCAATATGGAAGGTACGCATGGTGAGCTGGGTACCAGGTTCACCAATGGACTGTGCTGCAATTACTCCTACGGCCTCTCCAATTTCTACCATACGACCTGTAGCTAAATCTCGCCCGTAACACTTGGCACAGACACCGTACTTGCTCTGACAAGTAAGAACAGAGCGGATCGTTACTTTTTCAATACCGGCATCTCGCATCCGCGCAACGGCTTCTTCGTCTATTTCTTCGTTGGCTTTTACCAGAACCTCTCCGGTTACCGGATCTACCACATCTTCAAGGGCCACACGTCCAAGAACACGATCCCAAACCGGCTCGATAATTTCTCCGCCTTCTATCAGGTGGCCTACTTCAATACCATCGATAGTCTGACAATCTTCTTCGGTGATAGTGCAGTCCTGAGCCACATCTACTAAACGGCGGGTAAGATAACCAGCGTTAGCAGTTTTCAAGGCTGTATCCGCAAGCCCTTTACGGGCTCCATGGGTGGAGATGAAGTATTCCAAAACTGAAAGACCTTCACGGAAATTACTCTTAATGGGGGTTTCAATAATCTCCCCGGTAGGTTTGGCCATCAAGCCTCGCATACCGGCAAGCTGACGGATCTGGTCTTTAGATCCGCGAGCTCCAGAATAAGCCATGATGTAAACAGGATTGCCGCTTGGCCCGACGACTTTCTTGCCATCCGGACCAACATATTCTTTGGTCTCCATCTCCTTGATCATTTCCTCGGTAACCTTTTCCGTTACCGTAGCCCACACGTCCACCACCTTATTGTAGCGCTCACCATCAGTGATAAGACCTTCTTGATATTGACGCCAAATCTCTTGAACCTTTCTTTCGGCTTCCTCTAGAAGCTCTTTCTTGCGCGTAGGAATATGGAGGTTGTCCACACAAATAGATAAAGCTGCCTTTGTAGCAAAATAGTATCCCATATCCTTCATGCGATCGGCAAAAATAACAGTCTTTTTGGCTCCCGCCCGCCGGTAAGAAAGATCAATAAGTTTTTGCAAGGCCTTTTTAGCCAGTGGTTTGTTGTACTCTTCAAATTTTATCTCTTCTGGCACAATAGTAGAGAAAATAACCCTACCCACTGTAGTATCTATCAACTTCCCATTCATTCGAACTTTTATTTTGGCCTGGAGATCCACCGCCCCTTCTTCGTAAGCCAAAATAGCCTCTTCCGGACTTCCAAAGATCTTTCCTTCTCCTTTAGCAAAAGGCCTTTCTTCAGTTATATAGTAGAGACCAAGAACCATATCCTGTGTAGGATAGACCACCGGAATACCATTGGCCGGAAGAAGAATATTATTGGTAGAGAGAAGAAGAACTCGGCACTCCGTCTGAGCCTCTACAGAAAGAGGCACATGGACAGCCATCTGGTCGCCATCGAAGTCGGCGTTATAAGCTACACAGACCAAGGGATGCAGCTGAATAGCCTTAGAGTCAATTAAAATCGGTTCGAATGCCTGAATTCCAAGGCGGTGAAGAGTAGGAGCACGGTTGAGCATAATAGGGTGCTCTTTGACGATTTCCTCTAGGGCATCCCAAACCAGTGGGTCTTCCTTTTCCACCATCTTTTTGGCGCTCTTGATGGTGGTGACGTGGCCATTCTTCTCAAGCCAGTGATAAATGAAGGGCTTGAAAAGCTCAAGAGCCATCTTCTTGGGAAGCCCACATTGATGCATGCGAAGTTCAGGGCCCACTACAATTACCGAACGTCCAGAGTAATCTACCCGTTTCCCAAGGAGGTTTTGACGGAAACGCCCCTGCTTCCCTTTAAGCATGTCAGAAAGAGATTTGAGAGGCCTTCTGTTAGGACCTGTTACAGGACGCCCTCGGCGACCATTATCAAAAAGGGTATCAACTGCTTCCTGAAGCATCCGCATTTCGTTACGGATGATGATATCTGGTGCCTCAAGATCTATAAGGCGTTTGAGACGGTTATTACGGTTAATCACCCGACGGTAAAGATCATTGAGATCTGAAGTGGCAAAACGTCCACCTTCCAAAGGCACAAGGGGGCGTAAATCAGGAGGGATCACCGGAATGACTTCAAGGATCATCCATTCCGGACGGTTACCCGAATCTTTAAGAGCTTCTACAATTCGAAGCCTTTTACCGAGCTTTTTCCGCTTAGCTTCACTGCGGGTCTTGGCCATCTCTTCGCGAAGCTCTCTGGAAAGCTCCTCTAAGTTGAGATTCTGAAGGAGAATCTTAATGGCCTCGGCACCAATACCAATTTTGAAACGAGGGCCGTGGATCTGTAAAAGCTGCTGATACTCTTCTTCGGTCAAAACCTTGCCTACAGGGACCTCCGGAATCTCGCTCTCTGTAACGATGAAATTTTCGAAGTAAAGGACCTTTTCAAGTTCCTTGAGGGTCATATCAAGGAGAGCCCCAATTTTGCTGGGAATACTACGGAGATACCAAATATGGGCTACCGGAGCGGCAAGTTCAATGTGGCCCATACGCTCTCGACGTACTTTGCTCTGGATAACTTCTACACCACATTTTTCACAGATGACGCCCCGGTGTTTCATCCTTTTGTACTTTCCACAAAGACACTCGTAATCCTTTACCGGTCCGAAAATTTTGGCACAAAAAAGACCATCCCTTTCGGGCTTCAAAGTTCGGTAATTGATAGTTTCAGGTTTCTTAACCTCTCCGTGACTCCATTCTCTAATCTTTTCCGGAGAAGCCAAACCAAGCCTTACAGCCTTAATGCTCATGGGATCTTTGGGCTTGGTAAAATAAGAAAGAAGATCTTCCATATTTCTCACCCCTTAAAGGTTTATTTTGAAATTAAAAAGGCCTATTCCTCCTCGATAAGTTCTACATCTAGACAAAGCCCTTGAAGCTCTTTCACTAGGACTTTAAAGCTTTCCGGAAGCCCAGCTTCCAAGAAATTGTTCCCTTTTACAATGCGCTCATACATCCTGGTCCGTCCGGTAACGTCATCACTTTTAACTGTAAGGAACTCCTGAAGGGCATAAGCCGCCCCGTAGGCCTCCATTGCCCAGACCTCCATCTCACCGAGACGCTGGCCACCAAACTGAGCTTTACCACCAAGGGGTTGTTGGGTGATAAGAGAATACGGCCCAGTAGAACGAGCATGAATTTTATCATCTACTAGGTGGTGAAGTTTAAGCATATACATGTAACCTACAGTTGCCGGTTCCCGGAATGGTTCTCCAGACATACCATCATAAAGAACCGTTTGACCGGTTTCTGAAAGACCTGCCAGCTTGAGCCATTTTTTAATCTGAGGTTCTTTGGCACCATCAAAGACCGGAGAGGCAATGGGGATCCCGTCTTCAAAGGTAGCGGCAAATTGTAAAATCTCTTCGTCGGTCTTACCCTTCAAAAATTCCTCAAGCTCTTCTGGGTTGAAAATTTCTGCCAGCATTTGCTTCACGGCCTCTACTTGATAGGCCTTGGCAAGTTCAGCGACCTTCTTCCCGAGCTCCCGGCAGGCCCAGCCTAAATGAGTTTCAAGGATCTGCCCGATATTCATACGAGAAGGCACTCCTAAGGGTGAAAGCACCATATCTACCGGGGTTCCATCTGGCAAATAAGGCATATCTTCAATAGGAACCACCTTGGATACAACGCCTTTATTCCCGTGACGTCCTGCCATTTTGTCTCCAGGCTGAAGTTTGCGCTTCATCGCCACGAAAACCTTGACTACCTTGAGCACTCCTGGAGGGAGCTCATCTCCTTTTTTAAGGCGATTAATGCGCTCCTCAAATTGTTTACGAATCTCTGCTTCCTTGGTCTCATAATCTCGTAAAATATCTTCCACTACCGGATCTTTTTTGCGGCCTCCGGTAACAAGCTCGCGAACCTTGGAAAGAGGAACCTTTTCAAGTACTTCCGCGGTAATAGGCTCTCCTTTCTCAATAATCTTTTCTCCTCGAACTTCGATCGTAGTTGCTGCTGTTTTCCCAGTAAGATAGCGCTCTAGCCGTTTAAGGGTGCTGCGTCTTAAAACTTCCAAAAAGTCCTCTTGATCCTTTAAGAGCTTAGCTATTTCCCGGTCTTCAATTTCTTTAGCCCGTGCGTCCTTTTCTACTCCTTTTCGAGTAAAAACTTTGGCATCTACGACAATGCCTTCGATTCCAGGTGGAACCCGCAAAGAGGTATCTTTGACATCGCTTGCTTTTTCTCCAAATATGGCACGGAGGAGTTTCTCCTCGGGAGAAAGCTGCGTTTCTCCCTTAGGTGTAACTTTACCCACTAAGATATCGCCTGGCTTTACATAAGCACCCACTTTGATAATCCCGCTCTCATCTAGCCTCTCCAGAGCCTCTTCTCCCACATTTGGTATATCTCTGGTAATCTCTTCCTTCCCGAGTTTCGTCTCACGCGCAACGCATTCAAATTCTTCAATATGAATCGAAGTAAACACGTCATCCCGCACTAATCTCTCAGAAATTACAATCGAATCTTCGAAGTTGTAGCCTCGCCAGGGCATGAAGGCCACCAAGATATTCCGCCCCAAGGCAATTTCACCCTGGCTAGAAGATGGACCGTCAGCTAACACCTGGCCTTTTTTGACCTTTTGGCCAATCTCGACCACCGGCTTCTGGGTAAAGGTAGTGTTCTGATTGGATTTACGCCATTTTACAAGTTTATAAATCTTAACCTCGGGTATCTCATCCCCATTTTCGCTCTCATAACGCACCACCAAGCGAGTAGCATCAAGATCCTCTACCACGCCGTCTTTTTCTGCGACAATGGTAAGGCCCGAGTCTCGGGCTACGACCTTTTCCATACCAGTCCCTACCAAGGGGGGCTCCGTTCGCACTAGAGGAACAGCTTGCCGCTGCATATTAGAACCCATGAGTGCCCGGTTAGCGTCGTCATGTTCCAAGAAGGGAATAAGAGAAGAGGAAACACTTACTACCTGAGCCGGAACTAAATCGATGTAGTTAACCTCTTCCCGCGAGGCTATAATAAATTCTCCGCCTTTCCGGGCCGGTACCATTTCTTGGACGATGTTTCCATCTTTGTCGATCTCAATAGTGGCTTGGGCGATTACATGATCGCCCTCATCAAGGGCGCTCATGTAAACAATCTCGTCGGTAACCTTGCCATTTACTACCTTACGATAAGGGGTCTCAATAAAGCCGTAACGATTAACTCGGGCGTAAGTAGTAAGAGAAACGATAAGCCCAATATTAGGCCCTTCGGGCGTTTCAATAGGACAAATGCGCCCATAATGGGTATAGTGCACGTCACGAACCTCAAAACCAGCTCGCTCGCGAGTAAGCCCTCCAGGACCAAGGGCGGAAAGCCGCCGCTTATGGGTCATCATGGATAGCGGATTAGTTTGATCCATAAACTGTGAAAGCTGACCCTGGCCAAAAAACTCCCGAAAGGCTGAGGTCACCGGTTTGGGATTGATAAGATCGTTGGGCATAAGAGCTTCAACATCTTGAAGGGTCATACGTTCCCTGATAGCCCGCTCCATACGCACTAAACCAACCCGACACTGGTTCTCTACCAGCTCTCCTACCGAACGCACACGCCTATTACCTAAATGGTCAATATCATCCACCGGGCCCTGCGTCTCTTTCAACTCAATGAGATGCTTGAGAATAGCTAGAATGTCTTCTTTAGTAAGGATCCGCACATTCATGGGGATATCAAGGCCCAAACGCTTGTTCATCTTATAACGGCCCACCTCAGAAAGATCGTAGGTGCTAGGATCAAAGAAAAGAGAATGAAAATAAGCCTTTGCAACTTCAAGATTGGCCGGGCTTGAAGGCCTCAAACGCCGGTAAATTTCTATAAGGGCCTCTTCTTGGGTATGGGCTTTATCAAGGGTCAAAGTATCCCGCAGGCAAGGGGTGTGCCGGAAAATATCCATAAAAAGACACTCCACCTCAGAGATCCCGGCCTCCCTAAGCTTTTCTAAAATTTCTTTGGTAATAACCGTGTTGCAGGAAACAATAACTTCTCCCGTTTTGGGATCGACTATATCTCGAGCCACTACTTTGCCGATAAATTCCTCTTCGGGAATAGGAATGGTCTCCAAACCTGCTTCTTGTAAACGCTTAAGGGCAGCCTTAGTAATTTTTCGCCCTCTCTTGATAATCACTTCTCCGGTTTCAGGATGATGGATATCAAGAGGGGCTTTCTGACCAAGAAGTATTTCGGAATTAATAACCTTTTCTATTCGGTTAGGAGTGACGATGTATTTTTCCACCGGATAAAAAGTAGTAAGAATTTCTTCTGTAGTAAGTCCCAAAGCCTTTAAGAAAGTTGTTACCGGAAAACGTCTCCGCCGATCAATCCGAACATAAAGATAATCTCGGTGGTCAAATTCAAAGTCAAGCCAAGAACCCCGAATGGGAATTACCCGGGCAAAATAAAGGACCTTACCACTGGCATGAGTCTTCCCTTTATCATGGTCAAAAAAGATTCCGGGAGAGCGTTGAAGCTGGTTAACCACCACCCGTTCGGTACCATTGATGATGAAAATGCCATCTTCAGTCATTAAAGGTACGGTACCAAAATAAATTTCCTGTTCTTTAATATCACGGATACTTTTATCTCCTGTGTCGGGATCAATGTCGTAAGTAAGAAGCCTTACTCTCAAACGCATAGGAGCTTCATAAGTAAGGCCCTTTTCACGACATTCATCCGGGGTGTATTTGGGTGGCAAAATGGTATAGTCCACGAATTCAAGTTCACATGTTCCAGTATAATCAGTAATAGGAAAGACACTTTTGAGGGCTCCCTGAATGCCCACCTCTTCCCGGGCCTCTGGAGCTACATCTGCTTGAAGGAAACGCTTGTAAGATTCCTTTTGGATCGCTATAAGGTAAGGAACATCAATTAAAGGTTTGACACGACCGAAATTTTTCCGCACACGCCCAGGAATAATGGTAAGTTCCTCTGACATAGGCTTTCTGCCTCCCCCTTAAAGAGTATAAACACAAGACGGGACCTTCCCCATTTATGAGGAAAGGTCCCAGTTTTTTATAATAAAACCCTAATTTTTACTTAATTTCAACCTTGGCGCCAGCTTCTTCAAGGCGCTTTTTGAGCTCTTCTGCTTCTTCCTTGGATACTCCCTCTTTGACAGGTTTAGGAGCACTTTCAACCAGTTCTTTGGCCTCTTTGAGACCCAAGCCCGTGATGGCCCGCACCTCTTTAATAACTTGGATCTTATTACCTGCCACTCCGGTCAGGATTACGTCAAATTCGGTCTTCTCTTCTGCTGGAGCTGCTTCAGCCCCTGGAGCCGCTCCCGGAGCAGCTGCCACCGCTGCTACAGGAGCAGCTGCAGAAACCCCAAATTTTTCTTCGAGTTCCTTAATAAATTCTGCCAACTCTAAAACGGTCATATTGCTAATAAATTCAATCACTTCCTCTTTTGTTACTGCCATTTTACTTCCTCCTTACTTCAAATTTATCCCGCTTCCGCGGAAGCTTTCTTTTCTTTGAGAGCATTAAGAGCATAAAGGAAATTCCTAGGAACAGCCGCCAAAAGCTGGACAAACTGGGCCATAGGAGCCTGAAGAAGCCCAAGAAGCTGGGCCAAAAGTACCTCTCGTGGAGGCACCTTCGCCAAAGCCTCAAGAGAGGAGGCTTCTAAAGGCTTGCCTCCCAGAACACCGCCTCGATTAATGAGAGCCTCGTGTTCCTTAGCAAATTCCACTAAAACCTTGGCCACTGCCACCGGATCTTCATAGCAAATAGCCACCCCTGTGGGGCCCTCAATAAATTGTTGCAAAGGTTCAGCAGGGGTCCCGCTGCTGGCCAAGCGCAACAAAGTATTTTTTACCACCTGATACCGCGCTCCTGCTTCCCGGAGCTTTTTACGTAAAAGATTACTTTCCTCGGCGGTCATTCCCTGAAAAGTAGTGACAAAAACGGCGGGAACTTCATCAAATTCCCTACGTAGTTTCTGAACAATTTCTTCTTTTTGTTTACGAGTTAACAATTATCTCCCCCCTTTCCTTTGACATTTTGCATGTCAAAGGCAGAGGCCACCCATGGTCTCTGTAGGCCGGAAGATCAAACCTTCCGATTAAACACCCTGGGTGTACCTACTGTCTTTGACTGGCCGGCTCTTTTACCGACCCGTGACCTCCCGGGGGACCCAACCGGGAAATCACTAATTTTAAAAACCGCTACTCGCGGCTATACTTCTCAAGCAAGTTCTTGACATCGGCAGGGTCTACTTTGATCCCCGGCCCCATCGTAGTAGAAAGGGTAACACTTTTTATATACTGACCTTTAGCCCCTGAAGGCTTGGCCTTTAACACAGCGTCAAAGAAGGCCGCTAGGTTTTCAAGAATCTTCTCCGGCCCGAAAGATACCCTTCCCACTGGGGCATGAACCACTCCTGCCCGATCAACCTTAAAATCAATTTTTCCAGATTTAATATCTTTGACCGCCTTGGCTACATCCCAAGTCACCGTTCCAGTCTTAGCACTCGGCATAAGCCCTCGCGGACCAAGAATCTTTCCAATCCTTCCTACTAAAGGCATCATATCCGGTGTAGCCACGGCCTTATCAAACTCGAGCCAACCTTCCTGAATCTTTTTAATAAGATCTTCTGCCCCTACATAATCTGCACCAGCGGCTTCAGCCTCCTTGGCCTTATCTCCTTTGGCAAAAACCACCACCCGGGGAGATTTACCCGTACCATGAGGAAGAACCACCGACCCCCGGACCATCTGATCTGCATGACGGGGATCCACCCCTAAAACCACCGCTACATCGACACTTTCATCAAATTTGGCATAAGCTGTATCTAAAGCCAATTTAACTGCTTCTTCAAAGGAATATCTCTTTGTGCGGTCAATTTTTGCCTTTGCATCGTTATATTTCTTTCCTCGCGCCATGACCCTACCCCTCGACAATTTCTATACCCATACTGCGCGCCGTCCCTTCAATGGTGCGCATCGCAGCCTCAAGGTCTGCCGCCTGAAGGTCTGGCATCTTTATCTTGGCAATCTCTTCCACCTGTTTCCGGGTTACCGTCCCCACCTTTTGACGCTTGGGATCTGAAGCACCTTTCTCAATCCCGGCAGCCTTTTTGAGTAAAACAGAGGCCGGAGGAGTTTTAAGAATAAAGCTAAAAGAACGATCGGCATAAACCGTTATAACCGCCGGAATAATCATCCCTTCCTGGCCCTTGGTCTTGGCATTAAAAGCCTTGCAAAATTCCATAATATTTACACCATGCTGCCCAAGAGCCGGCCCTACCGGCGGAGATGGATTGGCCTGCCCCGCTGGAAGTTGGAGCTTTATTACAGCAATTACCTTCTTGGCCATACTTTCACCCCTTAAATTTTCTGAACGTGTGCGAACTCTAACTCCACAGGAGTCTCTCGTCCAAAAATACTTACTAAAACTCGCACTTTACCCTTATCGGGCTTCACTTCTTCTACCACACCATGAAAATTCGCAAAGGGCCCCTGAACCACCCTCACCCGGTCTCCAGGCTCAAACTGATAACGAGGCTTGGGTTTGATCTCCGGGATACGGAGCCTTTCAAGAATTTTCTGCGCCTCTTCCTCCCGCAAAGGAAAAGGTTTATCTCCACCCATAAAACCTACAACTTTCTCCACCTTCCTGATAACCTCAAAGACCTCGGACTCCGGCTCTGCACGTACCAACAAATAGCCAGGATAAAATTTGCGCGCTACCGGACCAGAATCAAGGCCTATTATTTCAATGATCTTTTCTGGTGGAGCTACAATTTCAGATACCTTATCTTCTAGACCAGCTTCTTTGAGGGCCTCTTCTATCCTTTTCTTAAGTTCCCTCTCAAAACCAGCAAAAACGTGCACTACAAACCACTGCTGCGCCATTTTAATAAACCAGCCACTGAACTATTTTAGAAAGAATAGCATCTACTAAACCCAAATAAAAAGCTATAAAAAGTGTAAAACTTACCACTGCAGTAGTAGTAGCAATCGTCTCTTTACGAGAAGGCCAAGTAATTTTTTTAAACTCAAGCTTTACTTCATAAAGAAATTGCTTTGCCCTTACGAAAAAGTTTCCGTCTTTCTGTAAAGGCACCACTTTGGCAATCTTTTCAGCCTCTGGTGCAACACTCGCCCCCTGTCTTTTGCGACGCGTTTTCCTCTTGGCCATCTCAGAACTCCAAATATAAACATGAAAAATGGCAGGCCAGGAGGGATTCGAACCCCCAACCCCCGGATTTGGAGTCCGGTGCTCTAGCCGTTCGAGCTACTGGCCTGCGCTTACTTACCTTTTACTTCCCGGTGGACTGTGTGCTTACGATCCCACGGGCAATATTTTTTAAGCTCTAATCTATCCGGCGTATTTCGCCGGTTTTTTGTCGTCGTATAATTACGCCGCTTACACTCGGTACACTGCAGATGAATTATAATGCGAACATCAGACTTTGCCATAAGCCTTCACCCACTATTCCAAAATCTTAGTGACCACACCGGCACCTACCGTGCGCCCACCTTCCCTTATCGCAAACCTCAAACCCTCTTCCATCGCTACCGGCTTT
>JALSPG010000123.1 GCA_026986115.1 Thermodesulfobacteriales bacterium
GCAATCTTCTCTCTACCCTTTCGCCGCGGGAAGAAAAGATTATCAGACTCCGTTTTGGCATCGGGGAGGAGAGCGAATATACCCTTGAAGAAATTGGTAAGCGTTTCGGGGTTTCACGCGAACGAATCCGGCAAATTGAAAAGAAGGCCCTTTCGAGACTGCGCCAGATGACTAAAAAAGACCACTTCAAGTACTACTCTGACTAAAAGAAAAGAAGGCGGCCTACCTCAGGCCGCCTTCTCAATTTTTTATGGCTGCTGTAAAAACATATTATCGTCCGCGATCTCAAAAAAAGAGAAGGCTTCTTTCCTCCCGAAGACGTAAGGGGCCTTTTTTATCTTTTTTACCGGCTAAATTTTGGCTTTTTTTGGTTTCCCTTCTTTTTTTATTTTCTTTAGGGTCTCATCTTTATCTACAGCACCAGATTCACCAGCTTGAGACCCAAAAAAAAGATCTCCTCTTGACGAAAGCCCGCCTTTCCGCCAAGATTTCTCGCCTGAAGAAAGATCCTAAGGCCTATGAAGAGATAGCAAGGCGCAAGTATGGTCTGGTAAAAGACAATGAGCGACTGATTATCTTTCGTTGAAGACAAAATACACGCAAGGAGGCGTTCATGTCTGTTTCTACCTCTGATTTCCGGCGGGGTCTAAAAATAGAATGGGAGGGTAAGCCCTATGAAATCCTTGAATTTCAGCATTCTAAAGTGGCCAAAGGACAAGCCACAGTAAGGACCAGGTTGCGGGATCTCATTACCGGGCGGGTGCTGGAGGTAAATTTCCGTTCGGGAGACCGCTTTGAAAGGCCTGATCTTGAAGAAAAAGAGATGCAATATCTTTATGCCGAGGGTGACCGCTACGTATTTATGGATATGGAGGATTACGATCAAATCTACCTCGATAAAGAACAACTTGGTGAGGCCTGGAAATATCTTCAGGAAAATATTTTGGTAAAGGTGCTCTATTACAAAGGAAAGCCTATTGGGGTTGATCTCCCCATTACAGTGGAGCTTAAAGTAGTGGAAACAGAGCCTGGAGTGAGGGGAGACACCGTTTCAGGGGGCTCTAAACCTGCTAAGCTTGAAACCGGGGCGGTGATCAAAGTCCCGCTCTTCATTAACGAGGGGGATGTGATCAAGGTAGATACTCGTACTGGAAGTTACGTGGAGCGGGTAGAATAATGCTTACCCTCAAAAAATTGCAACAATTTAAGGAATATCTAGAAAGTGGAGCTTTTTTTGAAGATTTTGATCAGCGTCCTCAAGATGGTCAGGCCGAGATGTTAGACATGCTGGAAGTGCTTTTTGAGATTTGTGAGATTGCAGACCAAAAACTTACCGAACATTTCTACCGTCGTTTACGAGGAGAAGAAGGAGGGGAGGCAGAGCAAGAATAAATGCCATATTACATCCGGGCTCGTACTTATTACCGTTATGCGGAAGAGCAGCTGGCTGCTGCGGAGGAGGTTTTATTGCAAGATCCTTCTCGGGCCTTAAAGCTTGCCCAAGAAGCGGTGGAAAGGGCGGTGCGGGCCTTATGGTCTTTGGTGCAAATAGAGGCTCCCAAAGAAAAACCCCCCCTAGAAAAGCTCCTACCAGAGTTAGAGAAAGCCTGTGAGCCTTGGTTAGCCAAAGAAATAGAAAAGGCCTATCAGCGGATAAAAGAGCTTGCCGAAACACCCACAGCAGAAGGGGCCCGGGAGGCGGTAGAGTTAGCCCGTTTTGTGGTAAGACGCACTAAGGAGGTTTTGGAGCCTATTATTGGGCCCCATGAAACCCTTTCCAAACATCGGAAGCGTTTTACGCTTTAGCCTTTTTCTCTGGAAGGGCAAAGGTCTTTGACAACACATTTTTCACAAAGTGGTTTGCGAGCCTTGCAGATTTTTCTTCCGTGTTGCTGAAACACATAGGGAATAAAGGCCCAGTCTTCTTTGGGGATGATTTCCATCAAATCTTTTTCGATCTTGTTGGGGTCTTTTTCTTGAGAAAACCCAAGCCTTTTAGCAAGCCGCCTTACGTGGGTATCAACCGGGATTCCATCTATTACTCCGTAAGCGTTTGCCAGGACAATATTGGCGGTTTTGCGAGCCACCCCTGGAAGGCGTAACATTTCTTCCATGGTACGAGGAACTTCCCCGCCAAATTCTTCTACGATCATGCGGGCAGCTTCCTTGATGTACTTGGCCTTTTGTTGGTAAAAACCCGTAGGGCGAATATCTTCGGCCAGCTGCTCTAAAGGGGCTTCGGCATAATCTTTGGCAGTACGATATTTCTTAAATAGTTCTCTGGTGACCTCGTTTACTCTTTCGTCGGTACATTGTGCAGAAAGGATAGTGGCTACAAGTAATTCGAGGGGATTACTGAATTTAAGAGCGATTTTAGCATCGGGATAGGCCGCTTTAAGTCTCTCAAGGATTTTAAGGAGCCTCTCTTTTTCGTGGGGATCAAGCTTGCGTTTGGTAGTTCTGACTTTTCGCGCCAATTATTCCTCCTTCCTAAAGGAACTGGATCGTCTGTTCACGGAGACTTTTTCTTAAATTTTCAAGGAGCTCTTTTTCTGGGATGTAAGATTCTCTCTGCCAATTTTTATAGGGCTCGATTTCGAAGCTTTTTTCTGCCACTGGTAGGGCCTTTTCCTTTACCAGACGACTACTGAGAGTGGGTCTGATGGTTTCAGCCAGGAGGAAGAAAGACATGAGACGGCGAAAGATGTTTAGGTCGTAGGTATCAAGAGTTTTTCCAGCGGCCAGACAATCTCTGCCAGCGTAAGTGAGGTGTTTCAGCCTTTCGAGGAGGGGAATTTTTATTTGAGACTGAACCATTTCATCCAGCTTGGTATATTCCCAGGCGATATCGGCGTATTCTTCGATAATGAAATCTCTCATGAGGAGGGTTTCTCGAAACCACTCGGAGAACTTGGTTTTGAGATAATCTACCAGAGTCATGAAATCGAGCTGGGCTCGGTGAAATTTCAGCTCTTCTAGAGGAAGGCCCGCAAGCTCGGCAATTTGGGCGAGACTAAAAGTACCGGTATAAATATGGAGCAGGGCAGCAAGGTAATGATAATTGGAAAAGATAATACGCTTCCCCATAATAGTAGCCCGCGGAGGGCGGTGATGGTAGCGATCCAGGGCCTCACCTACCCATTTAGCTGCCAGAAAGGTCCTTCCCATGTCTAAAGAATATCACGACTCTCAAAGAGGCCCAAGTCTAGAAAGACTCTCCCTGGTAGCCCTTCTCTATTTTGCCGAAGGACTTCCTTTTGGATTTGTTTATGTAGCTCTCCCGGTATTTTTTCGCGCCCAGGGTGTAGATCTCGTGAAAATAGGGCTTCTTTCGCTAGCTGGTCTTTGCTGGACAGCCAAGCCTTTATGGGCTCCTTTAATTGATGCCTTCGGGCGCAAGTGTCACTGGATGATTCTAGCTCTGGCGGGAAGTCTCGTCTCTCTGATTTTTCTTGCATTTTTGCCTCTTTTAGGCTTGCTTCCCCTTCTTCTGGTCTTTCTCTTGTGTTTTTTCTCAGCAACCTTTGATATTGCCGCTGATGGCTACACCATAGAAATTCTCCCAGCCAAAGAGGTAGGGCCGGCAAATGGAGTAAGGGTAGCAGCTTATCGGGTGGCTCTTATCGTTTCTGGCGGGGCCCTGGTAGCCTTAAGCGGGGTGGTTGGTAGTTTTTTGGCTATCTTGGGTTTGGCCCTGCTTTTAGGCCTTATCTTAATTTGCGTGTGGTTCTGGTCTGCAACCCGCTATTCAAGCCCCTCCCGGGCTGGTTCTTCGGGCTTTTTTGAACTTTACAAAAAACCACTTCTAGACCTCATCCAGAGGCCTTATTCCTGGGCTCTTGTCCCTTTTGTCCTGCTTTTTAAGGTCGGAGACGCTATGATGGGGGCCATGATTTACCCCTTCTGGGTGGATCGCGGTTTTTCGCGGGCGGAAATTGGTCTTATTTCAGGGACTTTGGGAACAATTCTTAGTATTCTAGGTTCTCTGGCGGGAGGCTGGCTGGTAAAGATTTTGGGGCTGGGTCGTGCTCTCTGGACCTTAGGCGCTGCCCAGGCCCTTTCAAACCTGGGTTATGCCTATGCAGCCCTTCCAAGTAAAGGGCGAGTGGAAGTCTACTTGGCTTCGGCCATAGAGAGTTTTACCGGAGGTCTTGGTACTGCTGCCTTTTTGGCCTTTCTGATGCGTCTTTGTCGGCGGCAGATGAGTGCTAGTCAGTATGCCCTGCTTGCCACCCTTTTCAGTTTTAGCCGTGCAATCTCCGGGGCTTTAAGTGGCTTTGGAGCTTCAAGCTGGGGTTATGCCACTTTTTTCTTCTATACTTTTTGGGCATCCTTGCCAGCTTTTTTCCTCCTCCCTTGGGTCTTAAAATCTCTACCAGAATCTTCAGATTCGCATCTTGCTACCAAGGCACATTCTCGCTAATTTGGCCACATCGAAAAGAAGGAGGACGGATATGAAACGGCCCATGACACTGGCAGAAAAGATTTTGGCTGCAAAGGCTGGCCTTGAAGTGGTAGAACCGGGCCAACTTATTGACGTGCCAGTAGATCTTGCTTTGGCCAATGATATCACTGCTCCCATCGCTATCAAAATCTTTCGCGAAGCAGGAATCCCAAAGGTCTGGGACCGGGAAAAGGTAGTTCTGGTGATGGATCATTTTACTCCCAACAAAGATATCCAAAGCGCGGAGCAAGTGCGTCTTTGCCGGGAATTTGCTCGAGAGCAAGGCCTTATTCATTATTTTGAAGGGGGAAATTGTGGCATCGAACACGTTCTTCTGCCCGAAATGGGGCTTGTAGTCTGTGGCGATATTGTCATTGGGGCAGATAGTCATACTTGCACTTATGGAGCCTTGGGAGCCTTTGCCACCGGGGTGGGTTCTACAGATCTTGCTGCTACCTGGATTACGGGACGAACCTGGTTTCGGGTGCCGGAGAGTATCAAATTTATTTACCGCGGTCGGTTGCGTCCTTGGGTCACGGGAAAGGATCTTATCCTTTACACCATCGGCGACATCGGGGTAGATGGTGCCCTTTATAAGGCGATGGAGTTTACGGGAGAGGCAATAAAGCGTCTCTCTATGGCTGAGCGCTTCACTATGGCCAATATGGCCATTGAAGCGGGAGGAAAGGTAGGGCTTATCGAGCCTGATAAAAAGACCCTCTCTTACGTGCGCAAACACAGCAAGAAAGAGCCCTTAGTCTTTAAAGCCGATCGTAAAGCTAGTTATCTTGAGGTTCGAGAATATGATTGTGAGAAGATCGAGCCTCAGGTAGCCTTTCCCCACCTGCCATCCAATACCAAGCCCATAAGCGAAGTCGGTCACATTGATATTGATCAGGTGGTTATCGGTTCTTGTACAAACGGACGCCTTGAAGACTTGGCTTTAGCTGCCAAAATTTTCAAGGGGCGCAAGGTTAACCCCAACGTAAGAGCTATTATTATTCCGGGAAGCCCAGCAGTTTACCGGGAGGCTTTGAGGAAAAAGTATATTGATATTTTTCTCGAAGCCGGTGCTATTGTAAGCCCCCCGACCTGTGGCCCTTGTTTAGGGGGGCACATGGGGATCCTTGCCAAGGGAGAGAAGGCGGTCTCTACCACTAACAGAAATTTTGTGGGGCGAATGGGGCATCCGGAAAGCGAAGTTTATTTAGCAAGCCCAGCGGTGGCTGCTGCCTCAGCCATCCTGGGCCGTATTGCGAGCCCCGAAGAATTGGGCCTTTAGCGGAGGTTTGAAAATGAAAAAAATCAAAGGAAAAGTTTGGCGCTTTGGGAATGATGTGGATACGGATGTGATTATTCCGGCCCGTTACTTAAACACTTCTGATCCCAAAGAGCTTGCCAAACACTGTATGGAAGATGCCCGCCCGGAGTTTGCTAGACAAGTTGAGCCCGGAGACGTCATTGTAGCCGGAAAGAATTTCGGCTGCGGATCCTCGCGGGAACATGCTCCTATTGCCATCAAGGCGGCAGGGGTTTCTTGTGTAATTGCCGAGAGTTTTGCCCGTATTTTTTATCGGAATGCCTTTAATACTGGGCTTTTGATCCTCGAATCTCCTGAAGCTGCCCGAGAGATCGAAGAAGGGCACGAGGTGGAAATTGATCCAGAGGCAGGTGTGATTAAGGATCTCACTACAGGAAAGACTTACAGATGCCAGCCCATCCCTCCCTTCATGAAGGAGCTCCTTGAAGACGGGGGCCTCATTCCTCATATCAAGAAGAAATTTGCCCGGGTTCGATTGGAAGAAGAGGCAAGTTGACACTCAAAAGCATAAGTTTAAAATCTGTGATAAGAGGGCGCGTAGCTCAGGTGGATAGAGCGTTGGCCTCCGGAGCCAGAGGTCGTGGGTTCGAATCCCGCCGCGCCCTCCACTTCTGTTGCGGGAGTGGCGGAATTGGTAGACGCGCTGGATTCAGGATCCAGTGGGCGTAAGCCTGTGGGGGTTCAAGTCCCCCCTCCCGCACCAAGATTTCCGGAAAGGAGATGTTAGAAGTAGCACATACTAGAGAAATACGTCCTTTGGTTGTCGCCCTTCATGGGAGGCCTTTTACTTCTTTTCCTCTCCATCCGGCCCTTCTTAAAAATCTAGAAGAGCTCGGTTTTTGGAAGACTACCATCATTCAGGATCTCTTTTTGCCTCAGGCCTTAAAAGGGCACGATGCTATTGTTAAGGCCCGGCGAGGAAGCGGGAAGGCTCTTGCCTATCTTTTGGTGATTTTGGATCGTTTTTTGAGAGAACCTCCCCAAAGGACCGAAGCCCTGGTCTTGGTGACAAATGTTGAACGCGCCTCCGAACTTGCAGAACTGGCAAAAAATTTGGCGAAAGATTTTCCCTTTAAGATTACACCTTTTGCAGCCAAGGATGATATTCCAGAGGAGCAGTTAAAGGCCCTTGAAAAAGGGGCCCATCTCCTCATCACTACGCCTGCATGGCTTAATCGGATTTTTAAATGGCGTTTATGGCGGGCAGAAGGGCTGAAAATCCTCGTTCTAGACGAGTTTGATCAGATGGTAGCACAGAATAAGGCTTTTATCGAAGCCCTTCTTAAAAAGCTACCTCCGCCTG
>JALSPG010000124.1 GCA_026986115.1 Thermodesulfobacteriales bacterium
GATCTTTCTCGCTACGATGATGCCCAAATAGGGGCTGCTGTCCGTTCTATACACAGCAAACTTAAACTTGCAGTTTTCGAAATGGTAGAATTAGCCCCTGTGATAAACGCCCAAGAAGGAGCAGAAATCCTTATTGAAGAAGATTTCGACCCCCAAAAAGTAAAACTTATTGGGAATGTAAAGGGCAAACCCCCTTTTAAAGGAATTTTGCGCCACCCAGGGTGGCGTTTCCGGCGTTTCCAGCTGCCCAAACCTAAATCTGGAAACATTTTAGCCCCAGCAGAAGTGGAGATCCCTTAAAACTATGCAAATCATAAAACGCGAAGACTTACCTATTAACCTCCCTTATTGTGTGGCTACCATTGGCAACTTCGATGGCGTACATCTGGGCCACCAAGCTCTTTTTCGTGAAACTGTAAAACGAGCCCAAGCCCGAAAAGGTACGGCTATAGCTGTCACCTTTCACCCTCATCCCTTGCAGGTTCTGAGGCCAGAAACTCCCCCGAAGCTCATCTGTACTCTAGAGCAAAAAATCAAACTTATTGAAAAAGCCGGACTCAATTATCTTCTCCTTTTAGAATTTACCCCCGAACTTGCCAGCCTGGAGGCGGAAGATTTTGTAGAAGAAATTCTTGTCCGGGGGCTGGGAATTAAAGAACTCATCGTAGGATACGATTATCGGTTCGGACGAAAAAGAAGAGGAGATACCGAACTTTTACGTCTCCTTGGAGAACGCTTTGGCTTTAAAGTAGTTGTTATTCCTCCCCAGAAGGTAGATGGCCTTACGGTTTCAAGCACCCTTATTCGAGAACTTATTACCGAAGGCAATGTATCTTTAGCAGCCAAACTTCTAGGACGCTATTATAAACTCTGTGGCAAGGTAATACCTGGACATGGCCGAGGAAAACGCCTCTTAGGATTCCCCACTGCCAATTTAAAGCTTTCACGAGAAAAGCTTTTACCCAAGACGGGTGTCTATGCAGTATTCGTTCATTTTAATGAAAAAACTCTGCCGGGTGTTATGAATCTCGGTTTTAACCCTACCTTCGGAGACGGGTATCTCTCTGCTGAAGTCCATATCTTTGACTTTCAAGGAGATCTTTACGGACAATTCATTTGTCTTTCCTTTGTAGAACGTTTGCGAGAGGAAAAAAAATTCTCTTCTCCTGAAGAACTTGCCCGTCAGATTGCCGAAGACTGCCAGCGCGCCAGAAAGATACTTTCAGCTGCTCGGCCTTGATTTATTCCCGCATCGTAACTATTGGTCCCAAAAAAAGACTGGAGGTGAAAGATGCGTGTAGATCGTCTAGCACAAATCATTGAAATAGCTAAAGAAAAAAAAGTAAAGGCCCGGGTAACCCTTTTAAAACGGCCGATTATTCTAAAAATACATCCTGAAGCTCAAATTCTCGAAGAAAAAGAAGCATATATCCTTGCAGCCAGGTTTGAATTTGAAGTGAATGGAGAAAAATATGTTATTGATCGCTACTATGCTATGGGGTTTCCTACCGAAACTCTTGAAGAAGAATTAGCCAATCGAAACCTTGCAAACGCTTTGCTTAAAGAAGATTATCAACGCCTTAAAGAAGCAGGAGTGGAAATCGAGGAGAAATATTTTGAATAACACAGGGGGCCGCAGAGGCCCCTTTTGCTACCTTTTACGAGGTTGATAAAGGCATAAGGGTTCTTCGGCAAGATAATCCCCCGTGGTTTCGTAAGCCCTCGCCCGGCACCCTCCACAAACCCTGACATACTCGCATCGCCCACACTTACCCTTGTATCCTTTGAAATTTCTTAAGTTTTGGAAGATTTCTGCGTTCCACCATATTTCAGGAAAGCTTTTATCCCTCAAAGAGCCACAATTAAGTTCTAAGTAACCACAGGGCTGCACTATTCCACGATGAGAAATAAAACAAAAACCTGTCCCCGCCAGACACCCCCGCGTAACAGCATCTAAGCCAAAAGTTTCAAACGTTACTTCTTTTCCTTCTTCACGGGCTCGCTGCCTCAAGATACGATAATAATGAGGGGCACAAGTAGCCTTGAGATGGAACCCTTTAGGAACCCTGCCACGCTGTTCGTAAAACCAGTGGAGGACCTTTTCATATTTTTCCGCGGTGAGGGCTTGAGAGGCCATTTCTTTTCCCCGACCAACCGGAACGAGAAGAAAAATATGGTGGGCAACAGCCCCGAGCTTTAAAGCCAAATCGAGGATCTTTGGTACTTCTTCTACGTTAACTTCTGTTACAGTGGTATTGATCTGGAAAGGGATTTTATGCTTTTTAAGAATCTCTATTCCTTTCAAAGAACCTTCAAAAGCCCCCTCCATCTGACGGAAATTATCATGGGATTTGGCATCTGCCCCGTCTAGGCTTATTGAAACTCTAGCAATACCGGTTTCTTTCATTTTGACTGCAATTTCATCATTAAGAAGGGTCCCATTGGTAGCCATTACCGGACGAAAGCCAAGGCGAGAGGCCTCTGCTGCAATTTCAAAAATATCCGGACGTAAAAGGGGTTCTCCTCCCGTAAGAATAATAATAGGGGTTCCTACTTCGCGAATCTCTTTAAGAATACGTAAACACTCTTCGGTAGTAAGTTCATTTTCATAAGGTCCTCGACTAGCAGCAGCCCGACAATGAATACAATTCAAATTGCAGTGGCGTGTAAGTTCCCAAGCTACGAGACGCGGAACAAACTTTTCTTCTCCTGCTTTTTGCCCGTGAGGATGTGCATTCATGTGCTTTTCCTCCTCTGAGGTTACCCCTAAGGTAACAGCAAACTTCCCTCTCCAAAAGGGTCTCTCTATGTCTTATCTTTGATGAAAACAAATTTTTAAAAGCTAAAAAAACACCTTTTGGAGGAAAGAATGAATATCGATCGTAAACTTTTGGAACAGATTAAAAAGAAAGTCCAAGAAGAACTGGTTAAAAAAGAGATAGAAAGTCTGGAATACTGGCTGGGAGAGCTTCAAAAAGTTTATAATCGGGGGCATCAGACACTTCCAGAATTAAAAAGCGATTTGCGACAATTCATAGATCGGATGAAGAACCGCATTCAGACACTGAAAACAAAAGGACTTTAATGGCCTTCCCAAAGAGGAGTTAAACCCCTTTTTTTAAACCAATCTAAAAGGAGAGCCCGTATATCTTCAGGGGTAGGTAAATTTAAGGCTTCTTTCACCAAGTTTTTACAGTCTTCGAAAGAAAGTCTGCGAACCAAATTTTTAACTGCCGGGATCGTCTGGGGATTCATACTTAGCTCATCTAAACCAAAACCTACCAACAAAGGCACACAAAAGATTTCTCCGGCCATCTCACCACACATGGCTACTTCTATTCCTTCTGCATGCCCTGCCTCTACGATTTGTTTGATAAGACGAAGAATTCCCGGATGGAGGGGCTCATAAAGATGGGCCACTTCTTCATTACCTCGGTCAATAGCAAGGGCATACTGAATAAGATCGTTGGTTCCAATACTGAAAAAATCTACCTCTCGAGCTAGGAGATCTGCAACCGCTACTGCGGAGGGGACTTCTATCATCACTCCTAAAGAGGGCAATTCTTGAAGAATCACCCCCTCTTGGCGAAGCTCTTCGGCTACCTTAGCCAAAATTTCTTTAGCTAATCGGAGTTCTCCCAGACCTGAAATCATAGGGAACATAATACGTACTCGACCGAAGAGACTTGCGCGCAAGATAGCACGAAGCTGAGTCCTAAAAAGAGAAGGATTTCTAAGGCAAAGTCTTATAGCACGTAATCCTAAAGCTGGATTTATTTCTTCTGGAAGATCTAATTCTTGGGCAAATTTATCTCCTCCAATATCTAGCGTTCGAAAGGTAACCAATTGAGGATGCAAGCTCTCTACCACCTGTCGGTAACTCCGGTAAAGTTCTTCTTCGTCAGGCAAATCTCGCCTTGTAACATAAAGGTATTCGGTACGGTAAAGCCCTACACCTTCTGCCCCGAATTCCAAAGCCAGCGGAATTTCGTCTAGCAATTCAATATTGGCCCGGATGGCAATCCGGCGGCCGTCTGTGGTAATGGCTGGTTCTTTGGCAAATTTAGAGAGAAAAGCCCGCCTTTCTTGACATTGTAGGCGCCGGTCTAAAAATTCTTCGATCACCTCTTGAGTAGGATTTACGATCACCTCTCCAGAAAGCCCATCTACAATTAAAAGATCTCCAGGATTTATAGCTTCTGTAACCCCTTTTACCGCTACCACTGCCGGAATCCCAAGACTTCGGGCTACAATAGCCGTATGAGAAGTCCGACTTCCAACTTCGGTCACAAAGGCTTGCGTAGTATCCGGACGCAGGCGAGCTGTATCCGCCGGAGAAAGATCATGAGCTACAATTACCGCTGGCTCCTTAAGAGAAGCTTGATTATTCTGCCCCTGAAGAGTAAGAATCACTTTGTCAATGAGATGTTCTAAGTCGTGAATTCTTTCACGAAGATAAAAATCTCCCAAAGTCAAGAAAATTTGCTGGTACCGGGAAAGAACCTTTCGCAAGGCCCACTCCGCATTCATAAAAGATTCGCGGATATATCTTTCGGTCTCGCGAAGAAGAGAGGGATCTTTCAACATTAAAATATGGGCATCGATAATGGAAAGGGGCTGCGACATTTCAGAAGGAATGTGCTTTTTGACCTCTTCAAGATCCCGGATGGTTTCTTCTAGGGCGCGGTGAAAACGCCTTATTTCTCGAGCAACTTCCTCGGGTTTTAAAATGCGCCGGGTTATTTTGATCCGACCGGTAAGCAAAATGTAGGCTGGACCAATTGCTACCCCTGGCGAGACCCCAATACCTTTAAGTTGTTTCATGAGATCTTCTGGGTCAATAATTCTGCGATTTCCGAAACCGCTTTTTCGGCCTCTTCACCTTCGGCGCAAATTTCTATTATAGTACCTTTAGTACAGGCCAAGGCGAGCACATCTAATATACTTCCTGCTTCGACTTGTTGCCCACCTTTCTTTAAATAAATTTTGGCCTTGAATTTGCGGGCAGTTTCGGCAAGCCTGGCTGCAGGCCGCGCATGAAGGCCTAAATCGTCCTGAATTACCACTTTCCGTTTAATCATCAAGCTAGGAAATAATTGCCCCGGAAGGATAATATTCTGAATCAAAGGCTTCTTTTTTGAGATGGGGATAAACCGTTACCCCACCAGCTAAAGATATTCCGGGGGGAATTTCGGTACACCGCCCAATTACGGTAAGCCCTTCTTCACCACCAATTTTAGCCCCTTCGCCCACGATAACCTCGGTATCTGTAATAGTTCGTTCCAGTTTTGCCCCGCGCTTGACCACGGTGTCGTAAAGGAGGATAGAGTCCTTGACCATTGCCCCCTCTTCCACCTTTACCCCGGGTGAAAGGACCGAACGCACCACCTCCCCGGCAATATAAGAACCGTTATAAAAAAGGCTATCGCAAATACGCGCTCCCTGTGCAAACACGGTTGGTTTGCGGTCCCTTATTCCCCGATGGGCCAAATTAGTACATATATGCCATTTCTTAAGATCTATTCGAGGATTAGGACCCAGAAGATCCATATGACTCTGCCAATATTCTTCAAGTGTACGAGTATATCCCCAATAGCCTCGAAAAATAAAACCAAAGAGACGATATGAACCAATCATGCGGGGAATAATATCGCGGCCAAATTCGTAAGCCTCCTCTTTGACATGGGTCATTAAAACCTCTTCCAGCACCTCGGGACGAAAGGCATAAATAGTGAGAGAAGCATACGAGGAGACAGGAGGAGAGACCTTTTCTCGATAATCTTTAAGAGGTCCTCCCAAAAAGCTTTTTTCTTCTATCACTCCTTGCCCAAAGCGGGCAGCCTCTTCTTTGGCTACCGGAGTAAAAGCAATGGTTAAATCGGCTCGATTTTCCCGGTGAAACTCAAGAAAGGGCCGGTAATCCATATGATAAATATGATCCCCTGAAAGAATAAGAACGACCTCGGGTGTCCAACGCCTAATGAATTCTAAATTTTGGTATACAGCATCAGCTGTCCCCTTGTACCAATCCGAAGCTTCTCTTCCTTTAAAAGGAGGAAGGATATAAAGCCCGCGTCTTCTGCCGGTCATATCCCATGGAAGCCCATAATCTAGATGATTCATTAAAGAGTAGGGACGATATTGGGAAAGTACTCCAACCATAAAAATACCGGAATACATGAGATTACTTACCGGAAAATCTATTACCCGGTAAAGTCCGCCAAAGGGAACAGCTGCTTTGGGTCTAAAGAAAGTAAGGACAGAAAGTTCATCAACACGTCCTCCAGCCAAAATAAGAGCTATTACTGGTATTTTGAGGTTTTTCATGTTTTTTCTCCGCCCAAAGTATTGAGGCTTTTTCCAGAAGATGTTGCTTCTGTGGAAACATCTTCTTCCAAAGAATTTGAGTTTTGATTAGACTCGGTCTTTCTCGGGGAAGTTTCTAAAGCCATTTCTTCTTCAGCTGCTTCCATCAATTCGTCAAAATCGTCACCCAGCTCCTCGCCGAATTCAGCTCCAAAACGTTCCATTAAACGTTTAACCGCCCGGGGATCATTTTCGTCAACGGCTCCCAAAATAGAAGGGTCAGATAGCCGATCAATTCTGGTATCCAAAGAAAGGCGCACCCTCACACGCGAGATCAACTTTTGGACTTCTTTAGAACCGCAATATTTACAATAAGGTTCAAAATCTCGACTCAGGACGAGATGATCGCAGATTTTTCCGCATATTAAACATTGATATTCGTAAATGGGCATCTCGTCCTCCTATTTGCGAAAATGCTTTTCTAAGATTCGAATAAGGCTGCGTGTCGTAAAATTGGCTACATTATTATTAAGTTTTTCAAGAGGCACTTCCGCTCGGGCTTTTTCCCGATGCCCTCCGGCAAACCCTAGAGAACCAAAGACCCTTTGAGCCAATTTTCCAGCATCTTTGCGGTAACCATCACAACGAATAATAACCACTAAACGGTCTCGGTATTCTCCAGAAATAAATACCCAGCCAATTTCGTGTACGTGATTAAAAAAATCCGCAATTACTACCAATATATCCGGATTAGGTACCTTTCCTATATGTGAAAAAAGGCGTTGTTTGCGAATTTTTACCTCTTCGAAGGCCTTACGAAAATATTTGAGTTCCGAACGCCTAATGTCTGAAGCCTCTATCTTGTGGAGAAGATGTCTGTTCATATGTTTGAAGAGATATTGAAAGCATAAGACATCTTGAATGGTACATTCTTTTTCGAAATTACTGGTATCAGTTTTGATACCGTAGATAAGGGCGGTAGCTAAAATAACCGAAGGTTTTATTTTTTGGGCTCGTAAATATTCCGTCATCATTGAAGAAGTGGCTCCATACTCCGGACGAATATCTATAAAAGGAGCATCCCAACCATTGGTAAGCGGGTGGTGATCAATAACTACGTCAAAATTAAGCTTCTGAAATTCGGCATTGTGAGGGGGTTGTGAATCTATGAGGACTTTTTTAGTGTACTCTCCCACCTTAACTTGACGCCATTTGACAAGGGGTATTTTGAGAAGCTGGACCATAGCAAGATTATTCAATCGTCGGATCTCATTCACGTGAGAGATAGTAACCCCGGAAACACGGGGACGAATAAGGCGTTTCATGGCTAAAGCGCTGGCTATAGAATCCGGATCAGCCCAAATAAGGATTAAAACCCGATCATCTTTTTTAAAATGGGAAAGGAGAGTCCTTACTCTCTCTTTGTTAGATTTAAACCGCGTTACTTTGGGCTCTAGAAGTTTTTGATCACTCTCTTTTTGATTAGATGGGCCTTTTTTGCTCTTTGGCATCTCTAATATAAAAAGAAAGGCTCTATTCTCTCCCTGAATTCAGGTAACCCCTCTTCAGTAATCTTTTTTAAAAGTTCTTTTTGCCCTTCTCCCAGTAGTTTTCGAAGCTTTTTTGTTCCAACTATAATGTCAATAGGCATTTTGTGCCATTGGTATTCATAGGGGGGAAGTCGCCAAGAAAAGGCGGCAAATTTGACTATCACATCCAACAAAGTAATTGTGGTCCACACCGGGCGATAAGTAAATTTTTGTGTAACAAATAATCTGAGCCCCCGACAATTCTTCCCGGCCCATTTGTCGTACCAAGGAATAAATTGTACCCGCTGCCATATTACTCCTGGAAGAGAAGGCAGATTCGAAAACAGTTCTTTTTCATCAAGCCAAGGAGCACCAAAAATTTCAAAAGGTCTAGTAGTTCCACGCCCTTCAGAAAGGTTTGTTCCTTCCCAGAGGACTTGCCCAGGATAAACTAAAGCCGTATCAAAATAAGGCATATTGGGAGAAGGCGGAACCCAGGGAAGACCCGTATCAGGGAAAAACATATCGCGCTTCCAGCCATCCATTGGGAGCACTTCAAGTGTCAGAGAAAGTCCCAAAAGGGCCTTAAAATAAAGGGCCAGTTCTCCTATGGTCAGACCGTGCCGTAAAGGAAGAGGAACAAGCCCTACAAAAGAAAACAAATCTTCCTCCAGAATAGGGCCTTCCATTTGCCCTCCAAGAGGGTTAGGACGATCCAATACCAAAACTTCTACTCCTTTTGCTTCGCAGGCCCTAAGGGCCAAAAAAAGAGTCCAAATATAAGTATAGACCCGGCACCCTACATCCTGTAGGTCCACCACCAAGACGTCTATCTCTTCCAGATGTTCGGCTTGGGGAGCCAAGCGAGGTCCATAAAGGCTTACTACTCCTAATCCGGTTTCTTCTTCCACAAAATCCGCAGAAGGAATCATATTGGCCTGAGCATCCCCAAAAAGACCATGCTGAGGGGCAAAAAGAAGACGAAGTTCTTTTGGAAAAAGTCTTTTTAATACCAAATGTGCCGGGGTCAAATCTGGCAAAACTGCTGCTTGATGGGTAAGAAGTCCTAAACGTCTTCCTCTAAGAAACTTCTGCCAGTCTCCCCGGCAGAGCCTTTCAAGACCAGTTTTTACCATGGATAAAAGAAAAGCCGCCCCGAAGGGCGGCTTTTAAAGAACTTTTTTATTCGATCTCTGGAGGCGGGAGATATTCTGATTCTTTCTCTGCAGCTTTCTTGATCTCATCTACTTTGGCAAGCACGGCCTCTACTACTTCGGGGCCAAGAGACTTCTTTTCTACAACCTGATTAAAAAGTTCCCGCATAAAAGCCACCGGCACATCAGTAATGGCCCCGCGAGAGTCTACCCGCGCTGTATCAAACTCCTGAAGAATTTTATCTTTTAGTTCTTCATTTACCTTCACCTCAAGGAGACGGAGCTCACCACCAAACATATATTTAATATTCTCTTCTAACCCGGTACCCCGGATTTTACTCATCCGGTAATCATCCAGAAGTACTACCATAAAATATTCACCCATTTTGGACCTCCTTTAAAGGTTTATGTTCTTTAAAGATCTTCAAGATCTACCTCAAGCTCTTTTTCCTTGTTGACCACGTACTTTTCGTTACAGAAAGGATAACCAAAATGCTTCCACCATTTTACGATAACCTTGTAAACTTCAGGCCGCATAATAATTGCAGGCGGCTGCACTCCTTCAGCCACCATACCACGGAGGAAGCTACCAGAAAGCTTTTCCCTCTTGTGGCCACAGGTCTCAGAGTAAGCCATTTCTTTACAGGTGGGGCAGTAGGAGAATTCCCTCATGTTCTGCGGACGAATATCTAAGCCGTAGGGGACATCAGTGGGCGGAGCAGGGAAACCATAGCTTGGGATACCCTTGGTCCAGAGGATCTGGGTAGCCCACTTATCGTAGTACTCACCTACGGCAGCGTGGTCACGGCCAAACATGTGGTGAGTACAACCCATGTTCTGACGGATGATCCCGTGGAGCAAAGATTCAAGCGGGTTACCATAACGCATATCCCAGAGCACAATGGTGGGCAGATGACGCTCAGGCTTAATGTAGCCACCCTTATTTACGGCCTCATGACCTTCGACAATGGCTTCGTCAGGATAGTCACCACGGCGCTTCACACCAATAACCGCGTTGACAAGGATACCATGACAAGGCTCTACGTCGCCGGTAAAGGCGGCACATTTCATCAAAAATTCGTGACCAACATGCGGCACATTACGAGTCTGGTGGTTAATCACCGTCCGCCAACCACGGCGGTCGAATTCTTCACGGCTCTTGCGAGGCGGATACCAAAAACGATCAAAAGGCGGACGGAACTTGGGCTCGTTGATAATAGTATACTTACCAGCCAAAACCACTGGCTGAAGGCTTCGATAAATTACCCAACCAGGATGCTTCTTGTTGAAAGGTTCACGTACTACCTCTGGATTGCGTTCCGGTGTTCCAAAGGTCAAGTGTGCAAGCTCTTCCGGATTATCAATCCGCCAGACTTCTTCGATATCAAGGATAGCAAAAGGCTTACCCTTAAGATTGAGAACCAAACGGTCACCCGGGCCAACACCAAGCTGCTTATAATCTTCCTCGCTAATGTCAAATACTAAAGGATAAGGGAAGATCCACTCGTTTAAAAGGCGGCGCTCTTTAAGAATGCGCTCTACCTCCGCCTGTTTCATGGAACCTTCTACCGGACTAAAGAAACCATAACAAATGGACATGATCTCACGGTATACGTTGCGTACCGGCACCCCGGTCTCATAATGGAGAGTGGGCTTAATGTCATAAGAAGGACAACCCCGAATCATCTTTTTGGCTGCTTCTTTGTCAGTTACAACCCTCTCTACCAACCTGCCTCCATGAGGCAAAGGACGCTGAATTAAAAACCTCGACATCGGACACCTCCTTAAAATTTGTGTTTCGCTATTCTTAAAGTCACTACTTGGGCTAGCAGCTTTATAAACCCAAAGACGCAATTTTTAAAATCTAGCTATCCCGACTTTAATGCCAAAAATAGCGTTTTTCACAGGATATTAAAATTTCTTGGCTATAGATTCCCAAAATAGCGCTGTCAAAGCCCTTTAGCTTACTTACAAAAAGTCCTATGAACCTGTCAATAAAAACTTTTCTCCCCGTAAAGCTTGAGCTATCTTTCCTAAGAAGCTTTAGGAGGCGAAAAAGATGACTATTATGGAAGACTC
Source organism: Thermodesulfobacteriales bacterium (assembly GCA_026986115.1). Lineage (GTDB taxonomy): Bacteria > Desulfobacterota > Thermodesulfobacteria > Thermodesulfobacteriales > Thermodesulfatatoraceae > Thermodesulfatator. Next base: position 11,069 of record JALSPG010000124.1, read on the forward strand.
CCTCCCCACAGAAGGAAAAGGAATCCGCTTGATTCTCGGTGAACCCGTCCAGAGAGACTTTTTCTATGTCTATCACGGAAACATTATCTATTCTGAAGGTGGTCCCCAGACTCTCTATGTCATGGAGCACATCTTTTGGGGGCGCATTCTTTTCCTGAATGGTACCCTACAATTTACCACCAGAGATGAATTCATTTATCACGAAGCCTTGGTCCACATTCCAATCCAGTGTCGCCCTGAGGGAAAGATCAAAAAGGTCCTCATTTGCGGAGGTGGGGATTTTGGCGCCGCTCGCGAACTCCTTAAGTATCCAGATCTAGAAGAAATCATCATTGCCGATATTGATCCTCGAGTTCCCGAAGTAGTAAAAAAATTTTTCCCGCAACTTTTACCCTCCAAAGATGATCCTCGCCTCAAGCTCCTTATTACAGATGCTTATAAATTGGTTGAAGAGCTTGTTCAAAGAGAAGAAACCTTTGATTTAATAATTATTGATTCCACTGATCCCGATGTCGCTCCCGAAGGAAGTACTATCGAACTTTCACACGATCTTTTCAGTACCAGTTTCCATCGTCTTCTCAAAAAGTTGGCCCCTGAAGGCCTTGTAGTCCAACAAGCAGCCACCCCTTTTACCATGAAAAACGTCCTAGAATGGACTTATCGTACCTTTGTAGAAGTTTACGGCAAAGATGAAGTTTATTGCTATCGGGCGGACATTCCCTCCTTCGGAGGTGATAACGCTTACATTTTACGGGCCCCGGGGGTAGATCCTCGTCAACCTCAAAGAACCTTGCCTTTAGAAACCAAATATTACAATCACGAAGTACATCGTGCCTCTTTTGCTTTACCTAAATTCTGGTTGGAGGTCTTGCAGTAAAATGACTCTCAAAGTCTTGGGTATCCTGGGCTCACCGCATCCCTTTGGTGGGAGTGGACAACTCCTCAGGTGTGCTCTTGAGGCCGCCCAGAGGGAAGGAGCTGAGACCAAGCTTTTAAGTGTTTATGAAGGTGAAATCAAATCCTGCCAGGGTTGTATTCAGGATGAAGAACCCAATTGCCGTTTCCCCTGTATCTTTGAAGATTACGGTCGAGAATTACTTATAGAAATAAACCAGGCTGATGTGCTCCTCATTGGCACCCCTGTTTATTGGTATGCCCCTTCTGGGCTCCTTAAAAATCTCATTGATCGTATGACTTGTCTGGAAAACATGGTGGCTTATGGTGAACCTTCTTACATGGAAGGCAAAGTGGTAGGAGTAATTACAGTAGGGGCTGACGCTGGCTTGACCCTTGCTGGTGGCTATCTTTTGACAGTCTTAAATGCCATGGGGGCTATAATTCCACCCTGGGCCCATGCTTATTCTAGGCAGGCCAAAGGTGCCATCTTTGACGATCGCGCGGTGATGGATGCTATTAATGTGGGGCTTCTCGCGGTAGGTCTTGCAGCCCGTCTCAAAGCCCAACAGGGAAGAATCTCCTACCTTGACGATCGGAATCTTCTTGAGGAAATAAGGCACAAAATACTTGCCCAAAAGGAGGCCTTTGAAAGTCGATATGGAAAAACCACGCTCTCAAAATCCGGTCCTTGAAGCTATTTATAGTCGCCGAAGTGTTCGCGATTATACTTCGGATCCGGTACCAAAAGAAACCATTTATGAAATTATTCGGGCTGGCACTTGGGCTCCCTCCGGCCTTAATAACCAGCCCTGGCGTTTTGTAATCGTTCAAGACTCTGAAAAAAGAGAGGCTTTGGCACAACTTACCCGCTATGGTGAAATTATACGTCGGGCCCCGGTAGTAATTGCCGTTTTTGTAGATAAGGAGGCTATGTATCACGAAGTAAAAGATCATCAAGCGATGGGAGCCTGCATTCAAAATATGTTACTGGCTGCTCATGCTTTAAATTTGGGAGCAGTATGGCTAGGGGAGATCTTGAAAAACGCCGAGATAGTACGAGAAACTCTTTCTCTCCCCCCTAATCTAGATCTCATGGCGGTTGTGGCTTTAGGCCATCCTAAAAGGAGAGACCAGCGATCCTCACGTAAACCTTTAGAGGAAGTCATTGTTAAAGAATATTGGTAATTGGCTAAAAATATTTTTTGGTTTTCTTTTCCTGGGAGGGCTTTTAGCAACACCAGCCCTAGCGCTTGAAATACAAGATCTAACGCTTGGAACTCATCAAGGCTACCTGGTATGCTCCTGGAGGTTGGTTGATGTGCCTTTTGCGAAACTCGACGAGGCCCTCCACCACGGCATTCCTTTTGAGCTGCGTTTTTTTATAGAACTAGAAAAAATTCAGCGTTTCCGTAGAGACAAGAAGATCTTGCGCCACGAAGTAGTACGAGAGGTTTATTACAACGCCATAAAGAATCTTTACCAGGTCTATTTCGTAGGGCTCCCTTATCCTCCTCGAAATGTTACTTCTCTCGAAGAGGCCTTGGCTCTTGCTGGAGATATAAAAGCCCTTCCTCTCCTCCCCCTCACCTCTCTTGAAAGAGGAAAATCTTACCGGCTTAAAGTAAAAGTTATCATCTACCAAAAAGTAAGCCCTGGTCTTACATCCCGTGTCTTACGCTTTCTCTTCCGGGGGGGTAAAATAGAATCTGATTGGGTTTACGTACGTTTCAAATTACCGGAATGAATTATCCATGACCTCCACACCGGAAGTTATTGAAAGGCGTAAGAGAAGACGCGAAATTGCCATCATTTTGTTTGCCCTTCTCCTCCTTGGAGCTTTAATCTTTGTTGAAATTAAAGCTTTCAAAGAAATCCCCTCCGGAGAAGCAAATCTTTTGGCTTACGGACTTCTTCATCTTAATGCTATCTTACTTCTTTTAGTAGCCTATCTGGTTATCCGGAACGTTCTCAAAATTTTTCTTGACCGTCCTAAAGGACGGCTTGCCGAAAGACTTCGGACCCGTATTGCGGTAGCCTTTCTCTTCTTAGCTTTAGTTCCTACAGTATTTCTCTTTTTGGTTTCTTTAAAGTTTATCGATACAAGTCTTGAATTTTGGTTTAGCAGTAACTTAGACCGTAGTCTTCAAGAAGCCCTTCTCGAAGCTCAATCAATTTACCAAGAAAAAGAGCGAGAACTCACTGGAAAGGCCGATGAATTCATCAAACGCTACCTCAAAAAGACCAAGCGCCTCCGCTCTAAGCACCTAAAAGAATGGCGAAAACGTCTACGACTTGACACTCTTGAAGTTTATAGAGCTTCAGGGCGTCTTTTAAAAGGAGCTTACAGAGAAAAACCTTCCATACGCCTAGGTGTTCCCCCTTCTTTGCTTAAAAAGGTCTTGGAAGAAGGAGAAGCTACGAGTGAAATTAGCAGGTTAAAAGATAAAGTTCTTTTGCGGGTCTTTATTCCGGCCCGATATCAAGGAAAGCCCGTGGCAGTAGCTACGGGTATTTTTCTTGATCCTGGTATTGAAAAGCTTATTAGCGAGGTGGGTAAGGGGGTAGAAACCTACCAACAGCTTAAATTTTTTAAGGCCCCCCTCAAATCTTCCCTGCTTTTAATGCTGCTTTTGGTAACATTACTCACCATCTTTGTGGCAATCTGGTTTGGACTTCGTTTCGCAAGGAGACTTACAGAGCCAGTACATACTTTGGCTCAGGCTACGAGTGAAATCGCCAACGGAAATTTCGACGTAGAGCTTCCTCCAGAATCCGAAGATGAAGTGGGCGAACTTATCAAGGCCTTTCAGCGTATGACGGCAGAGCTTAAAGAATATCGTCGTAAAGTCGAAGAAACAACCGCTGCTCTACACCGTGCCAACCAGGAACTGCGTCGACGCACTTCCTACTTGGAAACTGTGCTTTCAAACGTTACCGCTGGCGTGGTAGCGCTTGATACCGAAGAACGTATTACCCTTATTAACCGCTTGGCAGCCAAATTGCTTGGAGCCCACCCTTCAAGGCTTATAGGACGTATGATTTCTGAAGTCCTACCTCCGGAGTACCAAGAAACAGCTCAGGAACTTTTAAACGCTGCGCGACAGCAGCCCCGAAAAATTATTCAGCAACCAGTACAAGTAAAACTTAAAGAAAACTTTTTGATCTTGGCAATTACTATCACCCAACTTGAAACCGAAGATGGAGAAAAGCTCGGGTTTCTCTGTCTTCTTGAAGACATTACCGAAAAAGAACGAATCCAACGTTTGGCAGCCTGGCGAGAGGTAGCACGTCGGATAGCCCATGAGGTCAAAAATCCTTTAACCCCCATCCAGCTTTCTGCCCAAAGGTTGCGCCGCAGGCTTTTTGGTCTTTTAGACCCCAAAAACCAAGAAATTCTCGACCGTTGCACCACAACTATTGAAAAACAGGTAGAAGAACTAAAACACCTGGTTAACGAATTTTCTGCTTTTGCAAGACTCCCGACTTTAAGAGTAGAGCATGCCGATCTTTTTCAGATCATTCGAGAAGTAATAGACCTTTACCAGGAAGGACATCATGAAATAAAGTTTTCGGTGGAAAAAGAAGGTGATACCCAAGCCCTGTTTGACCGTGAACAAATGAAACGGGTGTTTTTAAATCTTTTCGACAATGCCATCCGTGCCATGTCGAGGGGCAAGGGGGCAATTTCGGTGCGTCTTTCGCCAGAAAATGGTTATCTCCGTGTGGAGGTTGCTGATACGGGAGTTGGGATAGCCCCAGAAATCCGGGATAGGCTTTTTGAACCCTATTTTTCTGCCAATGGTGGCAGTGGCCTAGGGTTGGCTATTGTCAATTCTATTATCAGGGAGCATGGAGGCCGCATCTGGGTGGAAGATAACAACCCTCAAGGGGCCAAATTCATAATAGAGATTCCTAAAGAAGGTCATGAGCGCCAAAATCCTTATCATTGATGACGAAGAAAGTATCCTCGAAAGCCTTTCAGATATTTTAGAAGATGAAGGCTACCAAGTAGTAACGGCCCTTAATGCCTCTCAAGGAAACCTTAAGCTAAACGAAGAAACTCCAGATCTTATCATCCTAGATGTTTGGTTACCAGACGAGGATGGTCTTAAATTTCTAAAACGTTTACGAAAAGAAAAGCCCACTCTTCCTGTAATCGTAATCTCCGGGCATGGTACCGTTGAAATGGCGGTTCGAGCCATCAAATTAGGAGCTTTTGATTTCCTGGAAAAACCTCTCTCTTACGATCGGGTAGTAGTTACGGTAGCTAATGCTTTGCGCTTCAGAGATCTTCAAGAAGAAAACATCCGTCTTAAAGCTCGCTTTGCCATTCGAGGACTTACTGGCAAGAGTTCCCTGATTGAAAAGGTAAAGCGTGAAATAAGCAGAGTGGCTACCACTGATGCTACAGTACTCATTACCGGGGAATCGGGTGTGGGCAAAGAGGTGGCTGCTAGGATGATCCACCAGCTATCACGTCGGGCCCAAAGGCCTTTTGTGGCTGTCAATTGTGCAGCCATCCCGGAAGAACTTATTGAGAGCGAACTTTTTGGTCATGAGCGAGGGGCTTTTACCGGAGCCCACACCACTAAAAAAGGCAAATTCGACCTTGCTCACGGAGGAACTATTTTTCTTGACGAAATTGGAGATATGAGTCTTTCTGCTCAGGCTAAAGTACTCCGGGTCTTGCAGGAAAAATGTTTTGAAAGAGTTGGTGGAACAAAGACAATTCAGGTTGATGTAAGAGTTATTGCGGCCACTAATAAAGATCTCCAAAAAGAGATTAGAGATGGCCGTTTTCGTGAAGATCTTTACTTCCGTCTTAACGTCGTGCCAATCAGAATCCCGCCTTTAAGGGAGCGCCCGGAAGATATTCCTTTATTGGTGGAAGAATTTCTCGAAGAACTAGCAAGACACTCTGGCCTGGGGCATAAACGTCTCTCAAAGGAGGCCCTCAGTGCTCTTTGCCGTTATTCCTTCCCGGGAAATGTAAGGGAGCTTCGCAATCTCATCGAAAGATTAGTAATTATGAGCCAGGGAGAGGTGATCGGGTTAGAGGATCTTCCACCTGAAATTCTTGCTGTCACAAGCCCCTCTCCCTCAGATGAGGAACCCTGGTTTAAGTGTTCCAATTTCAAAGAAGCTCGCAGCCTCTTTGAGAGAGAATTTTTAAGACGGAAGCTTGCCGAACATCGAGGCAATATCTCTCAAACTGCGGAGGCCATCGGCCTTGAAAGAAGTTATCTTCATCGTAAGCTCAAAAGCCTTGGTCTTACGGGAGAAAATTAATGCCGCCAAGGCCCTCTTTTCGCGAAAGTCTGGCAACCAAAGGGGTCTTCACCATTACTTACGAACTCGTTCCGGGGCGTTCTACCAGATTGAGGGAATTCCGAAAAATTATCCGTTTCGTAGAAGATGCCTCCCAAGATCATCGCCTCCATGGGGTTTCTATTACCGAAAATGCCGGCGGGCATCCGGCTCTTTCTCCTGAAATTTTAGGACGCGAAATTAAAGCCGCCGGTCTTGATCCTATCCTCCATTTTTCTTGTAAGGATAAAAACCGTAACCAGATAGAAAGCACTCTTTTTGCCCGAGATCGTGAAGGACTTCATAACCTTCTCATCATCACCGGAGACTATCCCCGTTATGGATTTATGGGAAAGGCCAAACCAGTCTTTGACCTAGATGCAGTTCATCTTCTGCGACTGATAAGCGCTATGGAGAAAGGATTCGAACTTCCAGAAGAGGCCCCTGGAGGGGGGGTAAAATTGCCTCCCATGCCTTTCTTTAAGGGATGCGTAGTTTCACCCTTTAAACGTTATGAAGCCGAACTTTTGCCACAATACTACAAACTCCACCGCAAAGTGGCTGCTGGGGCACACTTCGTTATTACCCAAGTGGGTTTTGATGCCCGCAAATTCCACGAACTTCTCCTCTACATGAAAGAAGAAAGCCTTGATGTTCCGCTCCTTGGTAGTGTGCTAGTAATGGATTATCGCCTTGCTAAAATCATCTTTCGGGGGGTAGTACCTGGGGTACGTATAAGCCGGGCCTTTATGGCTCGGGTCGAAAAAGAAGAAGAAAAATGGGGCCCTAAAGCAGCCCTTATAAGGGCTGCCAAATTAATAGCGGTTCTTAAGGGCATGGGTTATAAAGGCGTCCACATTTGTGGAGCCAAACCGGTTTACCAAGATATCATCTTCCTCCTGGAAAAAGCTCAAGAATTTTTTTCTCACTGGCAGGAATTCGTAGGAGAGTTTCAAGACTCCCCCCCTGATACTTTTTATCTCTACCGTAAAGACCCTGAGAGCGGGCTCAACCTCCCAGAACGAAACGAAAGGGCAAATGCTGCCCGCGCTCCTTTTTCACTTCTCTTCAATTGCTTTCTACACGACCTCTTTTTTGAGCCTGGCAAAGCCTTTTATCCTCAGGCTAAAAAGCTGGCCTCCAAAATTTCCGGCTCTCGCTTAGAACCACTTTTCACCAAACTTGAATATTCTCTCAAAAAATTTCTCTTCGACTGCGAACGTTGTGGGGATTGTACCCTCGGTGAACTCGCTTTTCTGTGCCCTCAAAGTCAGTGTGCAAAAGGCCTCCTTAATGGCCCCTGCGGAGGAAGCCAGGACGGCTATTGTGAAGTCTACCCTGAAAAAAGATGTCTTTACGTGCGCGTTTATGAACGCCTAAAGGCCTTAGGAAAGGAAGAAAAGCTCAAAGAAGGCTTTATACCCCCAAGAGACTGGAATCTTGCAGGTACTTCTTCTTGGCTCAATTTTTATCTGGGCCGAGATCATCATCGTCACTTTTCTTCGCCCAAATAAGCTGCTTCAAGAAACTTGAAATCCACTTCTTTCCGATCCCATGAGGCTGAAAGAACTCCCCCTTCCAGTAAAAAGATATGATCCGCCAAGGATAAAGCCCGGTTTATATTCTGTTCTACCAGAAAGATAGTTAGCCGCCCCTTGAGTTTCTCTAAAATCCGATAGATCTCTCCAACTACTTTGGGAGCAAGCCCCATAGAAGGCTCATCAAGTAGCATTATCTCAGGATCACTCATCAAGGCCCTGGCAAGGGCAAGCATTTGTTGCTCGCCTCCAGAAAGGGCTCCGGCGGGAAATGAAAATCGTTCTTTAAGGACGGGAAACACCTCCAAGACCTCTTCCATCTTTGTTGACTTTCCCTTTTTGGAGACAAAAGCTCCTAGTTCTAAATTTTCTTTCACACTCAAAGAGGCAAAGATACGTCGTCCCTCTGGTACCAACACCATACCTTTTTTTACCCTTTGCCAAGGAGGAAGAGAGCTTATTTCTTCTTTTTTCAAAAAAATCTTCCCGGCTTCGGGAGTAATGAGCCCTATCAAAGAAAGGAGAAGGGTGCTCTTCCCGGCCCCGTTTCGTCCAAGAAGAACAAAGAGTTCACCTTCGCGAATTTCAAAGGAAACTCCTTTCAAAGCCTTAATATGACCGTATGAGACCTCAAGCCCTTCGACGCGAAGCATGTTCTTCTCCGAAATAGGCCTCCAAAACCTTTGGATCTTCCCGAATCTGGGCTGGGGGCCCCTCAGCAATTAATTCTCCAAAAGCAAGTACTATTACACGGTCACATACCTCTAACACCAGTTCCACATCGTGATCCACAAGAAGGACACTTAAACCTTTGTTTCTGAGCCTTTTGAGGAGAGAGATCAAATCTTTGGTCTCACGGGGAGAAAGCCCTGCAGCAGGCTCATCAAGAAGGAGAAGACGGGGGTTGGAAATCACTGCCCGGGCCAATACTACCCGCCGCTGTTCACCATAAGGAAGAGATTCCGCCGGCAAAAAGGCCCATTTTTCCAAGCCAAAAAGTTTGAGCACTTCTTCCACGCGCTTTCTGAAAAAATCCTCCTCGCTGCGACCCCTTTTGAGACCCAAAAGATCATGCCAGATTTTTCTTTTGGTCTCACGGGTAAGTCCTAGAAGGACATTCTCAAAGACTGAAAGACCATCAAAGATCTGGATATGCTGAAAGGTACGCAATATCCCTTTTCGGGCAATCTTTTCCGGGGCTAGACCCACAATTTCTTCGCCAGCAAAACGGATAGAACCAGCATCTGGTTCCAAAAAGCCGGTAATAAGGTTGATAAGGGTGGTCTTTCCCGCTCCATTAGGCCCAATAAGACCCAAAATTTCTCCCGAGAAAAGCTCAAAAGAGACTTCCTTCAAGGCTTGGAGTCCCCGAAAACTCTTCTGCACTTTTCGCAAAGAAAGTAAAGGCACCTTTTCGACGAAAGTATGTTTGCAGTGGCGCATACTACAATGCATTACCCTAATTTTATGCCCTTTTTATACAGCTTGCCTCCTTAGGTGAGAAGTTTTATGCTGCCTTTATGGCTTATAAACCTCGAGATCACTATGCCAAACGTGCCAAAGAAGAAAAATATCCTGCTCGTTCCGTTTATAAACTGAAAGAAGCAGATCAAAAATATCACCTTTTAAGATCCGGACAAAAAGTCCTTGATCTAGGAGCTTCACCTGGCTCTTGGAGCAAATACGCCCTAGAAAAAGTAGGCAAAAAAGGATTGGTGGTAGGCATAGATTTAAACCCGGTAAAAATTAACCATCCCCGTTTTTTGTTCCTTAAGGGTGATATTTTTGAGCTTAGCCCGGAAGAAATTTTGAGGGAGGCTAATGTTGAATATTTTGACGTAGTCTTAAGTGACATGGCCCCCAAGACTACCGGAGATAGGTCTGGAGACCATTTTCGCTCTATTGCGTTGGCTGAAAGGGCCCTTTTTCTGGCTGAAAGGCTCCTCAAACCTGGAGGAGTATTTTTTGTAAAAGTTTTTGAGGGAGAGGCCTTCCCAAATTTTGTGGAAGAAGTGAAAAATCGCATTGGACCTGTAAAAAGGTTTCGCCCCAAGAGCACCAGGGCCTCAAGCCGGGAAATCTTTGTTCTGACCCACAAGAAAGTCAAAGATACCAAAAACCGAGGCGATTGAGCCGTTCAAAACCCCCTTCTTTAAGGAAGACCATATCTTCAAGGCGTACACCTCCCCAATCTGGAAAATAAAGCCCAGGTTCCACCGTAACGACTTGGCCTGCTTTCAGCTTTTTGCGGCTCCGAAAAGAAAGAGAAGGCGGTTCATGAATAGCAAGTCCTACCCCATGGCCCAATGAATGCCAATAATTTCTTTCTACACCAGCCCTTCTAAAGACCTCCCGGGCCACCAAATCCGGTCTTTTGGCAAGTTCTCCCGGAGCGAGCACTTTTTCTGCTTCTTCTTTGGCCTTGAGCACCAAGGAATAAACTTCTTTAAACCGTTGCTCAGGTTTTCCAACACAAAAGGTGCGCGTAATATCAGAACAATAACCACACCATTTCACACCCATATCAATAATAAGGGGTTCTCCCAAACGAAGTTCCTTCTCACTAGGTTCAGCGTGGGGTTTGGCGGCGTTAGGGCCACTGGCCACAATGGGCGGAAAAGAAGGCCCCTCTGCCCTTCGATAGGCCATTTCGATAATCTGAGCCGCTAATGCCTTCTCGGTAATTCCGGGACGTATCCGAGGCACAATACTTTCTAAAATTTCTTCTGCTATACGCAAAGATTTTCTGATTGCTTCCAGCTCTTCTGCGTCTTTGATTTCGCGTATGCGCTCCACTAGGGGCGGAGCCTCTTTTAATTCTACAGCCGAAAGTCTCTTTTGGAGACGATTGAAAAAGGCCCAAGAAAGACAATGGGGTTCTAATAAGAGAGAACGCACTTTTAATAAAGAAAGAAGGCCCTCAAGCTCGGCCTCAAGGCCGTGTCGATAAATGCGCGGTTCAAAAAGGGGGGAACATTCTTTCGCTTCTTCCTGATAACGAGGATCAGTAAGGATAAAGGCCTCTTTACGGGTGAGGAGAAGGGCCCCAGCACTCTCCTGAAGACTTACATCTTCTGAAGGAAAGCCGGAAAGAAAACGGCGGTTTTCCGGACAAGTGATCAAAAAGGCCTCCGCCCTAGGCAGAAAAGCCTTTCTCAAACGGGATAGACGCTTCTTATAGGACATCAAAAAAGCTCCTTCACGGCGTCAAGGATCTTCCAGGCCACCTCTTCTTTGGAAGCCAGAGGGATATGAGTTTCTCTTCCATCAGCAAAAAAAAGGTAGACTTCATTGGTTTCCACCTCAAAGCCTGTTTCTGGCCTGGTAATATCGTTGGCAATAATAAGATCAAGCCCTTTTTCCCGAAGCTTTCGCAAGGCTTCCTGACGAAGACAATCTTTTTCTTCGGCAGCAAAACCGACAATTATTTGCCCGGGAGACTTGTGTTTGGTAACTTCGCTTAAGATATCAGTAGTGCGTTCCAAAGAAATGGTAAGTGAAGGGCTGTTTTTTTTCATTTTACCCGGATAAACCCGGACAGGGCGATAATCTGCCACCGCCGCAGCCATAATCAAAACATCTATTTCTGCCAGACGCGACAAAACAGCTTCTGCCATTTCAGAAGTGGTTTCTACAGGGAGAGTTTTAAGAAACGGAGGTGGAGAAATAGCCAAAGGACCGTGTATCAAAGTAACTTCCGCCCCCCTTTTCCAGGCTGCTTTGGCAAGTTCTAGCCCCATTTTTCCGGAAGAGCGGTTAGAAATAAAACGCACCGCATCTAATGGTTCCCGTGTGGGGCCTGCTGTTATTAAAACTTTTTTTGCGGAAAAATCTTGGGGGGCTAAAAGCCTTTCTAGGTGAGAAATAATGGTTTCTTCTTCAGGAAGTCTTCCCGGCCCCAGCTCTCCACACGCAAGTTCACCCTCTCCCGGACAAAGTACTTCATAGCCCCAGGAAAGGAGTTTAGCCACATTTTCTCGTACCGCGGGGTGTTCCCACATACTTACATTCATAGCCGGACAAATAAGGACCCGGGCCTTAGAAGCCATGATAGAGGCCACTAAAAGACTTTGCGCGTTTCCGCAAGAAAGCGTTGCCAAAAAAGAAGCCGTTGCCGGAGCCACCACAATAGCCTGTGCAAAACGTCCCAAATGGGTGTGTGGAATAAGACCCGGAGGCGGAGAGAGAAAATCGCGCTGACAAAAGACCTTTTCTTGGCTCAGGGCCTCAAAAGTAAGAGGACCGATAAAGGCTTCCGCCCCTTCTGTTAAAACAACTCGAACTATAGCGTTCTTTTTTGTAAGAAGTCGCAAAAGAGCTGGGGCCTTGTAAGCAGCAATTCCTCCACAAACCCCTAAAAGGATCCTTTTACCGGAAAGAATCATGACCCAAATTTTCGCTTGCCCAGATCTGTACCTCGGTATTGAAAGAAGAATCAGTAATATAAATCATGCAAAACCCATTCTCCCTTTTAAAGGCCAAAAGAATATTGCGATAATAAATGCTCCCCACTAAATCCCAACCCCGAGATCGAAGTTGGTTCTTAAAAAATTCCTCAAGTGAACACGCCTTCACCCGACCTTTGAGCACCAAAACCCCGCCTACATAATCTTTAGTCTTAACGATCATGGAACTAGATTGATCAATTTTCATCTCATTAGGCACCACAATGTCGGGAAATTCGGTACCAGAATAAAAGGGCTTGGGAGGAGGGGGCGTTTCTGTAGATGGAGATGGACTTTGAGAGGTAGTAGTACATCCCCAAAGTAAAAAAACACCACAAAAGAATAAAAACAACTTTTGAAACACCTTCATAAATGCCTCCTTAAGTCTTGGTTTTATTTGGTTGAGTGTAACCTTTTAAAAACTAATATCCACTAAAGAAAGATATTTTCGGTAAAACCTTGAAAATCCGGTGTCTTGGCTTAACCATTGTTTAGGTGGACCTTGAAAGGCGATCTTTCCGTCTTTTATCTCCCAGATCTCGTCTGCTAAAAGCACGAAAGCCGGATGATTATCAGCCACCACCACAGTAAAACCCTCTGCTAATAAACGGTCAAAAAAATCTAAAAGCTGTTGAATGTCTCTCAAGTGTAATCCCAACGAGGGTACATCAAAGAGAAGAACCCGTTCTTTTGTCTTTTTAAAGACCAAGCGGGCAAGATGCAAGCGTTGAAGTTCTCCTCCTGAAAGGGTTTTGAGCTCTTGCCCCAAGCGCAGGTAAGAAAGTCCCACTTCTCCCAAAAATTTTAGCTTTTCTGCTAAAGATGGAACCTGGCCGAAAAGATGCAGGGCTTCCTCCACAGTGAGCTCCAAAATTTCAGCCACGTTATAACCACGATAGGTCACCTGCAAAACCTCTGGCCGAAAGCGCCTTCCAAGACATTCCTCGCAGCGTACTGTAAGAGGGGGCAAAGACTTTACTCTTACTTCGTATTTTCCGGCTCCCCTGCAAACAGGGCATCGCCCTTCGGAAGTATAAAAACTAAAAGAAGCTGGCTTGAGCCCGAGGATGCGGGCCGTTTTGGTGGAGGCTAAGAGTTCGCGAAGGTGACGGAAAGCTTCGATATAACTTATGACTATGCTATCGCGACCTTTGGACGAAGCAGGAGTTACAAGAAAAGCAGCTTCTTCTCTGGCAAGCCTTTTGAGAATAGTAGTCTTTCCTGCCCCAGAGGGCCCACAAATAGTAACCAATATACCTTCAGAAAGCATAAAATTGCTTATCTCAAAACTCTTTTTAGGGGTAGGAGGCCTTCTTTTAAGTTTTTCTTTTCCGGAAAGATAAGCTCCCGTAGGGAGGGTCGGATTTTTGACCAACTCTTCGGGGGGCCCCTGGAAGAGGATCTTCCCTCCCCTTTCACCTGCTCCCGGTCCCAGCTCTAGTACTTCGTCGGAGGCGGTGATAAAGAGAGGATCATGTTCCACGATAAGCACTGTATTTCCTTGCTCCACCAGAGAACGTAAGAGAAAAAGGAGCTTTTCTTTATCTTGTGGCGAAAGCCCTAAACTGGGTTCATCTAAAATGTAAAGACAACCTGCCAGCCGCTCGGCAAAAAGGGTGGCCAAACGCAATCTCTGGAGTTCACCCAAAGAAAGATGGCTGGCAAGGCGATTTAACTCTAGGTTATGAAGGTCCAGAGAAAGAAGGGCCTCCACCCGCAACTGTATTTCTTTACTTAAGCCCTCAAAAATACGGGCCTTTAAGCCGTCAAAACGCAAACTTTGAAGGTGTGAAAAAAAATCTTCAAGGGGCATTTCAGAAAGCGAAAAGAAGTCCTTCCCACCTAGGGATACCGCGAGAGATTCGGGCTTCAACCTCCGTCCCTCACATGAGGGGCAGATCTTACCATCTTTCTCGCCAAAGCCTTGGCATTGAG
>JALSPG010000125.1 GCA_026986115.1 Thermodesulfobacteriales bacterium
CTCGGGCTTCTCCAGGAAGTTTCATAATGGTGTAATAGGGCTTCATATATCGTCGCTCGGTCTTAAGACTACGAGGGATTTCCCAAAGATCTTCCTGATTATAAAAAACCCGCGGGTTGCGCATATGATAAGCCCCAAAAAGCTTGGCCTGTAAAAAGAAAAGACGATGTGGATAACGAATGTGGATCCGTATGTCTTCTGGAAGATCCTTAAGAGGTCTGAACATCGAAGGAAAAATCTTCTGATAAGTTTTAATAATAGGATCTTCTGGATCTTTAAGGTAAAAAGAAATCTCACCATGATAAGCATCTACCACCGCCAAAACCGCATTCCGAATGTAGTTTCCAAGACCTTCTACACGACGAGAATAAGGATAACGATCTGAGATAGTGTAGGCGTCTACCAGCCAGAAAAGTCTCCCCTCTTTGTTGATCACCAGATAGGGATCGGTATCAAAATGGAGAAAGGGAGCGGCTTTCCTAACACGTTCTCCCACACTTCGATAAAATAAAATCTTGCTCTCCGACGTAATATCGCTTGAAAGAAAAATTTTGCTCGAGCCAAAACGGAAACTAAAAAGTAAACGTCGCAAAAGGCCCCCTACTTTGACACCGGTTCTTCCTGCGTAAGTAGTGTAGACATTGCTCTCTCCGGCCGGATAATCAAACTCCCGCGCCTTTGTCCGCACAATCACGTACTCATTGGCAAGTTCTCCGAAATAAATTTCCGGACGCGTGATCTCTATGTCACATTCCGAAACTGGTGGGATATCTTTAATAAGAAGCTTGGGAAGACCTTCTTCAGTAACCTCATTTACGACTCCCAAAGTAAGGCCGTAGCCATGGGTGTAAATAAGGTGTTCGTTGATCCAAGACCTACTAGGGAGATCTTCATAAGAAAGTTCTCGGGCCGAAAGCATCACCTGGCGAAGGTTATGGTTCAAAAGATAACGATCGTTATCTACCGAGACAAATTTATAATAGGTACGGATTTCTTGGATCTGGCTATAAGTTTCAAGAAGTGGTTCATGATCCCAAAGCCGTATGTTTTTGATGGTGTCTTCGTTGCGGGCCAATACTTTCCAAGTAAGAGGCGGGCCAAATTGAAATTCCTGCTCATTTACCCTCGAGAGCCCAAAGGCCTTCCGCGTAGCCTCTATTTCGTAAGCCAGATACTTTTTTTCTTTTTCTAATTCATTGGGCTGAACGATATACCGATGTACAAGCCCCGGTAAAAACTTAAGCCCTACAAAATAAAGTAGGGCATAAAGCCCTACAAGGCCAAAGAGGATTTCTTTACGAGGTCGCATTACAAAGAGGGCCGAAAGCCCTGCAGCCACTATTGAAAGGAGCGAAAGGGCTGTAAGAGCCGGAAGAATCACTTTAGCCTCGGTAAAACCGGCCCCAAAAACCGCTCCACTCTCGTCAAAAAGGAGATCAGCCCGGTCAAGCCAAAGATCAAAGGCCAGACGTAAAAAAAAGAGGACTAAAACTACGGCCAAGTAACTCCTGAATGGTCGGGTAAGAGAAAGCCTGCGACCCCGATTTTCGATATGTCCCAAGGCCAAGAAAAGAAAAGCCCCAAAGCCGGCACAAAGTACCCAAAGCCCAAAAGTCCAGTTAGCTATGTAACGCAAAAAGGGCAACTTAAAGACGTAAAAACCAACATCAAGCCCCAAGAGAGGATCCTTCTCGCCAAAGGGAGTAGCAAACCAAAAAAGAAGGGCATCTTCCCAGAAAGGAACCGCCGCAAGACCGGTAAAAATACCCAAAACAAGAGATATAATCTTCAACAAAAAGCGGAACTTACCTCCCAGCCAGTGTCTAAAACGGGGATCAAGAAAGCTAGAAAAGGCTCCGGTGCTTGCAGCAATCTTGTGGACCAAATAGCCGTTCAAATAAAAAAGACCTGCAGAAAGACCACCAATAAATAGAAAAAGAGCTGCCTGCACCCAGAACTTGATGAGAAAGACCCTCGTAAAACCGAGATCTTGATACCAAAGGAAATCTGTATAATAAGCCACAAAAGGATTGCCTACCAACACAAAGAGCCCTAAAAGGGCTAAAAATAGCCAAAAAAGACGATTTATAAGGGTCATGTTTGCTCCCGTGCTAGGTTAAGCAGGGTACCAGCAAGAATGATTTCACGATCACGGGCCGTAAGATCTACCCTGCCCCGAATAATCTCCTTGCCTACAATCTCCATTTTCACTTCTTGAGCCCCCTCCTTAAGGGCTTTTCTTATGCCAGGCAGAAAAAGTTCGTCTCCCGGTGAAATCTTTTCGTAATCTGCAGGATCTACAAACGTAACAGGCAAGATACCAAAATTAATGAGATTGGCCTTATGGATGCGAGCAAAACTTTTGGCGAGCTTGAGTCTTACCCCTAGATACCGTGGGGCAAGAGCTGCGTGTTCACGAGAGGATCCCTGGCCATAATTTTCTCCCCCCACTATTGCCACAAAGCCACCCGCTTCTTTCACCTGAAGGGCCTTTTTAGAAAACTCAGGATCAAGGGCAGAAAAAACGTACTCACTAATAGCTGGAAGATTGCTTCGTAGAGGAAGAATTTTTGCCCCTGCAGGCATAATATGATCGGTAGTGATGTTGTCTCCTACCTTTAGGAGTACCCTGCAACGCAAATCTTCCGGAAGGGGATCAAATTGAGGAAGGGGAACAATATTGGGCCCACGGATAATTTCTACCTTCTGGGCCTTTTCTTCCGGAAGAGGAGGCAGGAGAAGGGCATCGTTCAAAACAAAGTGTTCGGGAAGTTCTATTTCAGGGTAAGCACCAAGCTTACGAGGGTCTGTAATTTCTCCGGTAAGAGCTGCTGCCACTGCTACCTCAGGGCTTACGAGATAGACCTGGTCGTTTTTAGTGCCGGAACGGCCAGGGAAATTACGTGTAAAAGTACGCAAAGAAATAGTCCCCGTGGCCGGAGCCTGCCCCATCCCGATACAACCCAAACAACCTGACTGGTGAATACGCGCCCCGGCGTGAATTAGATCCTGCAGAGCACCCAAGGCGTCCAAATTTTCGAGAACCTGGAGAGAACCGGGATTGATCTCGAAAGAAACATGGGGATGAACTTTTTTACCCCTAAGGGCTTTGGCCACTACCAAAAGGTCTCTTAATGAAGAGTTGGCACAGGAGCCCACAATCACCTGCGCTACAGACCGACCTTCTAATTCGGAAACGAGTTTTACGTTATCAGGAGAAGAAGGACAGGCCGCCATGGGCTCAAGAGAAGAAAGATCAAGTTCGATAATCTCGTCATAATGAGCCTCGGGATCGGGTAAGATCTCTTGCCATTCTTCATCGCGACCTTGGGCTTTGAGCCAAGCTAGAGTTATTTCATCAGAGGGAAAAATACTCGTCGTGGCCCCCATTTCCGTGCCCAAATTAGCAATAGTGGCCCGGTCTGGCACAGAAAGCTCTTTCACTCCGGGGCCAAAATATTCGAGAATTTTGCCAAGCCCCCCTTTTACCGTGAGCTTCTTTAACATCCAGAGAGCTACATCCCTTGCCGAAACCCAAGGAGGAAGTTTTCCGGTAAGATGAATACCGATGATTTTGGGCATCAGAAGATGAAAAGGCTTGCCAGCCATAGCCATGGCCACATCAAGCCCCCCTGCCCCTATCGCCAACATGGCGCACCCTCCTGCCGTGGGGGTATGAGAATCAGAACCCAGTAAGGTCTTTCCAGGACGGGCAAAACGCTCCAAATGAACCTGATGGCAAATACCGTTTCCGGGACGGGAAAACCAGAGCCCATAACGGGCTGCAATGCTTTGAAGAAAACGGTGATCATCGGCATTGCGAAAATCTGTTTGTAAGAGGTTGTGATCCACATAAGAGACAGAAAGTTCCGTTCGTACTCGGGGAATGCCAATAACTTCAAATTCGAGATAAGCCATCGTACCAGTAGCATCCTGGGTGAGTGTCTGATCAATCTTGATAGCAATGGGTTCCCCCTTTTTGAGAGATCCTGAAACCAAGTGGGATTCAATCAACTTTTCGGCAACCGTAAGCCCCATTTATTCCTCCTTATTGTTTAGTCTGGAAGAAGTCCGAATGGTTCGGGAAAACGCTTCCGCAATTCGTACAAAAGCACACGAGAAAGTTCTTTTAAAGGATGATCTTGGGTCAAAAAATGAGAAAGAAAAGCCATGTACTGAATAAGTGTGAGAGGAAGAAAACCTCTCACCCCAGAAGTCTCCTTCTGCCAGAGGACAGGCCTTATCTCAAGTTCGTAAAGTTCAAGTACCTCCTCAAGAGGCAAAAAGAATTGGCTTAAAAGATACTGATGGCGCATCCTTATAGGAAGCGCAAGCTCCTCGAGTTCTCCCACCGTAATCATCCTAAAATTGATTCCTACAGGTGGCACAATCCCGTGTTTGGGCCAAAGATCTTCGAAGAGCTCTGCAAAATGTTGACAGAGGAAAATTAAAAGGGCCTTGGAAACCTTTTGCTCTTTGAGTTCTAAATAAAGTTCCCGAAAAGCCCGCACTGAGCCTGAAATAAGATAACGCTTGCGTTCAAGCTTATCGATATTTACCCGACAGGGCTGGCCTTCGAGAAATTTGTAAAAAGGAGTTTCACTATCAAGATCTACCAGAAGCGCCAGAGGTGCGAGAGAAAGGGCTTTCTCGTTCTGGCGCAATTCCTCCAGGTTGGCGGAAAAACCCCATCTTTTAGCTAATTCTTTAAGGGAAAGGAGAGGAGCGTTTAAGGAAGGCTGAATAGAAGCAATTTGCAATTCTCTTTTCTCCTTCATGGCGGCAAGCTTATCATTTTTCAAAGTCTTTGACGAGACTAAGAAGTCCTGTCCTCCCGAATACGACCGGCTAAATCTTGAAGATCTTTCTCATGCCCGATTACCACCAAGACGTCTCCGGGGAAAATCTTATCATCGGCTTTGAGAGCAAAGTCGCGGTGACCCTCTCGCCGTTTAATAAGTACAGCGTAAACGCCATCTATAATTTTGAGCCCAAGGTCCTTCAAAGACCTTTCTGTCGTAATGTGAAAATCCTCTATCAAAATCTCGTCCCGAAGGTCGACCCGATCTACCATCGTCTCTTCGATAAGATCCACTACATGTGGTCTCATCATGGCCAAAAACATTCGAAGAGCACCAACTTTGCTGGGCTGAACCAAAGCGTCAATCTTGGAACCTTCAAAGACCAAAGCCGCTTCTTCATCTTCGCTGCGAGCCACAAGTCTGATCTTTGGGTTAAGTTCCTTGGCCAAAAGGCAAAGATAAAGATTTTTAGAGGAATCTCCTAAAGTCGCAAATAATCCTTTGGCTTTTTTTATCTTTAAAGCTTCCAAGTTTTGACGAGAAATAGCATCTCCAATCACATAGGGAATTTTTTCCTCCCTCAGCTCTTCAAGATAAGTCTCATCGGCGTCAATCACCGCAAAAGGCCGCCCTTCTGCGCGTAAAAATTCACATATGCGTCTACCAACCTTGCCATAACCACAGACGATGTAATGGTTATCAAGACCTTCTAAAGCCTTTCGGTTCTTTCTCTCTCCTAAGGCCTGAGCCAATTGCCCGGAGATTACCGCTTCAGTTAGGAGAGAAAAAAGGTAACAGGCACTGCCTATACCACCCAAGATGAGAAAACTCGTAAAAAGACGTCCCAAGGGGGAAAGATCCCGGATTTCTCCAAAACCCACGGTAGAGAGAGTAATGATGGTCATGTAGAAGGCTTCAAAAGGGGCCCAGCCTTCAATAAAAACATAGCCGATCGTTCCTAAAACTAAAAAGAGCCCAAAAAGGGCTACCGCTAACCAGAGCTTCTGCCACACGGTGTCGCACCTCTTTCAAAATTTGCGTTTCCATAAGTTAATCACGAGTACCAAAACTCAAAAGAGCACTTTGCAATCCACACTTTCTTAGGGGACCTAAATGTGGTAACCCACCAACCTCCTAATAGGGAGGGAGAATTTGGGAAGGATCTTTCTTCTAAAGAGGGGGAGACCTAATCTTCCTGAGAAGATAAAATTTAAACAAATCAAGGGATTTACGATCAACTGTTGCAGGGGTTTAAGTAACACGCTATAACGCCAAAAGACTCTACACGTAGGTGAAGGCCTTTGGAAAGGCGACACTTATGGCTCTTATTTGATACTATCCTTTTAGGATTAGTTGGCGCCATTGCCGCCTTTATCTTTGCTCATCTGGTTGATATTTCTCAAGACTTTTTCCTTCTAAAACTTGCCCAATACAAACCCCCTGGCCTTCCAAATGAAGGAGGAAGTCTTAAAGAATGGATCGGTCCTTACGGGCTTCTTCTCATACCTGTCGTAACCACTTTCGGAGGAGTGCTCTCCGGGCTCATCGTGCAACTTTTAGCTCCAGAAGCCAAAGGTCATGGCACGGATGCCGCAATCCGAGCCTTCCATTTTGGCGAAGGAAAAGTACGTTTTCGGGTACCTTTCGTAAAGATGATTGCTTCTGCGATAACTTTGGGTTCCGGTGGTTCTGCAGGGCGTGAAGGGCCAACGGCGCAGATTGGCTCAGGCATCGGGGCCATTTATGCCCATCTTACTAAAAGGCCACCTCACGAAAGAAGAATTCTCCTTTTAATGGGTATGGCTGCAGGGCTTTCAGCCATTTTCCGTTCCCCAATTGGCTGTGCCTTTTTTGCAATAGAAGTACTTTACAGTCAGATAGAGTTTGAATCGCGTGCCCTTCTTTATTGTTTAATCTCTGCGGTAGTGGCGTATGTCTTTACCGGATTTTTTACCGGCTGGAAACCACTTTTTTCTCTTCCCGAAAATCTTGGGATCACAGCCAGCCACGAATATCTTTTTTTTGCTGTCTTGGGTGTCCTAAGCGGGCTTATGGCTGCGGCCCTACCAGTGGTCTTCGGTACCATTCATTCTTTCTTTGACAAAATGCCCTTACCCTTTTTTGTAAAACCAGGAATCGGAGGGCTTCTGCTTGGTATAATGGCCCTTTTTCTTCCTCAGGTCTTAGGAATTGGCTATGGTTGGCTTCAAAAGGCCATTGATGGCGATCTTCCCGGTCAATTGATGCTCATCTTATCTCTGGCAAAGGCGGTAGCTTTCTCTTTAAGCGTTGGTTCTGGAGGTTCGGGAGGTGATTTTGCTCCTAGCCTTTATGTAGGTGGGATGCTTGGAGGGTTTGTGGCAAGTCTTTTTGATCAGCCCCCAGCCGCTTACGTGGTAGTGGGAATGGCTTCAGTCTTTGGAGCCGCGGCTCGTGCTCCCATTGCCAACAGTCTCATTGTAGTAGAAATCACTGGAGGTTTCCATCTCCTCCCTGCTGCCGGCCTCTCGGTGATGCTCTCCTACCTTATCCAGACCACTCTTGCCAACTATCTTCCCTATCGGAGCCTTTACGAATCACAAGTGCCCACTCCGGTTCATTCTCCTGCCCACCGGGGAGAATTCTTCACCGACATCTTAGCGGACATAAAAGTAAAAGATATTTTTAAGCCCCAGAAGGTTTGGACCCTTATTCCAGAAGATATGACCTTCAGACAATTTTTGGATTTCTTCGGACGCACCGAACAACATTACTTTCCAGTAGTGGATAAAGAAGGAAATCTTGTGGGAATTTTTTCCATCAACGATATCAGGCCCTTTCTTTTTAACGAAGATATAAAAGACATCCTTATTATCAAAGACATTGCGCGTCAAGACATCATTACCACTACGCCTTCAGAAGACATCAATACTGTACTCCGCAAATTTACTATCCGTAACATCGATCAGCTCCCGGTAGTAGCTGATGATGACCCGCGCCGTTTTCTGGGAATGATTAGCCGGCGAGAAGTTATTGACTTTTACAATCGTCGACTTAACGAACTTAAAAGGGCTTCCCGAAGGGCTTCGTGAAAAAAGAATATACCAAACTTTTTATCGATGCCGTTTTTTTAGGCCTTATAGGGGTTGCTGCCGCTCAAGTTTTTACCTTCCTGGTAAATTTTGCGGCTCATCTTTTCCTAGAACGCCTGGTGGGCATAAAAAACGGGGTTCCAGGGGCCAATTTTTCGGCCCATCTTATCCCGTTAGTCACAGCTTTGGGAGGGTTGCTTTCAGGTCTCATCGTCTATACCCTTGCCCCAGAGGCTGAAGGCCACGGTACAGATGCCGCAATAAAGGCCTTTCATTTCTCAGAAGGTAAAATCAGGCCCCGGGTCCCCTTCATAAAAATGCTTGCCTCCGCCATTACCATCGGCTCTGGAGGTTCTGCCGGACGTGAAGGCCCGGTAGTCCAAATAAGCGCGGGGGTGGCTTCCATTTATGCCACCCTTACCAAGCGTTCCGTACCAGAAAGACGCCTCCTCTTACTCATAGGAATGGCTGCCGGGCTTGCTGCTGTTTTCCGCTCCCCTATCGGAGCAGCCATGTTTTCGGTAGGAATCCTTTACAGTGAAGTAGATATCGAGGCCCATGCGGTTTTATTTTCTCTTTTGGCCTCTGTAACCGCTTACGCCTTAAATGGTTTCCTAGTAAGTTGGGAACCCCTTTTTAAAGTACCAGACTTTCTTATTACCGATCTTTCTCAGTATTTGGCCTTTGCAAGCTTAGGCCTTTGCGCGGGTCTTGTCGCTTCGGTTCTTCCAGAAATATTCTATCGAACGCGAGATCTTTTTCGGAGTTTACCACTTCCAAATGTTTTTAAGCCGGCAATTGGAGGCCTTGCCGTAGGGCTTATGGCTCTTGAATTACCTCATGTTTTAGGAGGAGGCTATCCCTGGATTCAGGCCGCTATTGACGGCAAAATCCCGATAGGTCTTATGCTCGTCCTCATTATCGCCAAAATGCTTGCCCTCTCTCTTACCGTTGGTTCTGGGGGCTCGGGAGGTGTCTTTGCTCCTAGTCTTTTTATCGGGGCTATGTTAGGGGGCGTTTTGGCCCACGTTTTTCAACAAAGCCCCCATCCTTACGTGGTGGTAGGAATGCTTTCAGTTTTCGGAGCAGCCGCAAGAGTACCCCTTGCCAGTCTTTTTATGGTAATTGAAATGACCGGGGCCTTCCATATGTTGGGGGCTGCAGCTCTTTCCGTAACTATTTCTTACGTAATTCAGAAATTTTTTGCCGGTGCTTTCAAATATCAGAGCCTTTACGAAGGCCAGGTACCCACGAAATTTGACTCTCCAGCCCACCGGGGAGAATTTTTCTCTGATATCCTCTACGGGATAAAGGTAAAAGATGTTTTTGATCCTAAACTTAAAAAATGGGAGGTGATCCCGGAAGATATGCCTTTTCGGGAATTTGTAAAGCTCTTTCACAAAACCGAACAACATTACTTCCCGGTAGTAGATAAGGAAGGAAAGCTTTGTGGAATTTTCTCCATCAACGACGTGAGACCTTTCCTCAACGAAGAAGGGGTGTGGGATCTACTTATTATCAAAGATGTAGCCCGCCCTAACGTTATCACCGTTACACCCTCAGAAGACATTCACGCGGCACTGCAAAAATTTACCATCCGTAACATCGACCAGCTCCCGGTGGTAGCCGATGATGACCCGCGCCGCTTCTTAGGAATGCTTAGCCGGCGAGAAGTTATCGCCTTTTACAATCGCCGACTTTCTCAAATCCGGCAAGAAAGAAGCCCCATTTCCATCTAACCCGTTGGCAGAGGACAAAAGTAGATTATAATTTAGAAAAATTTTAAAAATTAGATAAAAAATTCAGGAGAGGTGAAGTAACAAGGCGTATGAAAGAAAGAATGGCTCCAACAGCAGAAATCATTACTCTTCAGCGCACTTTTGAAGACAACTCTTTGGCCCGCTGGCTTTACGGAGAAAAGGGGGCTCATCTTAAAACCATTGAGAGGGCCTTTAATGTCCACATCCAGGTGCGCGGAAACGAAATGCAGATTACAGGAGAGAGGTTTGACACCGAACTTGCAGACCGCACCTGCGAACAGCTCTACGGGCTCTTAAAGGCCGGCTACACTCTTTATCCCAGCGATGTTGAATATGCCACCCGAATTATTAGCCAAAACCCCATGGCTAACCTGAAAGATATTTTCCTTGAAACGGTTTTTGTGAGCTCGGGACGCAAAATCATTACTCCTAAAACCATTAATCAAAAAATTTACATCGACGCTATCCGTAGCCACGATATCGTCTTTGGGGTAGGGCCTGCAGGCACTGGGAAGACCTATCTTGCCATGGCAATGGCTATTTCCTATTTCATGCGCGGAGAAATTCAGCGCATCGTACTAGTACGGCCAGCAGTTGAGGCCGGTGAAAAGCTCGGATTTCTACCTGGCGACATGGTAGAGAAAGTGAATCCTTATCTTCGACCTCTTTATGATGCCCTCTACGACATGCTCCCTTATGATAAGGCCTCGCGCCTCATTCAAAAAGGTGCTATTGAGGTTGCTCCTCTAGCCTTTATGAGAGGGCGCACCTTAAATGAAGCCTTCATTATTCTTGACGAGGCGCAGAATACCACTTCAGAACAGATGAAGATGTTTCTGACCCGTTTAGGTTATAGTTCGCGGGCCGTGATTACTGGAGATATTACCCAGATTGACCTTCCAGAGGTAAAGAAAAGTGGTTTGGTGGAAGCTGTAGAACTGCTGCAGGGAATCGAAGGCATAGCCTTTGTTTTCTTCGATAAACAAGATGTAGTGCGGCATCCTCTCGTACAACGCATTATCGAAGCCTACGAAGGTAAGACGACTTCTAGGAAAGGTCTTACGCAATGAAGGCCCGCCTTATCCCGGTAGAAGAAGCCGTGGGGATGGTCATTCCCCACGACTTAACAGAGATACGGCCCGGAGAATTTAAAGGGCGGGCCTTCAAAAAGGGGCATATTATCCGCAAAGAAGATATCCCCCGGCTTAAAAAAATGGGCAAAGATCACATTTACGCCCTGGAACTTGAGCCGGGAGAACTCCATGAAGATGAGGCCGCACTTTGGCTAGCAAAGGTGGTTACAGGCCCTGGAGTCACTTATTCTCGCGAAATTAAAGAAGGTAAAGTAACTTTTTATGCGACTTGTAACGGACTCTTAAAAGTAAACATCGAAAAGCTCTACCATTTAAATCTTTTGGGAGAGATTATTCTTTCCACCAAACATACAAATTTTTTTGTACGAAAGGGAGAAGCTATTGCTGCCGGAAGGGCTATACCCCTAGTAGTAAAGAAGGACCTTTTAGAAAAGGTTGAAAAAATAGCCGCTTCAGACGGTATCCTTAGCGTCAAAGAGCCTTGTCTTAAAAAGGCAGGGCTCGTAATCACCGGGAATGAAGTTTATTACGGGCGAGTAAAAGACGCCTTTTTCCCGGCCCTGGCACCAAAATTAAAGTCTTTTGGCCTAGAGGTAACCGGAGTACGCTTCTGCCCAGACGATAAGACCTTTATCGCGGGGGCCTTAAAGGAAATATTGGCCTCCGGGGTAGACTTGGTATTGGTTACCGGAGGTATGTCGGTAGATCCTGACGACGTAACGAGATACGCCATTGCCTCCCTGGGGGTTAAGGGGCTTGTTTACGGAAGCCCGGTCCTCCCGGGTGCCATGTTTTTGATAGCCTATTATCATAACATTCCCATCCTTGGCATCCCAGCCTGCGGGATGTATTTTCGTATTACTGTGCTTGACTTGGTTCTTCCCCGGCTTATTTGTGGAGAGAGAGTTACAAAAGAAGATATCGCTCGCATGGGTCATGGCGGTTTTTGTTTCGGTTGTAAAGAATGCCGTTTTCCAGTTTGCCCTTTTGGACGAGGAACATAAAGGAGAGAACAAATGTTTATAATTGCTTATTTTCTTAAAGCTCTAGCTACAGTGCTGGATATGGTACTTTCTCTTTACATGTGGATCATTATTATCCGGGCCTTACTTTCTTGGGTAAACCCTGACCCTTATAATCCTATTGTAAGATTTCTCTACAATATTACCGAACCAGTCCTTTCTCGCATCCGACGTGTGCTCCCACCTTTAGGGGGAATTGATCTTTCACCACTGGTGGCTATTTTAGGAATCGTTTTTTTAAAACAGTTTCTAATTCCAGTACTTTATGAACTCTCCTATCAACTGAGGTAAAAAATGGCCCTCACCCCTCTCGACATCCAAGAAAAAGAGTTTGGAACCGGGCTTTTTGGTTATAAAAAGGCCGAGGTAGACGAATTTCTAGAAGATGTAGCCGAAACCCTTAAGGAATGCCAGCGCGAAAATAATACCTTGCGGGATCAGGTTGTAAAGCTAGAAAAAGAGCTTGAAAGGCTCCGGCAAGAGGAAAAAAACATTAAAGAAGCCCTGCTTAAGGCTCAAGAGCTTGCCGAAAGCATTAAAAGACAGGCTGAGGCGGAGGCCAAAGAATTTCTCCTTCAGGCACGTGAAGAGGCTGACAAGCTTATTAAAGAGGCCAAAGATAAACGAGACCAGATTCTTTTCGAAATTGAGACTCTTAAGTCCGAAAGAGAAAAAATTTTTCTTGAATTGCGTACTTTTCTTCAAACCTGGCAGGAATATCTGGAAAAAGCCCTTAAGAAGTAATGTTAAAGCCGTATCAGAACGGGCTCCTTCTTAAAGTTTACCTTAAGCCGAGGGCCAAAAAAGACGAAATTCTGGGCCTCCATGACGAAGCTTTGAAGATATCCCTTAAGGCTCCTCCGGTGGATGGAAAAGCTAACGAGGCCCTCCTCAAATTTTTGGCCCGAAGACTTGATCTTCCGCGTCGAAATCTCAAAATTGTTTCCGGGTTTACGGCTCGGCGCAAAAGCATATATATTGTAGGACTTACGGCAGATGAAATTCGAAAGCGCCTCGGATTCTAAAATGTCTAATAAAGAGCCAGAAGCTTTTTTGTTCGATATGGACGGTGTAGTGCTTGATAGTATGCCCTGGCACGTTAAAGCCTGGCAGGAAGCCTTTCGGGAATTTGGTCTCGTCGTGCCAGAAGAAGCACTTTACTTGCACGAAGGAGCAATTGAGGTTGAAACCTCCCGTAAAATCTTTGAAGATCAGGGGGTTTCACCTACAGAGGAACTCTTTCGTAAGGTCCTTAAAAGACAACGCGAGCTCTTTCGGCAAAAATACTGGTCTTTTGTAAAGCCTTTCCCCGAAATTCCCGACCTTCTAGCAGACCTTCGTCGAGAAGGTCGACGTTTGGCCTTGGTCACTAGTTCCCACAGGGAAATTTTGGAAGAAATCTTACCCCCTTCTCTGAGAAAGCTTTTTCATTTTGTCCTCACCGGAGATCAAGTAAAAAGACGCAAACCTCATCCAGAGCCTTATCTTCTGGCACGTGAAAGGCTTGCGGCTCCTCACGAGACTACCCTGGCAATAGAAAACGCCCCAGCTGGTATCAAAAGCGCTAAAGGAGCAGGGCTTTTTTGTATCGCCCTTATGACCACTTTGCCGGCCAAACACCTCCAAGAAGCAGATCTTATCTTACCTTCACACCGGGAACTTTATCGTTTCCTTACTAATGGGTACAAAAATGCTTGAGCTATCGGAGGCTCCAGCTTATTTTGAACGCTATAGAAAGATTATCCCCCGGTTTGAGGAATTCTTAGAACATTTAAAAAGACCCCTCCCCCTTTATTTTCGTTTAAACGAATTGAAGTGCCCACAGGAAGAGATTGTACTCAAAGGGCTTGAAAGACAAGGGGCCAAGGTCTTTCCGGTACCAAATCTTCCCCGGTTTTTCCGGGTAGAACCCAGGGATTTTCCCCTTGGCAACACCGAAGAATATTACTTGGGCTATATCTATCCTATGACTCTGAGTAGTGCACTCCCTGTGATGGCCTTAGAGCCTCAACCAGGAGAATATATCCTGGATATGTGTGCAGCCCCGGGGAGCAAAACTACCCAGATCGCTCAAGCAGCTAATGACCAGGCTGTAATCGTGGCCAATGATCGTCGGTTGGATCGCTTGACAGCCCTAGTCGCTAACCTTAAACGCCTGGGAGTAGCTTCAGCTCTCACCACCCTTTATCGGGGTGAGGTCTTTCCCTTTGGAGTCCCTTTTGACAAGATCTTAGTAGATGCTCCTTGTTCTGGAGAAGGAAGGTATCGCCAAGGATACGAGGGAGAACTCCTTTACCAGAAAGAGGGGCATACTAATCTTCCCGCTATTCAAAAGGGGCTTTTAGTGCGCGCCTTTGACCTAGTAAAAGTTGGTGGGATTGTAGTCTATTCCACCTGCACTATCAATCCGGAAGAAAATGAAATGGTAGTTGATTATCTTTTACGCAAAAGACAGGCCCAAATCATTTCTTGCCAATATCCACTACCACATCACCCCGGAATAACAGAATGGGAAGGGCGTGTTTTCCACCCAGAACTTATTAAAGCAGCAAGATTTTACCCTCACGAGACGGAATCGGTGGGCTTTTTCGTAGCCAAGATAAAGAGGCTTTTTTGATGAAAAAGAAAAGACGTAAAAAAATACACAAAGAGGCCAAGTGGCCGCGGGTGATAAGCTTTGAAGAAAGAGAAGAAGTTCTTTCCTTTTGGGAAGAACGTTTTGGTATTCCACCCGAGACCTTTGAAAATTATCTTCTCCTCTCAACCGCCAAAAATTATTGGCTTTTTGTAAAACCCCCAGAACTTCGTCCATTGCAAAATCTCCAGGTTCAAACTGTAGGGCTTCTCTTTACGCGCCGGGTTTCCAAGTGGCTCAAGCCCACTTCTACAGCACTCCAGCGTTTTGGGCATCTGGCCACCAAAAACATAGTAGAACTTGGCCCGCTAGAACTTGATCGTCTTCGCCGTGAGAAGCGGCTTGAATTTGAAGCTGATTTAGAAGAAGGCTACGTAATAATAAAGTGTGAAAAAAAAATTTGGGGTTGTGGCCTTTATGCTAAAGGAAAATTGATCAGCTATCTTCCTTAAAAGAGACCTTTGCAAAATTATGGAGATCACTTTTACAAGCACAACTGCAAGGGATTTATCCTTGCAAATTTGTTCTTTTTAAAAGGCGTGCCCGTGGGTTGGGCACGCCTTTGAGTTTCTTTTATTTCAAATCGAAGCGATCCAGATTCATTACTTTGTGCCAGGCAGAAACAAAATCTTTTACAAATTTTTCGCGAGCATCATCTGCAGCATAGACTTCGGCTATGGCTCGCAACTCATCATGATGCCCGAAAATCAAATCTACCCGGGTAGCCATCCATTTTTGTTGGCCTGTTTTACGATCACACCCCCTGAAAAGATAGCGGAATTCATCTGCAGGCTCCCACTGAATATTCATGTTTAGAAGATTCACAAAAAAGGCGTTGTCAAGAACGCCGGGGTTTTCGGTCAAAACCCCGTAGGGTTGATACCGGTAAGTAGCTCCAAGGACCCGTAAACCACCAATTAGAACCACCAGTTCGGGTACGGTAAGGGTAAGAAGCTGAGCACGGTCTATCAAAAAATATTCCGGGGTGCTAAAAGGATCTTTTTCGTCTATGCGGTGCGGGTTAGCAAAATAATTGCGAAAACCGTCGGCCTTGGGCTCTATGGTACGGTAAAATTCTATCTCAATTTGTTCTTGGAAGGCGTCAACCCTTCCCGGATCAAAAGGAACTTTAATTTCAAAACCCGCCTTTCGGGCGGCTTCTTCTATAGCAGCACAGCCACCAAGAATAATCAAATCTGCAAGGGATATCCTTTTCTTAGAGCCCCTTTCTTCCTGCCCGCGCGAGAAATCTTCCTGGATACCTTGGTAAACTTCGATAATCTTTACAAGATCTTCAGGATGATTGACTTCCCACTGGTTTAAAGGATAAAGCCTTAGACGAGCTCCATTGGCCCCGCCACGGCGGTCAGAATGACGGTAAGTCGCCGCCGAAGACCAGGCAGTATAAACCATTTGTGAAATACTAAGGCCGCTTTTAAGGATTTGTTTTTTCAAATTTTCTAAATCTTGCTCTTTTACAAGCTCATAATCTCTCTCAGGTAAAGGATCCTGCCATATAAATTCTTCTTTCGGCACATAAGGCCCTACATAACAGGCCTTAGGGCCCATATCTCGGTGGGTAAGCTTGAACCAGGCCCTCGCAAAGGCCTTTTCAAATTCTTGGGGATTTTCCAAAAACCTTTTGGCAATGGCCGCATATCTTTCGTCGTATCTCAAGGCCAAATCTGCGGTTAACATCCGGGGTTTGTGCTTTTTATGGGGATCATGTGCATCTGGAATAACTTCAGGGGCATCTTTAGCCACCCATTGGGGCTTACCTGCAGGGCTGGTCTCGATTTCCCATTCATAATTGAAGAGAAGTCGCAAATAATGGATTCCGAATTGGGTTGGTGTAGGAGACCATACTAATTCAAAACCAGAAACAAAAGTGTCCGGGCCTTTACCCGTCTTATAGTGGTATTTCCACCCTAGACCTTGTTGCTCGATGGGAGATGAAGAAGGATCCGGCCCCAAAGAGTCCTCCGGGCCGGCACCGTGACATTTACCAAAAGCATGACCTCCAGCAATTAAGGCCACTGTATCTTCGTCATCCATCCCCATTTTGGCAAAAACAAATCTTATCTCTTGGGCTGACCTTTTAGGATCGGGAACTCCACCAGGCCCTGCCGGATTCACATATATAAGACCCATTTCGGTAGCTGAATAGGGCTCTCGTAGCTTCTTCCCTTCAAAACGTCCTTGAGCTGCGAGCATCTCTTCTTCTGGACCCCAGTCCGGGCTTTCATCAGGCTCGTAAATATCTTCCCGCCCCAGAGAAAAACCGAGCAATTTTACCCCCATGTCTTCAAGTGCGGCGTTCCCAGCCAGGATAATCAGATCTGCCCACGAAAGCTTTCTGCCATACTTCTTCTTAATAGGCCAAAGAAGCCTCAAAGCCTTGTCCAAACCGATGTTATCAGGCCAGTTCAAACGCGGAGGAAAACGCAAACTCCCATCACGCGCCCCACCCCGACCATCAAAGACCCGATAACTCCCCGCACTGTGCCACGCCAGTCGAACAAAAAGGGGACCGTAATGCCCAAAATCCGCCGGCCACCAGTCCTGAGATTCCTTCATCAAGGCCCTCAAATCTGCTAAAACCTTATCGACTTCAAGATCTTGGACCTCTTTGCGATAATCATAGCCCGGGCCATAAGGGCGAGATTCCGAACCATTTTGACGCAAAATTTTTAAGTTTAGTCTCCAAGGCCACCAATCCGTAAGCCACCTTTTGCGAACCTTCTTAGACATAAAAGCCTCCCTAAAAAGTTTTTCTAAGTTTAAACTAATTTTAAATCCTTGTTAAGATTAATTTGGACTTTTGAAAAAGAAAATTTTTCCAATCTTGTGCTTCGAGCTGGAGGACTTATCAGTTTTTTCAAAAAGAGAAGAGGTGAGAACGATGCAAAGCGTGCTATTTGCAATAGGCAAACCCGTGAAGCTTCAGGCGGGAAGGCTTACTCCAGAAGAGAAAGGAGAAATTTTGCTCAAAGAAGAAATTGATTTAGATGAAGGAGTAGGAGGAAAGAGTATCTTTGATTTTAACGATTATTTTGAAGAATTTGGGGTAGACTTTGAATCTCTAAAAGATTTTGAAGGCCCGAGTATTTTGGGGACCGAGGTGGGAGAAATTAAAAAACGAGCTGTGATCTTGCCTTTTAATGCTCCTAGGCGCGGAGATCTTTTGCTTTTCAAGCGCTACTGTATTAGCAACGAAGAATTTGCTGCTCGCTTTATTTTTCCTTGGAGCAAAGAAGAGCTCAAACTAGAAAGGCTCATCCCTTTGGTCTTTGATTTTGGAGATTTCTGTGGAGCCGAGGCCCTTCTTGTAGGATTTTTTTACTGTCATGAAGATATTTCTTTGGTTCTCCCTTTTTTAAAGCAGGAACTAAGGCGTATACCACCAGAGAGACAACCCCTCTTCTTACAAGAGCTTGAAGCGGCTTTGCTGGAAGGAAGGCTCCCTCACGGGCCAAGACTTCCAGGAAAACTTTCTTTTCATGCCGCCCTTCCCATGGAGGCAGATTTTGAAGAGCGCTACGAGGCTTTGATTTTGGAGACCCGGCCCGAAGAAACAGAATGTCATGAAATCGAAATTCAAACCGAAAGACCTTTCATTGAAGAGTAGCAGGAGGGGTCAAAAACCCTTCCACCAAAAAAGAATCACCAAAACGTCTTACACGATAATTTTGGAGGCGTTTGGCCTCTGAAAGTTTTAAGGGCCCCTGACCTCCCACAGCTGTTGGGGCCCCTTCTCCTCCGATAATTAAGGACCCGTAAAAGAAAGCTATTTCGTCTACCAAAGAGGCATCAAAAAAGGAACCGTGAACTTTAGCTCCACCTTCTACTAGGACGCTCAAAATCCCTGCCTTTACAGCGCAAAAAAGCCCGGCTTTAAGGTCCACCCAGCCATTTTTTAGAGGAAGCCGCCAAATTTCTACACCCCATTCCCTCAAAAGGGCCTCTTTTGAGGCTAAGGCCTCCTCTCCACACCATACGATAACCCGTCCTTCTTCTTGGAAGACTTTGGCTTCTAAAGGGAGACTCAGGCTGGTATCTAAAATGATGCGTATAGGATTTCTCCCACCCCGTAAGCGGCAAGTAAGGGCCGGATTATCGGCAAGAATCGTGCCCTTCCCTACCAAAATAGCATCATAGATATTTCGGAGGCGATGACCATAGCGCCTGGCCCTTTCCCCGGTAATCCACTTAGAATCTCCGCTCCGGGTAGCAATACGACCGTCAAGACTCATGGCTGCCTTAGAAAGGACCCATGGAAGCCCGCTTTTGATAGCTTTTAGGAAAAACCGACAGAGGATGGCGCATTCTTCTAAAAGGACCCCTGTTTCTACTTCTAAACCCTTTGAGGCGAGATATTCTGCCCCTCCTCGTGCTTTGGGATTTGGATCCTGACAACCTATCACTACACGTTTTATACCCGCTGTTAAGATGGCCTCTGTGCAAGGAGGAGTACGACCATAATGATTACAGGGTTCCAAGGTTACATAAAGTGTAGCTCCACGGGCCGCTTCCCCGGCCTCACGCAGGGCATGAATTTCGGCGTGAGGAGTACCAGCCCGGCGATGATAACCCCTGCCGACCACCTTCCCCTCTTTTACCACCACCGCCCCTACTGGAGGATTAGGGGAAGTGCGTCCCAGACCTTTACGGCCTTCGCGTATGGCCAAACGCATAAAAATTTCGTCTTCAGGCCTCACGGCTCGTCAAAAGCTCCTTCACCGTAGGAAATAAATCAATATTAGTGTGGGGAAGAAAAAGGGCAGAAACATAATAATCCATGTACCCGGGATGAGCAGAAAGTTCAAAATGAGTCATCATATCAGCTACTTTGGCCATCTCTCTAATAGCCTCAAGAGAGGTAGCTGCCAATCTGGCTCCCAAAAGGCTTGCATTTCCGATAAAGAAAAACCTTTCGCGTGGAAGATCAGGAAGAAGGCCAATAACGATCGCCTGTTCTAAGTCGAGAAAACTTCCAAAGTTACCAGCAAGGATTACTCGCTCTATTAGGCTGATTTCTAGCCCCACAGACTCAAGTAAAGTTTGATACCCGGCAAACATAGCTCCTTTGGCCCTTATGAGATTATCAATATCAGCCTCGGTAAATACGATATCTTCTCCTGTTGCTGAGTCTTTGCCCCAAACTAAGACATATTCCCACCCATCACGCCCTTCTCGCAGACGGGGATGGTCAAGATCGCGGCGATATTTTCCAGACTGATCAATAAGCCCTTCTAGGAAAAGGTTGGCCAAAAGTGAAATAATACCTGATCCGCAAATACCTTTTGGCTTTCTATTGCCAATAGTAAGGATCATGGGTTCTAAACTGCCAGGATCAATATGGACGGCCTCAATGGCCCCCAGAGTAGCCCGCATGCCATGTTTAATGCCACCGCCTTCGAAAGCTGGACCTGCCGAACAAGCAGCACAGGCCAGAAAGTCTCTGTTACCCACTACGATTTCTCCATTAGTTCCAATATCTATAAAGAGAGTGAGAGGTTCTTCCCGGGCAATACCTGCTGCTACAACCCCCGAAACAATATCACCCCCAACATAGCTTGCCACACAAGGAGCCAAGAAGATCCTGGCCTTCCGGCCTCCTGGAAGCCCAAGTTCTTCAGCAGGTACATAGGGGAAACGTGTAGTTACAGGCACATAAGGGGCCTCGCGCAAGAACCGGGGCTCAAGCCCCAGCAAAAAATGGCTCATCACCGTATTTCCCGCCATACTATAAAAAGAGACCTCATCCGGAGATAAGGATTTTCTTTCACAAAGCTCCCGTACCAGTTTTGCTAAAGTTTCTAGCACCTTGCTCTGAAGAAGCTGGAGTCCTCCTTCCCGACGTGCGTATTCGATCCGGCTGATAACATCTTCGCCGTAGCTTATTTGAGGATTGTAATCAGAGGTTTCAGCCAGGACTTTGCCCTTTGAAAGATCAATCAATTGCGCACAAAGAGTAGTGGTACCAATATCAAAGGCCACGGCAAAATGTCTTTTTCTTTGATCTCCAGGCTCTACCGCCAGCAGATGCGGAAGACCATCTTCTAGCACCAAAGCGGTAATGGAAAAATCTTCCTGGCGTAAAACATAAGGGAGTTCTCTTAAAACTTGCCAGTCAAGCTCAAGCCTTGAGGCCTTAAGCTCTGGAAGCAAAGCCATCTCAAGCCTTGGGAAATCCGGCATATTATTTTCGAGACTTGGGGGCTCAAGCCTTACGAAATGTTTTTTAGCTGCAGGATCCACTGGAAACTCCGCTACCCCACGGGCCTCAAGCCAGGAAGTAGCAACCTTTTTCGCCGGACGCAAAAGGGCCCGACGATCCACCTCGCTCTCCACCGGCACCCTTATAACGACATCACTTTTCGGAAAGAGGGTACAGGCCTTATACCCCCCCTCAGGTAAAGGTTCTCCAGAAACTTCGCCTTCTTCCACAAAAACCCGACATTTCCCACACACACCAGCCCCACCGCAGGAGGCGTTAATGTGGACTCCAGCCTTCATAGCTGCCCTGATGATGGTGTCTTCGGAGGAAATCTCAATAGAAACCCCGGCAGGCAAAAACGTAATCTTTGGCATAAAACTCCCCTTTCATCTTTCGTTTCCCATTAAATCCTTATAGACCTTGCATACTATGTTAAGATTTATGTTTAGCAAGGTCTTCCTAAAATGATTTGGAAGGAGTCTTTCAAGAATAGAAGAAATTAAGTGGAAGATACTGTTTCTTTGATGGTTTTAAAAACTTGTTTGAAGACTTCGTCAAAAGATGCCGGTGAACACCGGCCCATTTCAATAAACTTTACCACGATTTCTTTAGTAGTCTTGAGAATAACTTCGTTTTCAGGGGTAAGGCGTGGGAGCCTTTCTTCACGCGAAATATTTTTTACCAATTCTGGACGGGCCATTTTTATGCTCTATATTTGGTGGAGCCGGAGGGACTCGAACCCTCGACCTCGTGAATGCCATTCACGCGCTCTCCCAACTGAGCTACGGCCCCACTTCTTAAACTTGAGAAAAGTTAACCCGAAGGATAAAAACTGTCAACCAGTAGAAATTTGCCCTTCTTGCTCCAGAGGACAGCCTTTTTCTTGAAATAATTTTTCCATTTCTCCGGCTTTTTTTACCAGGTCTGCCAAAGTAATTTGGGAGAGGGTTTCCCTGATCGCTTTAGTAACAGTACTCCATACATCTCTGGTGGGGCAAATTTCGCTTCGTTCACAAATTTCAGGCCTTGAAACACAAATGGTCACTCCTTTTGTGCCTTCAAGAATAGAGACCACATCCCAAACAGTAATCTCCTCAGGAGGGCGAGCTAGAATGTGTCCTCCCTTTGGACCCCGTACACTTTTTACCAGCCCGGCCCGCTTGAGGGGAATAATTAACTGCTCCAAATACTTCACCGAGAGATTTTGCTTACGCGAAATTTCTCCTATCTGGAGGGGGCCCTTTTGATAATGAGCTGCAAGCTCTACCATCATCCTGGTACCATATCTGCTTCTAGTCGTAATTTTCATTGAAAATTCCTCTCGTTTTTAATGTTTTTCTTTGAAAGTTTAATATAATATATTTTTTTGTTAGACAACCAAAACATTTAAGCCGAACTTCAAAAAAAGAGACAAATTATGTTAAATTTAATTCATGGATGTCAATCTGGAGGTCATTGGAGAGCGTCTCCGCACCAAGAAAAAACAATATGAAGAATATGCCTTTTCCAAGGCCCAAATAAATGCTCTTTGGGCTTTTTTTGATCTTGCTCAAGAATACACCACTCT
This sequence comes from Thermodesulfobacteriales bacterium, assembly GCA_026986115.1. Classification (GTDB taxonomy): domain Bacteria; phylum Desulfobacterota; class Thermodesulfobacteria; order Thermodesulfobacteriales; family Thermodesulfatatoraceae; genus Thermodesulfatator. Next base: position 22,172 of record JALSPG010000125.1, read on the forward strand.
TGAAAATTTTTACCGGGTCTGTGTTCTTGTGCCCAAAGAGTTTTTAAATTGTGAGAGTAACCTCTATCTGGTGGGAGAGCAGGGCCAGGTCACTTTGGTAGCCACTAGTAAAACGGGTTTAGCCGAACCTCCTAAACCAGTTGAAAATATACCCTTGGGTGAAGAAACTTCTGCTCGTAACGGCTCTTATTTTTTCCCTTTTAAAGGAAATCGTAAGCTTTTAAGTCTCCTTGCCCTTCCCCAAGAAAAACCAGTCTTAGGGGTATTAGAAATCATTTCTCCCACACCCCTTGCCGAACATGACATTCTCTTCTTCCAAAAATATGCCAACCGTATTGGCTACAATCTACACATCAAGCTTCTTATGTCCCACACCTTGGAACACATCAAATTCGTAAACGAATTGGTGGCTGACATAGAACACAATGTCATTATCCCGAACATGTATTATCGCTATCTTTTCCGAACTTTGCGGCGAAAAATAGATTTTCTCCGCGAACTCGAAGAAAATATAAAAAGTAGGAGTTTTTCACGCGAAAAGATTGCTGGCGCCTTGGAACACTTATACCGGGAGCTCACTAATCATTATCAACAGATTGAAAAACATTACGAAACTGTAAGCCTTTTCCTGGAAAGCCTTTTAAGAAAGGAACACTTTGAAAAGGGGCGTTTCGTAATAAGAAAGCGCCCCTGCCGTTTCGCCAAAGAAGTTATCGAAGCCCAACTCGAACGTTACCGCAAAAGGTTTGAAAAAGCAGGTATTGCCATCGATAACCGCCTGGGAGGGGTCCCTGATGAAGAATTCATTATGGCCGTGGATGTAGGACTCCTTTCCCAAGTATATGCCAATCTTTTTAGTAACGCCCTTAAATACACCCAAGAAGTAACAGATGAGGAAGGACGCCGGGTAAAATTTATCTCTTTCGGGCGTGAAATTATCCCAAACTTTTTCGGGCCAGGGCGGCCGGGGGTCAAGTTCAATGTCTTTAGTACTGGCCCACACCTCTCGCCTGAAGAGGCCCAAAAGGTGTTTGAAGAAGGATGGCGCGGAAGCAATACCAATAACCAGCCAGGCTCGGGAAGAGGGCTTCATTTTGTAAAAAAGGTCATAGAACTCCACGGCGGAGTAGTGGGTTACGAGCCTACTCCTCTTGGTAATAATTTTTTCTTCGTCCTTCCTCTCCAAATTGCTACTAAAAAAACCCCTCAACGATTGACTAAAGCCCACTGAGCATTATTTTCCTCTTGGGCTGAGGGAGGTGTTGCCTTTGGAAGAAGTAAAAGACCCCCAACTTCCAACCATAGAGCCAGAAGACAAGGCCTTAATTCGTTACCGGGTAATTGCGGAAAAAAACGTAGTTGATGCTTCTAAAGAACCCTTTTGGGTAAAGATTGGCAGCGGAGAATTTATGCCTGCAGTGGAAAAGGCCTTAGTAGGGCACCGGCCAGGAGAATTAGTAGTAATATGGGTCCCTCCTGAAGAACACTATGGACCTTATGATCCCAAAAAACTTCAGGTGGTTCCGGCAGAACGGGTCCCCGAAGGTGCAAGCCCGGGCAGCGTAATTAAGCTTCAGGACGAATACGGTGTAGTCCATCCAGCCGTTTTAAAAAAAGTAGAAGAAGGTTTAGCAGTGGTAGATTTCAACCATCCTTTGGCGGGTAAAACTCTACGTTTTGAAGTGGAAATCCTGGATCTCAAAAAAAGAAAAAAGGAAGGAGAACAAGAAAGCGGGAGGGCTGAAGAATGAAATATATTATTTTAGTAGGTGATGGTATGGGAGATTTTCCCCTCAAGGAACTAGGGGGAAAGACCCCGCTTGAAGCTGCCCTTACCCCGGGAATGGATTTCATCTCTCAACATGGTGATCTCGGCCTTGTGCAGACGATTCCTCCTGGAATGGAGCCTGGAAGCGATGTGGCCAATATGGCCCTTTTAGGATACCGGCCCCAAGAGCAGTATACTGGTCGAGGGCCTATTGAAGCTGCAGCCCTTGGGCTTTCTCTTCGTCCCGAAGATGTAGCCTTCCGGTGCAATTTGGTAACTATCAAAAAGCAGGACGACCGTTATATCATGTATGATTATAGCGCCGGACATATTTCCACCGAAGAGGCCCACGCTCTTATCAATGATCTCAATAAAGAGCTTGCCAACGATAAACTTTTCCTTCACCCTGGCAAAAGTTATCGTCATATTCTCGTATGGCGAGGAGGACCAGAAGGGATAAAGACTTATCCCCCTCATGATCTTCTAGGAAGAGACATTTATGAAGCTTGGCTAGTTTACGAAAACGAGCCCATCTTGCGTGATTTTCTCCTCAAAGCCATGGCTTTTTTAGATAAGCACCCCATTAACCACAAACGGAAAGAAGAAGGAAAGCTTCCGGCAAATGCACTTTGGCCCTGGGGACAAGGGCGAATACCACGATTGGAACCCTTTGAAGAAAAATGGGGGCTTAAGGGAGCTGTAATTGCCGCCGTAGATCTTATTAGGGGGTTAGGAGTACTTGCAGGCCTTGAAGTAATCGATGTTCCAGGTGCTACGGGATATCTAGATACCAACTACGAAGGAAAGGCCTTAGCAGCTATTCGAGCCCTGAAAGAAGGAGCAGATTTTGTCTTTGTCCATGTAGAAGCACCAGATGAAGCCAGCCATGAAGGATCATTAGAGCTCAAAATAAAGGCTATTCAGGATTTCGATCGTTATGTAGTGCGCACCGTGCTTGAAGAAACCACCGCCCAAATTGGTGAACACCGTTTGATGGTAGTTACCGATCATCTAACTCCAATTTCCTTGCGAACCCACGCTTCCAAACCGGTCCCCTTTGCTATTTACGACTCCAGAGATCCAGAAGTAAAACGTACGGGAGGATACAATGAAAAGGCGGCTTCTGAGACCGGGCTCTTTTTCCGAAGTGGTG
>JALSPG010000126.1 GCA_026986115.1 Thermodesulfobacteriales bacterium
GGCCTGAAGCCCACGCCCTGGACTACGCCTTTTACCGTGATGCCAAGTCCTCTAATAGCTTGAGCCATAGAGAAAGGCCTTCTCCCGTTTTGGCTGAAAGCGGAATTATCCGGAGGCGAGGATTGATTTGCAAGGCGAGTTTTTGGACCTCTTTGAGATCAAAGTCAAAATAGGGAAGAAGATCTATTTTGGTGATGAGAGAGACCTGGGCCCTGAAAAAAGAGGCCGGATACTTGGCAGGTTTGTCCGAACCTTCAGGGACCGAGACCAAGACCACCCTTAAGTCTTCCCCCAGATCAAAGGCCGAAGGGCAAAGGAGATTGCCAACATTTTCGATAAAAAGGAGCCTGAAGTGATTTTCTTCCAGCTGGTGGAAGGCCCGGTGGACCTGGAGGGCATCAAGGTGGCATGCCCCGCCGGTGGTAACCTGCACCACAGGCACTCCCTTTTTTCTAATGCGTTCGGCATCTCTTTCCGTTTCAGGGTCTCCTTCAATGACGGCCATGGGGATTTTGTCTCTTAAGGCCTCGATGGTGGCCTCTAAAAGGGTGGTCTTACCCGAGCCCGGGGCACTGATAAGGTTTATCACCTTGATGCCTTTTTCTTGAAAATGTCTGCGATTTCGAGCCGCGATTTCTTCATTTTGCGCCAGGATCTTTTTCTCAAGTGCGATTTCTTTTTTTCTTTCCTGACAGCCACAGTGTTCACACATTTTCTTCCTCCAGCAGAAATTCGACTTTTTTGATTTCTAGCTCACCTCCACCTGCGGGAAGGCCGGGGACCTGGCAGCTCGGGCAGTTGGGCCCTTCCAGAGGCCTATAAGACCGGCCACACCAGGGGCACCGGAAATGGGCCGGTACTTTTTCGATAAAAAGCCTGGCCCCTTCAAAAAGGGGGAGGCCCTTTTTCAGGGCCTCAAAGGCAAAACGGAAGGCCTCTTCTTCAATTCCTGAGAATTCACCAAAGCTTACCACGATGGAAATGACCTTCCGGGCCCTTTCTTTTTGGGCCAGGCGTTTGATCTCCTCACACATGGCCAGGACCAGGGAGGCCTCATGCATGACTGGCAAGCTCCCTTAAAAGGCGGATGCTTTCTTCAGCTTCTTCACGAGAGACCTTTTGAAGGGCAAAGCCCACGTGGACGATGACATAATCCCCCACCTGGAGCTCACCTTCCGGCAGGAGCTGAAAATTTACTTTCCTGAAGACCCCGTCAACCTCACAAACGCCGCAGGGATAATTTAGTTCCACAATCCTCATCGGTATCCCCAGGCACATCTATCTCCTCCCGTTTTCTGATTACAAAACCAAGCCTTTGGACCTCTTCAACTATGAGAGAAGAGACCCGGTCAAGCTCTTTTGAAAGTGAGGGGCTTAAGGAGGTTCCGGTTTCCAGGCGCTCCGGAACAAGGGCAAAGACTTTGAAAAAAGAAGGTGTGAGGCCTTCAAGCTCTGCCAGATAAAGGGCCTCTTTTATGCCTATCTGGTGGGCGGAGGCCAGAGCCGCCGGGGAGAAGGCCTTTAGATCTTCCCAGGTAAAGATCTGCAGGGTGCCAGGAGGGGCCTCAGAAAGAAAGACATCTACCAGAATAAGGGCTTCTTTTTCCCGCAGATGGTCAAGGAGCCCGAGGCCCAAACAGCCACCATCTACCAGCTCAACTCCATGAGGAAACCGATAACTCTTCTCAAGGTGCCTGATGAGGTGGACCCCAAAGCCTTCGTCTCCTAAAAGGAGGTTTCCCAGGCCAATTATCGCCACCGAGAAAGGTTTATCAGTTTTTTCGAAGTTTTTATTCATAGCTTTAAATGAAAGTTCTCTTATACACAAGGTCAAAAATGTGAAAAAAATCCTTTACTTTTCCAAGAGAATAACCTATAAAGAAGAAAAGGTCAAAAATATTTTTTGAGGAGGACCTTATGAATCGCTTATTTGCCAATGGTCTCCTGCGGCTCAGGCGGCGAGATTTTTTAAAGGCCGCCACTATTGCCACGGCGGCGATGGGGCTTCCGGCCACTATGGTTGATAAGGTAGCAGCTGCCCTTAAGTCTCCTAAGCGTCCTCCGGTGATCTGGCTCCACTTTATGGAGTGTACAGGCTGCACGGAAAGTCTTTTGCGAACTTCTCATCCTGACGTGGCCTCTTTGATACTGGATCTCATTTCTCTGGAATATCACGAGACCCTGATGGCGGCTGCTGGCCCTCAGGCGGAAGAAAATCTCAGGCGTGCGGTAGAAAAATACCGGGGGAAATTTATCTGCGTGGTGGAAGGCGGTATTTCCACCAAAGACGGTGGCATTTATTGCAAGATCGGAGGCCGGACCGCGCTTGAGATCCTCCAGGAGGTGGGCCACGCCTCTTCCGCTCTTGTGGCTGTCGGCACCTGTGCCGCTTTCGGTGGTATCCAGGCGGCTGCTCCCAACCCCACTGGGGCCGTGGGGGTAAAAGAAATTATTAAAGACAAACCCATCATAAATGTTCCCGGTTGCCCTCCAAACGGCTATAACATTTTGGCCACCATTGCCTATATCCTCACTTTTCAAAGATTCCCAGAACTTGATGATCTTGGCCGGCCTAAATTTGCTTACGGGCGTCGTATTCACGACCACTGTGAAAGAAGGGCCCATTTCGATGAGGGCCGCTTCGTAGAGGAGTTCGGAGACGAGGGTCACAGGAAGGGATATTGTCTTTACAAGGTGGGCTGTAAGGGGCCGGTTACGTATGCCAACTGTCCCACTCAGCGTTTTTGCGATGTAGGGGTGTGGCCGGTGGCCTCAGGGCACGGTTGTATCGGCTGCACCGAGCCAGATTTCTGGGATCGCATGATTCCATTTTATGAACATGTTCCAGGCGTAGAAGTGCCTTCTGGGCAAGGCATTGTGGGCAAAGCGGAGCGTATCGGTAAATTTGCCCTCGGGGCGGCGGCGGCAGGCATTGCTATTCATGCCGCAGCCGGTGTCATCAAGAAAACCACCAAAAAAGAAGAAGGGGAGGAATAAACCATGGCCAAACGCATCACCATTGACCCCATAACGCGTATAGAAGGCCATTTACGCATAGATGTAGAAGTTGAAGGGGGCAAGATTACCAACGCCTGGTCCTCGGCTCAGATGTGGCGGGGAATCGAGATTATTTTGCGTGGCAAAGATCCTCGTGATGCCTGGGCCTTTACGCAACGCATTTGCGGAGTGTGCACTACCGTCCACGCTCTGGCTTCGGTGCGGGCGGTGGAAAATGCCCTCAATATGGAGATCCCCCTCAATGCTCAATACGTGCGAAATATAGTGCTTGCCGCTCACGCCCTGCACGATCATATCGTCCATTTTTATCACCTTTCCGCTTTAGACTGGGTGGATGTGGTCTCAGCCCTTAAAGCTGATCCTAAAAAGACGGCGGCCCTGGCGCAGGCCCTTTCTCCCTGGCCGGGGAACAGTGTCACCCGCTTCAAAGAGGTTCAGAAAAGATTAAAAGCCTTTGTGGAAAGTGGGCAGCTGGGGCCTTTTGAAAATGGCTACTGGGGTCATCCCGCCATGAAGCTTCCTCCTGAGGTCAATCTGCTGGCGGTTTCCCATTATCTCGAGGCCCTGGAATATCAATACAAGGCCAATCAAATCGTGGCTCTTTTTGGAGGAAAGACCCCTCATATTCAAACCTTTGTGGTGGGTGGCGTGGCTCTGGCTCTTAATCCGGAAAACGAAGCCACGTTGAATATGGAACGCATTTTGTGGGCCAAAAAACTCTTCGAAGAGGTCAGAAAATTTGTTCACGAGGTTTATCTGGTGGATGTTATCGCTATCGGTGCTCTCTATGCCGAGTGGCTCAAATACGGTGCAGGAGTTCTCAATTATCTCGCCGTGCCTGATATGCCGCTGGATACGAAGGGTGAAACCTTTGATCTCCCCGGAGGAACTATTTTCGCCGGTGATCTTAAAAGTGCTAAACCTATCCGGAGTTTTCACGATCCCTACTTCAGAGACAATGTAGCCGAATGTGTCGCTCATTCCTGGTACGAAGGAAGCTGGACCAAGCACCCGTGGGAGGAAGAGACTGTTCCTCACTATACGGATTTTCAGCCGCAAAATAAATACAGCTGGGCCAAAGCGCCGCGTTTTAAAGGAGAGCCCATGCAGGTAGGGCCTCTGGCCCAGGTATTGGTAGGCTACGCTTTGGGTCATGAACTGACTCGTAAGTGGGTAGATTATGCCCTGGAAAGATTGCAAAAGATTTCAGGCCAGAAGGTGCCTCTTAAAGCTCTTCATTCAACTCCAGGCAGGCACTTGGCACGGGCCATTCGGGCCGCCATGCTGGCAGAACTGGGCCCCAAACATTTAGAGCTCCTAATCCAGAATATTAACAGAGGAGATTTAGCCATCTTTAATCCACCTCAATTTCCCCGAGGGGTGGTAAAGGGTTTTGGTTTTCACGAGGCCCCGCGCGGCACCCTTTCGCACTGGGTGGTGATCGAAAACGGACGCATAGCCAACTACCAGTGTGTGGTTCCCTCAACCTGGAACGTGAGCCCGCGGGACGATAAAGGCCAAAAAGGTCCTTACGAGGCCTCCCTGATCGACAATCCGGTGGCAGACCCGGAGAGACCTCTTGAGGTCTTACGCACCATCCATTCTTTTGACCCCTGCATTGCCTGTGCGGTCCACGTGTTGAACCCCAAAAAGGAAGAAATTGTAAGGGTAAAAGTTTTATAGGAGGAAAAGATGATCACTTACAAACGCGTCAAAATATGGGGTGTTTTACTGCGTATCTTTCATTGGGTTTTTGCCTTATCTATTTTCATTCTCTTTGTAACGGGCTATTACATTCATAATCCTTTTACCCTGGGACCTTGGGAAGGAGTCCCCACTAATTTTTTGATGGCTAAGATTCGTTATATTCATTTTTTAGCGGGTTATTTTTTTCTGGCTGCTTTGCTTTTGCGTTTATATCTCTTGTTTTTTGGTAACCAATATGAGCGCTTTACTGATTTTATAATTCTCCGGCCTCGAAATATTTTACGCTTGTTTCACACGGTGAAGGCTTATCTTTATATTGGTCCTCATAAAAGTTATGGCGGACACAATCCATTGGCAGGTACTGTTTATCTCTTAGTGATTTTAATGAGTATTTTTATGGCTGTTAGTGGGCTTTATATGCTCTACCCTGAAGGAGGATTTTGGCAATCTATTGGAATTTTTCTTTTTGGGACCCAAGAAGTTGCTCGTCTTTTCCATTATCTACTTTTTTGGATTTATCTGGTATTTGTAATGGTTCACATTTATCTGGTGATTTGGAATGATATTTTTGGTACCGAAGGAATCATTTCTGGAATTTTTTCTGGCAAAAAATTTCTTCCTGCCAAGGATTAAATATTAGAACGGCAAAGCTCTGGATATTTTTCAAGGAGCTTTGCCGCTTTTTGTAAATCTTCTCGTCGGTTAATGTTAAAAAAACTTAATCCTTCCGGATCATAAATTCTCCACCTTTTTGCTGAAATAATCTTACTTTTGCAGTGCTTAAAAATTCTTCTTACGGAACCAGAAGGCAATCCCTTTCGATATATACCGGGAAAAGGCAAGAGGCGTCCTTTCTCATCAGAAAAGGCAAGGGCTTCAAGGAAGGGGTCTTCTTCAAAAGTTTTTATTAAAAGTTGCAAAAGGGCCTTTTTTAAAAAAGGTTGATCACACGGTACCACAAGGAAAGTATTTCCAACCCCAGTCTTTAAAGCGCTATAAATAGCTCCCGCGGGTCCTGCACCAGGATTTTCATCAAAGACTATGAGTTTGTCTTGAAAAAACTCCTTAAAAGGTCTTATTTTCATTCCAGGTCGTAAAGAAAGCCAAATTTCTCCGCAAAAAGGACTTATAGCCACCTTGACCAAGCTTATAAGAGACCTATTTTTGAGGCGAGCCAGACATTTTCCTCCTCCAAATCGGGTTGCTAACCCACCCGCAAGAATAAGCCCTTTCAAATTGAGATGCGTCATTTTTCTTTTTGTATCATCCTTGTTTTTGTTACCGAGTTTTGGATTTTATCCCCATTTTGTTTTACATTTAAACTCCAAAATTGCTCTTTGATAATGAATGTAATTTTTAAAAATGAGGCAGAAAAAAGAAATTTATGCGATTTAATCCGATTTAATTCCTTTTGGTCCCTTAAATTTTTCTTGACAGTAAAGGGGCTGACACGTATAAAGAGAGCGGTTAAATGAGTGAGGATTCATTTAGAGCAGCTCTTTTAAAGAGTGTTTTTCCTGTCCTCAGGAGGTCGCAATTTCGTGGGTGAGTTTTTGAGGGCAATTTTAAAAACAAAATAAGGAGGTAGGAGTATGCCGAGCTATGTAAACCCTGAAAAGTGTGACGGATGCAAGGGCGGTGAGAAGACGGCATGTATGTACATCTGCCCGAACGACCTTATGATTCTCGACACTGAAGCCATGAAAGCTTATAACCAAGAGCCTGATCAGTGCTGGGAATGCTATTCTTGTGTGAAGATTTGTCCGCAAGGTGCCATTTCGGTGCGTCACTATGTGGACTTTTCTCCTCTGGGTGGGACCTGTCAGCCTATGCGGGGAACTACTGACATTATGTGGACTATTAAGTTCCGTAATGGTGTGGTGAAGCGCTTTAAGTTCCCCATCCGCACTACGCCTGAAGGTGAGGCTGATCCTACAGTGGGTAAGCCTGATCCGGATCTTTCTGCCATTGGTGACAACCGGCTTTTTACTGAGGTGGCCGATGGTGTAACCCCGGCGGTTCCTGAAGCCGTAGCGTGGAAGTAAGAGGTATCCTTGAAACCAAACAAATTTAAATAAAAGGAGGGATAATTATGGGAAGGATTTGGTCTTATAATCCTGGGCTTCCTTGTGCTGAGCCCGAAATAGTAGAGAAGGAAACGGATATTCTTTTAGTAGGTGGTGGTATGGCCTGCTGCGGTGCCGCGGTAGAGGCGGTG
>JALSPG010000127.1 GCA_026986115.1 Thermodesulfobacteriales bacterium
AAAGGTTTTTCTCTCTTTCCTAAAAAGTCTCCCCGAGATCTAGAAGCGCTAAGCGACCTCCTAATCGCAAAAGGAAAGATTGATCAAAAAGATTGAGCAAAATTTTCAAAAAGATCTTAAATCTTTATATTAAGATTGTCTTAGAGCGAATAGATAGGAATTATACAAACTAACTTCCTTTGTATAAAGTAATAAAATTTGTTTAAATTCTCTTTAAAGAAAGTGTTACCTTATATAGCTTGTGATGTTTGAAATTTTGTATATTTGTGTTGGTTTATTCTTTTTAATTTTCTGAGATTTCAATTTTCTGAGATTTTTGTCTGACAATGACTTGGTATAAGAAATTCTTAGGCAAAGAAGTCACTATAAACAGTTTCAAAGGAGTCTTTTATCAAGGAGTTTTAATTGCTTGCATGAACGGGCGTCTCTTTTTAAAAGACGCCTATGTTTGTCAAGACGAAAAACGGGCTAAGTTTCCTATTATTTCCGTGGAGACTCGATGTCTTTCTTGTCTTTATGCTAAAGAAGGAGAAAGGGTTATTACGCTCAATCTTCGTGCTATTGGGGCCGGGTGATAGGTTTACGGGGGGGCGGGAGCTCCTCTCAAGTAAGGGTCTGGCTCGCCGCGGTATTTTCCCTGCCACAGATCACGACTGATAAGGGTCTCTTCGATAGCGCGTAAGGTGTTTTGTTTTTCACGGGCCCAGGCCGGAGCTACTAATTCATCGGGCCGAGGGTCTCCAGTAAGCCTTTGGATGACTATTCGCCAAGGTAGATAAGCCAGGGCCTCGCACACCAAATCGACGTATTCCGTTTGGGTGAGGGGGCGGTAAAGACCTTGCTTATAAAGTTCTTCCATTTTACTGCCCCGGACCACATACAATTCGTGAAATTTAATCCCGTCTAAGGGAAGGGCTGCTAGTTTTTCTATGGTTTCGAGCATTTCAGAAGAATTTTCCCTTGGAAGCCCAAAAATAACGTGTGTACAGACTAAAAGCTCATATTTTTTGGCAAGCTCTAGGGCCCGCAGGAAATCTTCATAAGTGTGCCCTCGGTTGATGAAGGCAAGAGTTTTATTATGAACGCTTTGGAGTCCCATTTCTAGCCAGACCATAAGCCCTCTTTTTCGGTAAGAAGCAAGAAGTTTTACGACCTCTTCGGTAATACAATCTGGCCTAGTACCAATGGCCAGACCTACTACCTGTTCATTGACCAGGGCCTCTTCGTAACGTTTCCGCAAGATCGAGACAGGAGCATAAGTGTTAGAGAAGGCTTGAAAATAGGCGATAAATTTACGGGCTTTATAGCGTTTGCGGAGGCGTTCCATGCCTTCGAGCATCTGATCTCGAATAGAAAGCCCTCTTTGGTAGGCGCCGGTGCCAGAGCCAAAGGCGTTACAGTATATACACCCCCCTTTTCCACGGGTTCCATCCCGATTAGGGCAAGAAAATCCCGCGTCGATAGTAACTTTTTGAACTCTTTCGCCAAATCTTTTTCGCAGAAACAAGCTTAAACTGTGGTAACGTCTTACTCTTTCCATGGCTAATTTTATCATTTTTATGAGGCATATTTCTTGCTTATGAGATGAGCAAGATAAGAGAGAGCTTCTTCGCGGTTTTTGATTATTCCTTCAGCCCTTGCTTCTTCTACAGCTTCTAAAAGTTCACGAAAAAGAGGGCCTGGTTCTAGGCCAAAGAGTTCGATGAGGTCCTTTCCGGTTACAAGGCGTTTTTTTTCTTGAGTAGTCAGGGTTTCTCGGTGAAAACGCCTTATTTCCCAAAAAAGAGAGGAAAGTTCCTCTTCAAGTCCAGGCTCTTTGTCTGGCCCAGAGGAGGCTAGAGTATCGGCCATGGCAACCATAAATAGCATCTCATAGTGCGGGACGTCTTTTATAAGCCGTCTTATGGCCCGTTTGCTAAGTCGGCTTTGGCGGAATTCTCGCAAAAGATGGAAGGGGCGCATATGGTGACGGATTAGGTGAGCTACTTCTTTGGTGAGTTTTTTGGGAAACCGAAGCCTTTCTCCCAGGCTCCAGAAGATTTCTGCCCCCACCCGGTCGTGTTCATAAAAGGTAATACGATGCCTGATAGCAAAGGTGCGGGGTTTTCCTATATCATGGAAGAGGGCTGCTAAACGCAAAATAATTTGTTTCTGAGCGTCTTCACGTACTTGGACAAAGGGATTATCTATTTCGTCAACTCCAAAATAGCTTTCGGGACTTTGAATTATCAAATCTTCCATCTCCAGCGAAAGGAGAAGATGCCCCAGTACGTCCAAGTGGTGAAAACTGGGCTGAGCGACCCCTTCTGCTTCTTTTAGTTCCGGAAAGATGGTGAAAAGTATTTCATCTTCGGCCATAGTCGAGACAATTTTTCCGGCATTTTGGGCCAAAAGGGCTTTTATTTCCATGGTGATACGTTCCGGCGCGACGTTAAGAATTTGAGATGCAGATTCTCTTATCCATTTTCTGGTTTGGGGTTCGAGAGTGAAGGAAAGCTCAGCGGCTAGTCGATATCCTCGAAGCATTCTCAAGGGATCGTCCAGGAGGTTTTCACGGCTAATGGCCCGGATCAAACGTCTGGCAAGATCTTTTTGGCCTTCCAGGGGGTCAATAAAGGTCCAAAGTGGGGGCGGAGTATCTAAAAATTCCTTTAAAGATACTGCTATGGCATTGATGGTAAAATCCCTTTCTTTTAAATCTTCAATAATGCTCTGAGAACCTTTACGAAACCTGGAAAAGTCGAGGAAAAAACCCTCGATAGCCACCCGAAAAACGCCTTCTTCTTCGTCAAGGACAATCAAACGCCCTTTATATTGGTGGCAAATTTTTTGGGCAATTTCCCTGGCCCCGTGAGCTACTGTAAGGTCAATATCTTTAAAAGCTCTTCCGAGAAGGACATCTCTGACCGGGCCTCCTGCCACATAGATTTCTTTTTCAGAGGCCAGGTCATTGAGGATTTCTTTTATTTTTTCTGGGAAATTCTTTAACATTTTTTGTGCTTTCTTGCCCCTTGAGAGGAAAGTGTTTTAATGTAGACATGTTACGCCGCGTTTTTAAGAAACTTTTGTCATCCGGGCACATCGTCTTTTTACCAGAAGAAGGGGTCTGCTTCGAGCCGGTTGATGAAGAATTCGATCTCCTTAAACTTTACCAAGACCTTAAATTACATCTCAAACATTTTCGTCTCATTACCGAAGAAAACCCCTTTGCTAACCCCATTTTGCTTTTGGCAGTTAATCTTTCGCGGCGTTTGGATGCGGGGGAACTCACCTTTTCTGCTATAGAACAGCTCATTCAGTTTCTCAATACTCATGCCTTTTTGGTACGAGCGGAAAGACTTAATCGCTATGTAGGACAAACCGACCCCCTTGAAAACCTTAACTCCTTAAAAGACTTTCTCCGCTCTCTGGAGGGATTGGGTGAAAAAAGAGACTTTTTGGCCTTCTCTAAGGCCTTAAGTCGTGAACTTTTTGGGATAGTTATTACAGCCCATCCCACTTTCGCTTTGCGAGAAGAACTTCTGCGGGCCCTTTCGGATCTGGCAAGCGGGCGAAATATAGCCGGGGTACCCCTTAACGAAGAGCAGATTCAAGAGCTTTTGGGGCTGGCTCTTCGAGCCGAGCATCTTCCAGACCCAGAAATTACCTTAGAGAAGGAACACGCCCTAGCCCTTGAGGCTATCTTTAACCTTAAGAAAGCCATTTTGCGCTTTTACGACCTAATTTTCCACTTGGCGCGAGAATATTTCCCTGAAAATTGGTGGGAACTCCGCCCTCGTCTCCTCACAGTGGCTTCCTGGGTGGGATATGATCTTGATGGTCGGCGTGATATTGCTTGGAGCCAGTCTTTTGCTTTTCGGCTCGAAGAACGCAAGCTTGCACTTGAAAGATATGCCGAGGGTCTTCAAAACATCCTTGATCTTTGCCCCATCCACCCGGAAAGTCAAGAATTGCGTGCCATCTTAGCCCAAACACTACAGGTGGTGATGGCTAATCTCCAAGGGCTTGAAGAAGAAATTGCTGTCTTTAAAGCGGCAGGAAAGGAAGAGAATTTTTCCTCCTTGCGTCGAATTGCCAAAAAGATGTATGCAGGCCTCTCTCAGCGCTTGGTGAAACCTAGTCTGCTTTGCGAAGAACTTGAGAGGGCTATTTCCAAAGCAAAGGCCTTTCCTGAACTTCTTCATCGTCTTTGTCTTTTGCGTGCGGAGATTGAAAATTTCGGGCTTGGAGTTTCTCATATCCACGTACGTTTAAATGCCAAGCAGATCCACAATGCTATGCGAAATCTTATCGGTTTGGAAACAGATCCTGAAGACCCGAGCAGTAAGAAAACTTATCTTAAGGCGCTTGATCAGCTTCTAGCCGGAGTATCTCCGGTAACCATCAATTTTGGTTCCCTTATTGCAGAGCGGACCACTGCTAAGCGCCTTTTTATGTTAGTAACCCAAATTGCCAAATATATTGACCAGGAGACTCCTATCAGGTTTTTGATTGCCGAGACTGAAAGTAGCTTCACCTCTATTGCAGCCCTTTATTTTGCCAAACTTTTCGGGGTGGAAGAAATAGTTGATATTTCGCCCCTATTTGAAACTCCACGAGCCCTTATTCGTGGAGCACGCATTGTGGATGAGATGCTTTCTAACCACTATTTTCGAAATTATGTCCTTTTGCGCGGAAGGCTTTGTGTGCAGACAGGTTTTTCGGATGCTGGAAGACACTTGGGCCAGACAGCCGCAGGCTTTGCCATCGAAAATTTTCGGCGTCGGTTAGCTCGCATCCTTGATAAGCAACGGCTTAAAGATATCGAGCTGGTAGTTTTCAATACTCACGGAGAATCTATTGGTCGGGGGGCTCATCCAGAAAGTTTTAAGGCCCGGTTACGTTATATTATGTCCCCTCGCAGTCGGGCCGAACTCCTCAAAAGCGGAGTAGAACTTAAAGAAGAATTTTCCTTTCAGGGTGGCGATGGTTACATCTATTTTTTGAATCCTTATCTCGCCCTGGCAGTTTTGGCCAGAATCTTCGAATTCGTAAGAGAACCTTTAGAATTCGAAGACCCTTTCTATCAAGACTGGGATTATGTCTTTGAATTTTTTACTACGATCCAACAATTTAACGAGCGCATTATGCTGGATCCTGATTATGCCGTACTTCTCAACGAATATGGGCGTAATCTGCTGTTCCCTACAGGGTCTCGGGCAGTTAGACGCCAGTTTGAGGTAGAGAAAAGCATTTATAGTGCGGCAGAAATAAGAGCTATTCCGCACAACGCCATCTTGCACCAGTTAGGGCTTCTTGCCAATACAATCGGAGGGGTAGGGCAGGCCATTAAGAAGAACCCGGAACGGTTTGTTTGTCTGCAGGAGGAGTCTCCACGCTTTAAGCTTTTGATCTCTATGGCAGAATATGCCCTTTCTCTTTCGGATTTTTACGCCTTTTCAGGTTATTTAAATATTTTGGATCCGGGCTTTTGGCTCATGATCGCAGCCAAAGCTCAGAATCCCCAGCATGCTCATGAACTTCGCCAGGTAGCAGATGCGCTAGAGCCCTTTAACAAACACGCTAATTTCTCTAGGGTGGGAAGAATTTTTTACCGAGATCTTCTGGATTTTTCAGAAGCCTTAGAAACTATTCACTGTGAGAAGGGAAAGGAACCCGGGGTGCTCTATACCCGCGAGGGCCTCTGGATGGACCCTGAGCTTAGAGATCATTTAGAAATTCTACACGCGGTAAGATTAACTTTGATCTACCAGATTTTTACCCTGGCGGTGCAGATTCCAGAATTTAGCCCCCAACGGGGAACCACCCGCGAAGAAATTATCGAACGTATTCTTCACCTAGATGTAGAAAGCGCGGTAAAGGTGCTTAAAAATATTTTCCCCCTTCTTGAATCTTCTGCCGAGGCTCAAGATTTTGGTGAAAAAGCTACCTATCACACAGAGCAGTACCTAGGATACTTTCAAGAACACCAAAATATTTTTAACCCCTTAGCCTCCTTTTACCGCCTAATTAAAAGGATTACCGGTGGAATAACACACATTATCGGGGCCTTTGGTTAAAATTAGATCTTTTTCTTCATGCTCGCTTCCTAACCTCTAAAAGTTATTGATGGGCTCTATATTTTTAGTAGATTTTAAACTAAAAATCTTTTTACTTGAGGTTTTTGATGTTTAAAGAGAACAAGAAAAAAGGAGAAGGGATAGCTTTTAGGGAGGAATTGGCTGATAAGTTAGAACTTTTAAGCCGGGCTTTACGAAAGGGTTCCTTTGAGTTTGAAGGGGAAAGTTGGCCTTTAGCCAAGGAATTTCTGGAATATAAATGGGAGATAAAGATAAAGGAGGGAAAACTTAAATTTAGCCTAACCCTTCGTCTGGATGAAAAAACGTTTCCAGAGAAACAAATCCCTCCCAAGGTTTTCTTTAAAAAGTCTCCCAAACAAATCAAAAAGCAGATGGGAGCCCTTCGGAAGAGTATCTGGCGTGAAATCAGAGTTGGGAATCTTCCTTCGCGCCAGGAAATAGTAGATTTTGAAAAGAGTTTTCAAGATTACCGACCATTTGTAGATGAGGCCTGGGAGTCCGAGTGGGAAAGGTGTCATCAGAAGGTTAAAAAGCTTCTCGAAGCCTTCGATAAAGGAGATTTATCCCTTTTACAGACACTTATTTTGGAAATTCTTACTTTAGAGAAGTTGTGCCATCGCCGATATAAATAGTCGTAACTCTTTTGTTACAAATTTAACGACCCTTTTACCTGAGCTCAGGCTATAAAAGAAGCGTTAAAAAATGTGTGAGGAGGTCTATCTATGAAAAATTGTTCTCTAAAATGCTTGTTGAGTCTCTTA
>JALSPG010000128.1 GCA_026986115.1 Thermodesulfobacteriales bacterium
CTATACCGGCCAAAAGCACCACTCCTATAATGACGAAAAAAAGAAGCTTTTTTTTGCCACCCTTTTTTTCTTCCCCTTCAGATGCCTTCTTTTCCTTTCCTGCCATAAAAGCCTCCTTAACTAGCCCCTAAAAGAAATTTTGCAAGGGAAATGCCAAAGCAAAGGATCAGCTCTTAGGGCCCTTCTTAAAGGCCTCTGGCTCGAAAGAGATCTCCTTGGAGAAGGATGTGTCAAACTATTGACGAAAAGTTTTTTCTAACTCGAGAAGAAATATTTTAATTTCAAGACCTTGGGAAAAACCACCAAGGCCTTGGCGAGCGACAATTCGATGACATGGAATAAAAATAGGAAGGGGGTTCGAGGCAAGGGCCCTGCCTACGGCCCTTGAAGCTTGAATTTTGCCGAGCTTTTGTGCTACCCACCCGTAAGTTCTTACTTCTCCATAAGGGATTTGAGAGACTATCTCCCACACACGCTTTTCAAAGGTACTTCCCCAAATAAAGAGAGGGAAAGATAGATTGTGTTGACGGCCCTCAAAATAGGCCTCTAAAAGGCTCTGCAGACAAAGGCACCAAGAAAGAGGAGCTTCCCTGATAAGAACTCCGGGAAAATATCTTTCAAGACGCCTGAGAACCCTGGGGGCTGGCTGCTTTCCAAAACAGAGGTGAAGAAGACGGCCCTTTTCATCAAAAAGGGCCGCTAAAGAAAACCCTTTTACTCTTAAAAGGCCTTTAAATGCCTCCATCACGCGGGAGAGGAAGATTAAAGGTCTTGGCCAAGGCTTTTATGTGTTCTCTCTCCCCCCTCTTTATCCAAAGAGGCACTGGTGCTAAAACTAGATGTTCAAATATTTGGCGACGTTCTTTTTCCGTAAGGTTTCGAGAAAGTATTTCTTTTCGCCATAGGGCTAAGAGCTCAAGATATTCCGCATATTCTGGACCAAAAACTTCTTCAAGTTGTTTCCGAATACGTCTGGCAAGGGCGGGACTGGCTCCTGAAGTAGAAATGGCTATCTGGAGATGCCCTCTTTCTAATACAGAAGGCACGATAAAGGAGCAAAGATCCGGTTTATCTACTACGTTACAAAAGATTTGTCGTTCTTCGGCTTCGGCAAAGACTTCCTGTTGTACCTGGGGGTTATTGGTAGCGGCAATTACCAAAAAAGCCCCCTTAAGATCTCCTTGCTGGAAATTTCTCAGCTCCAGATCTAGCAAGCCTTTTTCGGCCCAGGAGGAAATTCTCTCCGTTACCTCCGGGGCAATAACCTTTACCCGAGCTCCTCGTTTAAGAAGGCTTTCTATCTTTCTTTCTGCAACCCTTCCGCCTCCAATGACCACACATGTTTTTTGCTCAATCTTAAGAAAAATGGGATAATATGGTGCCATGAAGATTACCTCCGTCCGAGATTTAGCCTCAAAACTTGATCATACTTTACTTTCTCCTGTGGCTACTGCCAAAGATATCGAAAAACTTTGTGCCGAAGCCCGGACCTATGAAGTAGCCGCGGTGTGTGTGGCTCCGACTTTTGTCCCCTACGCGGCAGAACTCCTGAAAGGAAGTAAGGTAAAAGTTTGTACAGTGGTAGGCTTCCCCTTGGGGTTTCAGCTCACCAGTGTCAAGGCCTTTGAGAGCAGAGAGGTCCTTTCCTGTGGGGCACAGGAGATAGATTTTGTCATCAACCTGCGTTGGGTAAAAGAAGGGCGGTTTGAATTTATCTCTGGAGAAGTAAACGAGATCTTGGCCGCTGCAAAAGGGGCTACCACCAAGGCCATCATAGAATGTGCTTATTTAAAACAAGAAGAGATGGAACAATTAGTAGATCTCTTAGCAGAATGCGGCGTAGATTACGTAAAGACCTCTACTGGTTTTGGCCCGAGAGGAGCAACGGTTGAAGACGTCAAAATTTTGTCTCAAAGGGCCAGTGGGCGCATCAAGGTTAAGGCTGCTGGAGGAATTCGAAACCTAGAAGACGCCTTGGCCTTCCTTGAGGCCGGAGCAGAAAGAATTGGGACTTCAAGCGGCATCGTAATACTCAAGGAACTCGAAAAAAGGCTTTCATCGCCGCAGGACCTACCAGAAGTAGAAATATTTGTCGATGGAGCTTGCTTGGGAAATCCGGGGCCAGGAGGATGGGCGGCTATTTTGCGTTCTGGAAGACAGGAAAAGATCCTTACCGGAAGTGAATCTCAGACCACTAATAACCGGATGGAACTTACCGCAGCTATAAAGGCCCTGGAGGCACTCAAACGCCCCTGCCAGGTAAAGATTTATACAGACTCTCGATACCTAAAAGACGGTGTTACTAAATGGCTTCCAAGGTGGTTACAAAATAATTTCCGTACTTCCCGGGGGAAAAAAGTCAAAAACCAGGATCTTTGGGAAAAGCTCGCCGGACTTTTGAATCGGCATGAGATAGAGTGGTATTGGATAGAAGCTCATGCCGGACACCCTGAAAATGAACGCTGTGATAAACTTGCTCGCCAAGCTGCTCAGGAGGCTCGAAAGTGAAGATCTTAGTGGCAATTACCGGGGCTAGCGGTAGCCCTTACGCTCTATCTCTGCTAAAGCTCTTTCAAAAAATGGGGCAAGAAACTGAAATTATTGTTTCACACGCAGCGGAAAAGGTTCTCCCTCTAGAAACCGGGTTTGCAGTACCGGACCTTAAAAAATTTACTACGCGCCTCTATTTTGAAGACGAAATTGCCGCTCCGCCAGCAAGTGGTTCTGCTCGCTATCGAGCCATGGTAGTTATCCCCTGTACCATGGGAACACTTGCCGCTATTTCTCAAGGCTTTGCCAAAAATCTTATTGTCAGGGCAGCAGATGTAATGCTTAAAGAAAAAAGACCCCTAATCTTAGTAGTTCGGGAAACACCGCTGAATCGGATCCACCTTAAAAATATGCTTGCCGCCCAAGAGGCAGGAGCTATCATTTACCCTGCCATGCCAGCCTTTTACCACCGCCCCAAAACCTTAGAAGAAATGGTAGATTTTTTTGCTGCCCGGATAGCAGAATTTTTGGGCTTTGAAATTACAAATCTTAAACGCTGGCGGGGGATTGTTTGATGTGGCGCAAGATACGTATCCTTTTGGAAATGATAAAATTTGAACACACCATTTTTGCCCTTCCTTTTGCCTTTACCGGAGCATTCCTTGCCGCCCGAGGAACACCCCCTTGGTCTAAAAATCTTCTCATCTTAGGAGCTATGATTGGGGCCAGAACAGCTGCAATGACTTTTAACCGGATTGTTGACCTCCCTTTTGACAAAGAAAACCCTCGCACCAAGACAAGGCCCCTCGTTACCGGAGAGGTTCGTAAAAAGGACGCCTGGACACTTTTTTTGGTAGCGGTTCTCGTCTTTTTTGGGTGTGCCAAAGCCTTGAATCCTCTCACCTTTAAACTTTCTCCTTTAGCCCTTTTTGTCATCCTTGCTTATTCCTATACCAAGCGTTTCACCTGGCTTTGTCATGTCTTTTTGGGATTGGCTATCGGGCTAGCCCCCCTTGCCGGTTGGATTGCTGTAAAGCCTACCTTCGATCTGGTTCCTGCTCTGCTCTCCACAGGGGTTCTCTTCTGGGTAGCGGGTTTTGATATCCTTTACGCTTGTCTAGACGAAGAATTTGACCGCCAAAAGGGGCTTTATTCAATTCCGGCTAAATTTGGGCGTCGAAAGGCCTTTGCGATTTCTGCAGTTTTCCACACTTTGGCCTTTCTTCTTTTCACCCTGGTAGGATATCTTTCACAACTTTCTTGGGTCTATTATGCCGGTCTTTTGGTAACACTAATTCTTTTTATAGCGCAAAGACTTGTGATAAGCCCGCACGACCTTTCCCGACTTGATCTTTCATTTTTTACCTTTAACGGCGCTATAAGTGTGGTATTATTTTTAGCTACAGTTGGAGCTTTGCTCTTTTAAGTAACTTTTAAAAATACCGATAAAAAGCCAAACACCGCACGGTTTACGTGCGGTGTTTTTTGTTATCAACTATAGAAGAAATTCCGGTAACGGAGGCTTACCATGGAGCGGATTCCCATGACGCGTGAAGGTTATGAAGCCTTAAGAGAAGAGCTTCGTCGCCTTCAGACTACAGAGCGTCAGAAGATCATTAAGGCTATTGAAGAAGCCCGAGCCCATGGCGATATTTCAGAAAATGCCGAATATCAAGCGGCTAAAGAAAAACAAGCCCATATAGAAGGTCGTATCCAAGAACTTTCTGACCGTCTGGCCCGGGCAGAGGTGGTAGATATCCCTAAAAATGCCCCTTCTAGAGTCCAGTTTGGAGTCAAAGTGACTCTCCTTGATTTGGATACCGAAGAAGAAGTTACCTACCAGCTAGTAGGCCCTTTCGAATCAGATGTAGAAAATGGTCGTATTTCGGTAACTTCTCCTATTGGACGCGCTCTTATAGGCAAAGAAGAAGGAGACGAAGTAGAGGTACAAACCCCTAAAGGGGTTCGAACTTTCGAAATTATAAAAATTGAAGTATAAATGCTCGACCCAATAGACCAAAACCTCTTGGAAAAAATACAAGATCATTTTCCTTTGGTTTCAGAACCCTTTAAAGTTTTAGCGGAGGAGCTCGGCATAACTGAAGAAGAGGTCCTCCGCCGTCTTAAGCGCCTGAAAGAAGAAGGGATCCTTCGCCATTTTGGGGCAAGTATCGATTCCCGAAAACTCGGTTTTGTTACTACTCTTTGTACAATAGCGGTCCCTCCAGAACGGAGGGAAGAAATTGCCCAAAAGATAGCTCTTCGGGCCGAGGTTACACATTGTTACCTCCGCAAACACCACTACAACATTTGGTTTACTTTGGTAGCTAAAGATTTCCAAACGGTAGAAAATATTCTCAAGGAAATTGCCAAAGAAACCGGATTTTCTCCCCGCCATTTTCCTGCGGAAAAAATGTTTAAATTGCGGGCGGTTTTCCGTCTTAAAAAGAACGATCCGCTCGCCGACGGCGATAAAAATAAAGATAAGTCGTAACCAAGATGAGCGAAAAGAGAACCAAAAAAATAGAACTTCTTCTCAGCCAAAGGCGCAACATATCTTCATTTGCGCCGATCAAATATCCAGCCGTTGCCAGTACTCCTACCCAAATTCCGGCCCCCAGAGCAGTATAAATGGTAAAGAGCCAGAAATTCATCCGTCCCAGCCCTGCAGGAAAACTTATATATTGTCGCACGCCAGGTATTAAACGGCCTACAAAAGTGCTTATATGACCGTGTTTTTCAAAAAAAACTTCCATCTTTTCCAAGGTATTATGGGGAAGGAGAAAAAATTTACCGTAACGCCAGATAAGTTCCTGAAGCACCGGGCGTCCCAGCCGAAGAGCTAGGAAATAATTGAACCAAGCCCCCAAAAGGCTGCCTAAAAGGCCAGAAATTATCACCAACCAGACATTGAATTCTCCCTTGGAAGCCAAATAAGCCGCCGGTGGAATAACTACTTCGCTAGGAAAGGGAAAAAATGAAGACTCTAAGGCCATAAGGATAATTATCCCAGGATAGCCTAACTTACTGGTAACTTTTAGGAAGAAATTAACAACTTCAGCTAACATATCGCTTTTATTCTTAAAGAAAAAGACGGGCGTAAACGCCCGCCTCTCAAAGGCCGCCTCCGGCGGCAACTTTAAGCTCAGCCAAAACCGAACCCTGAACCACCTCCACAGGAACCGCTGCTTCCCAAACCTCCACCGAACCCGGTCCCCCCAAACCCAAAACCTACCCGGCTGCTAAAGGTAGAAAGAAGCTTTCCTACGTTTCGGCTTCCACAACGAGGGCAGCGGGCTTCCTCAATATCGCGCTGTGAAAAGCATAAAGTTTCAAAGGTGGTACGGCAATCTTTACAGATAAATTCATAAATGGGCATTATCTCACCCTCCCTTTCTCAAGTTGTCCATTATAAAATAGGCTAAAGTGGCCCAAAAACAAGAGGACCATCTGAAAATAATTTATACTCTCGGCACCAGTAACCGGAGCCTTAAAGAATTCTTAGATCTCCTCAAAGGCTACCAAATCGAACAAATCCTGGATGTTCGTTCTTTTCCGGTAAGTAAGCGTTATCCCCATTTCAGCCGTGAAAATTTAGCCGCATCCTTGCTCCAGCAAGGCATATCATACTTTTGGCTGGGAAAAGAGCTCGGGGGTTATCGAAAAGGGGGTTATGAAGCCTTTATGGAAAGTGAAATATTTCATGAAGGGCTTTATAAATTGGTTGCTCTCGCTCGGCAAAAAACAAGTGCAATTGTTTGTGCCGAACGATTTCCCTGGCATTGTCACCGGCGTTACATTTCCCGAAAACTTGAAGAAATGGGCTTTGAAGTCCGACACATCATAGAAAAAGGCCGGGTCTGGATTCCTCAAAAACGCCTACAACCCAAATTAATGTTTTGAAAGGGGCTTTCCGATGCCATGAGCAAAGGAGGGAATAATGGGACAGGCCGAAAAGACCCCCCTTAAGAAAGAGGCCCTGCAGGCCGAAGTTTATGATATGCTGCCGTTGCGTGCGCCTCACAATAAGATCTTAGAAGTCAAAAAGCTTCCCACCCTGCCAGAGGTGGCCTACCGCCTTTTGGATCTTCTTTCCGGAGAACCGGAAATTTCAGAACTTGAAGAAGTTGTCCGATATGATCAATCTTTGACCGCCAAGATCCTTTCGGTGGCAAATTCGGCTTATTCAGGATCGCAAAAAGAAATTCATTCTTTGGAGCGGGCTATCGTTTTATTGGGG
>JALSPG010000129.1 GCA_026986115.1 Thermodesulfobacteriales bacterium
AATAGAAAGGATAAAAAAAGAACAATCAGAAATTTTTTCATTCTTTCCTCCAAAATAGATTTTTTAAGAAATCTTACTAAATAACCAAAGGGCTTTGCAAAACATAAATCTCAACAAAACCTAAAAAAGCTGGTCTTTTAGAGGAAGTTATTCTTTCCAGCGGGAGCCCTTTTAAAGGATAATCTTAAAACATTAGCCCCAAGGACTTGATAAATCCGAAGAGCCCGGTATTTCAAAAGCTATGCAAATGCGTTTTTCCAAAAGTACCTTGTCTTCAGGGCTTAAAGTTATAACAGAAGAGCTTAAGGGGTTTCCTACTGTTTCTTTGGGATTTTGGATAAATATCGGCAGTCGTGATGAAGCTCCTCATGAAGCTGGTCTGACACATTTTATTGAACACATGTTATTTAAAGGAACCTCTAGGCGTTCAGCCCTTGAAATTGCCAAAGAAATGGATCGCCTCGGGGGATATTCTAACGCCTTTACTGCCAAAGAACAGACCTGTTTTCATGCGAAGGTGCTTCCTGAAGATGTCCCCCGGATTTTAGATCTTTTCACGGATATTCTTTTTCGTTCTCGTTTCGATCCGGAAGATTTGGCCAGGGAAAAACAAGTAATTTTGCAAGAAATAAAAATGGTGGAAGACACTCCCGAAGAGCTGGTTCACGAACTTTTCGGGGCTTTTCTTTGGGAAGATGCCCCGCTTGGGCGTTCCATTTTGGGAGAATGGGATGTAGTTTCCCGTTTTACAAAGGATGACCTTCTTTCGTATTTTAAACGTTATTATGGTCCTCCCAATCTTTACTTGGTGGCAGCAGGAAACATTTATCACGAAAGACTTTGTGAAATTGCCGAAAAATACACCGAAAATTTAAGATTTTGTGTTGCTCCAAAACGCTATCCACCCCGGGCAAGAAGGGGTAAAAAGGCCTACTTTCGCGACTTAGAACAAGTACACTTTGTTTTGGGTGTCCCCACCCCGGGGGCAAGAGATGAGGCCCGTTATGCAGCCCTTTACCTTAACACCCTTCTTGGAGGGAATATGAGTTCTCGTCTTTTTCAAGAAATAAGAGAGAGAAGGGGGCTGGCTTATTCGGTTTATTCTTATCTTTCTCTTTATGAAGATACCGGCGTCTTTGCTATTTATGCCGCAGTAGAAAAAGAAAAACTCCGTGAAACACTTTCGGTAATTGCCCAAGAAATTCGTTTCCTTTCTGAAGGTAAAATTGAGGAAGAAGAACAAAGGGCCGCTTTTGATCACTTAAAAAGTGCCCTTCTTCTTTCTTCCGATAGTTTAGAGACCCGTATGAGCCGCCTTGCAAGGAACGAGATTCTTTATGGCCGCTATATTCCTTTTGAAGAAACACTTGCCCGCCTAAACTCTCTCACCCCGGAGGAGGTATCTTCTTTTACTCAAAAACTCTTTCACAAAAAACCGGCCCTTGTAGCCTTGGGGCCGGTAGAGGAAGAAGATCTTTTATTTTTCGATGAGCTCTTCAGCGATTAAAGCTAATTGTTCAGGTAGTAAAAGATAAATGATTTCCCCTTCTCCAGGGGTTAGGTCTGTATCAATACGGCAAAGACCGCCAAATTCAAAATGTACCTTAACTTTCTTTTCCCCGCCCAGTAGAAAAGAGGCAATTTCGGCTAGAGAAGGAAGGTGCCCGGCAATAAAGACCCGTTTGGCTTCACTATATTCTTTAAGAATCTTGATAGCCTCTTCAGGGGGCCCTAAGGGCTTAAACTCGGCATATTCCTTTATCTTCTCCAAGGGGTATCCTGTTTCTTCAGCTACAATCTCTGCTGTTTCCTTCGCACGGGTTTTAGTACTACACAGGATCAAATCAAAACCCAAACCCATCTTAGCTATAGCCTTAGCGCTCCGCTTTATTTCTTCTCTTCCTTCTGGGGAAAGAGGGCGAACAGGGTCTTCTGATTCAGGAAGGGCCTTTCCATGCTGCATAAGATAGAGTTCCATTCTTTCACCTCCTTTATTCAATTTCTGAAGATAAGGTAAGAACGAATTCAAAAACAAAAAGCCCCCTTTTAGGGGGCTTATATTCAAAATTTTTTAAATTTCGCACAATTTTATTTTATAATCCCTGCTAGATAATCTTGGACTGCCATATCAGCTTTGATCTTGGGTGGTATTCCTTCTACTAAACGAATACCGATGTTTTGGAGGCGATTTTTGACTTCTTCCGAAATAGTAGGGGCAATAAAGTGAGTAACCACTTGTTCTTTAAGCCAGAGATCAAGAGCTGTATCTTCTGGCTTTTTGGCCACATCTTTCACCTTTACTTGGCCTTTTTCAATATCATAAATCGCAAAAAGGTCGGTCTTTTTTAAGTCGGTTACAATAGGACCTTCTACGGGTATAGCGATTCTCATGTAGCGGCCTTCCTCTACATCTCGAAAGAGTTCTTCGGTAGCTGCCACAACATTTCGGACTAATTCTTCAAAAGCTTCAGCAGTTTTAGATTCCGGATAAGCGGCTATTACAGGTTTTCCCGCATCTCCAGCAGCCACCACCCGAGGGTCTACAGGAATGCGACCTAAAAATTTAATACCAAGTTCTTCAGCAAGTCTTTGGCCTCCGCCGCGTTTGAAGAGATCGACCTCCTTACCACAATGGGGGCAGATAAAACCACTCATATTTTCAACCAGGCCCAAGATTCTCATTTTTACTTTGCGGCAGAAGTTGTAAGACTTGCGCACATCTATCAGAGAAACTTCTTGAGGAGTAGTTACAAGGAGGGCATAAGCGTCTGGAATCGTTTTGGCCACGGTAAGAGGTTCATCGCCGGTCCCCGGAGGGGCATCAATGATAAGATAGTCAAGTTTGCCCCAATCTATATCGGCGATAAATTGACGAATAGCAGAAATCTTTAAGGGCCCCCGCCAAATTACCGCGGCGTCTTCCTGGGGAAGGAGAGGTTCAATAGAAAGAAATTTAAGATTAGGTGAATAGACAATGGCCCCAATGCGACCGTCGGGGCGACGTTGGAGACGACCGCGTCTTAAACCAAGCATCTTGGGAACGTTGGGACCATGAAGATCAACGTCTAGAAGGCCTACCATAAAATCTTGAAGAGAAAGACCAATAGCGAGGTTTACCGCTACCGAACTCTTGCCAACCCCGCCTTTGCCGGACATGACCATAATTTTATGGCGAATTTTGGAGAGTTGTTCCTGTAATCGGCGCTCTTGATGTTCAAGGATGGCGCTGCGGTCCCCTCCGCTCTGAGAAAGCCCCGGGATAGTTTCGTTCATTTTTGCCTCCTGCCTTTTGTTTTTTGTTAAGCCTAACAAGGCCTTTATTGAGAAGCAAATTCCTTAAGGACGTACATAAGCAAAGCCTTCATTTTGCCATTCTACTAAAGCTCTGATTCCTGCGGGAACTGTTTTGGCATGAGCAGGAACCCTTTCTTGTGGAACGTTAAAAGCACGCATGGCATTCTCGCAGAAAAATATTTCTCCTCCGAGTTTGTGAAATTCTTCCATTTTGTTTTGGATTTCGTGGGGAAAGTCTTCTAGAAGAACAGTAATTCCTTGGGCATTTACGAGGATACAGGCCCCAAGCTCTTCTCCTTCCTGTTTGGTTTTTAGAAAGTTTATACCCATGTTTAAAGCCACTTTATAACGGCTAGAATCAGGCACATGTAAAACTACTTTAAGCGCCATAAAATCCTCCTTCGTTGTTTATTCTCAGTATTGATAGCACGACTAAGTTACTCTTTCATCTGCTCTTTAGAGGATTTGATTTTTGGGGTAAAAATTCTAGATATGCCTATATTTAAGCGCCCCCATTTTGAAAAATTACTTACCCTTGCTTCTCAAGGAAGAATTGCTCCCGTCTATTTAATTTTAGGTGATCTTACCGTTACGAAAGGTCTTTTGCGCCGCCTTTCTGACCATTTCCGTCGTTTAGGCCATGATGTTCAAACTCTTGACCTTTCTTCCCAAAAATCTTCAAATTTAAGATCCCTTTTCGGAGGTCCTTCTCTTTTAGGGCGTAAAGTATTTATTCTTGAAGGCTTTGAAGACTCTCTTGCAGATTTTAAGGAAGATTTCATAAATTTTCTCGAATTAGCCAAGGCCTGGCTTACAATTCTTATAGTCCTTGAAAAACTAAAGGAAAATCATCCTCTTTACCTTTATGCCTTGGAAAAGGGGGTCGTTATCCCCCTTCACTCCAAAAGAGAGAGAGATCTTTTAAATTATGAAATTCCAGCCATTTTGGCTGCTTTTGGCAAAAAGATGGAGCGTAAAGCCGGGGAAATGCTGGTTGCTATGGTAGGGGAAGATCTTTGCGCTCTGGAGCAAGAGCTTGCCAAGCTTGCCCTTTATGTAGGAGAGCGTTCCATCATTACAGAAGATGACATTAGGCAGGTGGTTTCTCCGCGTCCCGAAAGTGCTCCTTATACTATTTTTGAAGCTTATCTCAGGGAGGGGCCAGAAGGGGCTTTGAGAATCATTGAAGAACTTTTATCACAAGGAATACACCCTTTGGTAATCCTTTCTACCCTAGTTACATATTTTAAGCGTCTTTATTTGCTAGCAGAAATAATTGAAAATATTCCGGATCTGGGCCAACTTAAAAAATATTTCCTTTTCCGAGAACGTTTAAAAGAAGCCTTTAAAGAGCTTTTTCCCGAAAATCCTCCAAAGGTCCTTGCCAGATTACACCCTTACGCTATTTTCAAAATGATTCCCTTAGCAAAAGCCTATTCTAAAGAAAAGTTTGCACAAATTTTTTCAGCTCTTTTTACTTTAGATAGTAAGCTTAAAAGGGGTGGGCTTCCTATTGAAGAATTTTATGCTTTTTTGGTTTTCTTAAAAAGACTTGAAGCTATTCCAGACAGGAAAGCTGGGCAAGGATTTCGGGCCACTTCTTCTCAAGTTCTTTAATGTCTCGAAAAACAAGCTCAAGGTGCCAGTGATTCTTTTCAAAGGAAGGGGAGGGCCTGAGGCGAACTCCTTGGAGGCTTAGTTTTTGATTTATAGTCTCGAGGCGTTTTCTTCTTTCTTCCAAAGTGGGATAAAGCTTTTCCCGTAATATTTGGTGTATCTTTTCGGCCTTTTGAGGTGGATTTAGCCGTTCATCAACCAAAATTTTTTCAATTTCTTTGCTTTTTAGTGCTTCATCAGGGGAAATTTCTTTTTTACGGCGCCAATCTTCTAAAAGCTCAAATATTTCTCGTTGACGAGAAAAGCTCAACTGCAATTTTTGGATAAGCTCTAAAAATTTTTGACGGCTTTTTTCTTCCCAGTCTAGGAGCTTAACTGCTATCTGGGGATTTAATTTCTCGGTTACCAGCAGTCTTTTGGCCTCTTCTTCGAGAAAATTTATTTTTTGAAGGGTTTCAAAATGATGATAATGGGGACTAAATCCAAGCCTTGGCAAAATCTGTCGTATAACTTCTTCATCGGGAAGATAATTGAGAAATTTTTCAACTACGAGGGCTTTTTCCATTAAATTAAAGCCTCTAGTAGTAATATTTTCTTCAAAGGCAATGGCAAGGCAAGATAAATCATCTACCCAAGACGGAAGGACCTTACAAATTGTCTTTTGATGTCCTAGTTTGCGAGCAGCTTCAAGACGTCCCCGACCACAAACAATTTGATAACCCTCGGCTTTTTCTCTTACCACTGGAGGATTAATAATTCCTACTAAGTCAATAGAAGAAATAAGGTTCATAGCCCGGCAAGGATAAGAAAGGCAAAAGGTATGATCGTCAAAGATGATTTCTTTTAAGGAAAGATTATGGTGTGTAAACTTCAAACAGGGAGTTCCTTTCCGGTAATTCTTTTATAAGCTTCTAAATAGCGAGCCCTTGTTTTTTCGACAATTTCAGGAGGAAGCTCCGGAGCCGGTGGCCTTTTTTCCCAGCCAATTTGTTCTAGCCAGTCTCGCAAAAATTGTTTATCGAAACTTTTTTGCGGACGTCCTGGTTCATACTCTTCCTTGGGCCAAAAGCGAGAGGAATCTGGTGTGAGGACTTCATCAATAAGGAGGAGTTCATCTCCCAACAAACCAAATTCGAACTTGGTATCAGCAATTATTATGCCCCGGTCTTCCGCATATGAAGCGGCTTTTTTGTATATTTTAAGGGAAAGCTCACGTACCTTGTGAGCTAATTCTTCTCCAATAAGGCGAATACACTCTTCAAAAGTAATATTAATATCATGGCCTTCTTGAGCTTTGGTGGAGGGAGTAAAAATAGGTTCTGGCAATTTGTCTGCCTCTCTTAAACCTTCAGGAAGCCTTATACCGCATACTGTACCGCTGCGACGATATTCTTTAAGGCCAGAGCCGGCCAAGTACCCTCTGACAATACATTCTACTGGAAGGGGCTTTGTTTTCTTGACTAACATACTTCTTAAACGAAGTTCCTCGGCGTAAGGCTTACAGGAAGGTGGATATTCTTCAACTTCTGCAGTCAAAAGATGGTTAGAGACAAGATTTTTTAGAAAATTAAACCAAAAAACTGAAAGTTGGGTAAGGACCTTCCCTTTATCCGGAATAGGGGTAGGCATGACCACGTCAAAGGCTGAAATGCGGTCGGTAGCCACCATAAGGAGCTTACCGTCGACTTCATAAAGATCCCGTACTTTACCACGGTGGAGGAGCTTTAATTCTGGAAAATTGGTTTCGTAAAGAGCGCTCATCTTACGCTGCCATGCGAGCAAGTTTTCTCGTACGCTTCTTAAAGCGTGATGCTAGTCTTCGATATCTTTCGTAACGTTCTAGATCTCCTTCGGCCTTTGCTTTAGCTGCTAATTCTTTAAATTTAGCAATTTTAGCCTTAAGCTCTCGCATACTTCCGCCTACTTTTCGGGGCTTTTCTTCGATCCCGTAAACCTTTTTAAGGGCGGAAATAAGCTCCTCTTTATTCATTCCATGGACACCTTGAATTTCAGGAATCTGAAGGGCAATTTCTCGTAATTCCTTAACTGTCATCTTTTCAAGTTTTTTCTCAAGTTTTGGGAGCTCAGCCATTTTCTCCCTCCTCGTTTTTTGTCAGCCCCCATAGTAACAAAAATTTCTTTCTAGACAAGGATTGCAGAAAAGATAGAGCCCTGTAAATTCCAAGACGATGATAGATCTTTTGGAGTTGTCAGGAAAGCTTCTTTTAGCAGCCTTTCTTGGTGGCGCTATAGGCTACGAAAGAGAAAGACACGGCCAAGCGGCTGGGTTTCGCACCAATATCATTGTTTCTACCGCAGCTTGTCTTCTGATGCTTTTGTCTCTTTATCTTACTAAACGTTTTGGGACAGCTTCTTCTGAAGTTGCTATTAGGCTAGATCCCTCCCGTATTCCTTCTTATACCGTGGCAGGCATGGGTTTTTTAGGTGCTGGGGCCATTATTAAAGGAAAAGGAAAGGTGAAAGGTCTTACTACTGCTGCTGGTCTCTGGTTAGTAAATGCCATCGGTCTGGCTGTAGGGATGGGGGCTTATCTTACCGCAATGGTAACAACTACCGTGAGCCTGATTTTTCTCTACGTTTTTCGAAGGCTTTTCCGTCCTTCTTTTGTGCATGATATTTATACCGTACTTACTGTAAGTTGTAGATGCCCCTCAGAAAGGCTTGATGAAATAACAGAAATTCTTAAGCGTTATAAAGCCGAAATTCAAGCGGTCAATTTTTATTATGATTTGCGTCAGGGCATCCATACGATAAAGATCAGACTTCGTACTACAGATGACATCCCACAAGCTCGCATTATTGATGAAATTTTGCTCTTGGAAAATATAGAAAGCATTTCTTGGGAAGAGGCTCCAGTTCCTTAAGAAAGTTCTTTTCTAATATGTTCAGCAATAATCGTGGCAATTTCTCGAATCTTTATATCTTCTTTTCCTTCTACCATCACTCGGTATTTGGGTTCAGTGCCGGAAGGTCTGATAAGGATACGTCCTTCATTTCCGAGTTCTTTTTCAAACTTTGAAACTAGCTCTTTAAGTCCTGAAATTTCAGAAACGGGTAATTTTTCTTTTACGTTAACATTTACTAGTATTTGGGGGAACTTCTCAAGATGGGCTAGTTCAGAAAGGGGCTTTTCGTTCTTTTTCATAATGGCAAGAACTTGTAAAGCCGCTAGAATTCCATCTCCCGTGGTAGCATAATCTAAAAAAATGATGTGTCCTGATTGTTCGCCACCCAAGTTGTAGCCTTCCTGACACATTTTTTCCACTACAAAGCGATCCCCTACCTTAGTTCTTATGAGTCGCAGCCCTATCTCTTGGAGGGCCTTCTCAAGGCCCATGTTGCTCATCACCGTGGCTACTACTGCCCCGCCTTTAAGGCGTCCTTCTTTTTGCATTTGGCGAGCGCAAAGGGCCAAAATTTGATCTCCGTCCACAATCTGTCCCTTTTCATCCACAATAATGACCCGGTCGGCATCTCCATCAAGAGCGATTCCAATATCAGCTCCTTCGCTCTTTACTTTTTCTATAGTTTTTTCAGGATAAAGGGCCCCGCAATTCGAATTAATATTGAGACCATTTGGTGAAACACCGATTTTTAATACTTCCGCTCCCAATTCTTCAAAGACAGCTGGTGCCACCTTATAAGCAGCTCCGTGGGCACAATCCAAAACAATTTTAAACCCTTCCAGGGTTAATTCCCGGGGAAAAGTGTGTTTAAGATGGACGATATAACGCCCAGGAGCATCTTCTAAACGGTAAGCTCTTCCAATTTCTGCTTCTTCGGCTCGAAAAGAGGCAATGCTTTCGTTTAAGACCATATCTTCAATTTCGGCCTCTAACTTATCGGAAAGTTTGAAGCCATCACGCCCAAAAATTTTAATTCCGTTGTCATAGTAGGGATTATGGGATGCTGATATCACAACTCCGGCATCACATCGCATATTGGTAGTTAAAAAAGCAATTGCCGGGGTGGGAAGAGGTCCTACAAAGAGGGCTTCGGCTCCTACCGAGCAAATTCCAGAAGCCATAGCGTTTTCCAAGAGATAGCCGGAAAGTCTCGTATCTTTACCGATAAGGATCCGGTGACGCCCCTTTTTATTGCGAAAGAGATACCCTACAGCGCGTCCCACCTGGAGGGCAATTTCAGGAGTCATGGGCCATCGGTTTGCCTTTCCTCTGATACCATCGGTTCCGAAAAGTTTTCCCATCCTAGCCTCCTAGTGGTATATTCGGACCCGAACTTTTGAGGGCTCTATTTTTAAAATCTTTGCTTCTGGTGGAACACGAAGCTTTACTTTCAGCCAATGTTTTCCCGGGGAGAGCCCCGTGGTGTCAACATAGGCTTCGATTCCAAAACTGGAAAAGGCTCCAAGGATTCTTTCAGGACCTTGGAGGACTATGTTTACTTTTTTGGCTGAAATCGCGATTTTGAACCCTTCTTTTAAACCCAAAATCTGAATAGGAAGATCTTTTATTTCTCTTGTTACAATATGCTCGACAATCTTTACATAAAGTTCGACTGTTTGCGGTTCCGCCTTAACTAAGGGCGGTAAATTGAGAGGGACCTCTTTTTTGATATCTTTTGTGGCTCCGTTGATGTCAACGGCTTTAGTTCTTACACGTTTGAGCTTATTGATTACAGATTGAGGGCCATAAATTTTCACCTTTTTTGGTTTGACCCGGATACTGACAATTTTCCATCCAGGAGGCGGGCTGCCGTAAATGCCCGGTTCTACCGGTACTATTTTTTGAGCCTCTTTTTCGAGTACAATCTCAACCTGTGGTGGAACAATTTTGATGACCTTAAGACCGGCTGGTAAATTAAGATGTTTGGGCTTTATTTTTAACAGGTGTTTGCCAGGCTCAATATCTTCGAGATCTAAGGTGATAGAGAGGGGGTTTTTTTCAAGATTGCGAAGGATACTTCGAGGCCCATTTACATGTACGATTACAAATTTAGGCGGCTCCTTTACGAGAATTAGCCCATGAGGGATATTTTTTATTTTGACTTCGGCAGGAACTTCTTTTTCTACTTTGTCTTCTAAGACCACAAAAAACCAGAGTAAGATAGCGAAGGCCAAGGAGAGGAGTTTTAAAAAGAGATTTTGACTCAACTTTCTAAAAGGGTTCACTTAAAAAGTCGCCTCCGCCACCACCGGTTTTGTCCTTCTTCAAACCCCAAAATATTCAGCAATAATTGCCTTAAGGCTGAGGGCGTAATGTCTCTGGTAATTTTACCCCCAAGGGCTACAGAAATACTGCCCGTTTCTTCTGAGACCACGATAGCTACGGCATCGCTCACCTCAGAAATTCCGATAGCAGCTCGATGTCTTGTTCCCAATCTGCGACTGATATGAGGATTGGTAGAAAGGGGCAGGATAGCCCCTGCTACTGCAATCCGCCCCCCCCGGATGATAACAGCACCGTCGTGAAGAGGAGAACTTTTTTGAAAAATAGAAATTAGAAGATCTCGGCTTACCTTGGCTTCAAGGGGCGTGCCGCTTTCTACAAATTCTCCTAAACCAATATTGCGCTCTATGACGATGAGAGCCCCGGTCTTTTTTTCTGCCATAAGACTTACAGCTTTTACTATTTCCTCAATTACCTGGCTGTACTCGGTACGGGCTTTAATAAAAGGGGTCTGTCCCATTTGGATAAGAGCCCGCCTTATATCGTCTTGAAAAACAATAATTACCACTAAAAAGATGGAAGAAAGGAAGGTTCCCAACAACCAATGAAGGGTAAGAAGCTGGAATTGTCCGGCGATAAAATAAATTACCACCAGGACCGCCAACCCTGCTGCCATTTGGACGGCCCTTGTTCCTCGGATAAGAAGAAGAATTCGATAAAAAAGGTAGGCTACAATGAGAATGTCAAGGACGTCTTGCCATCGAAGGAGGTTCAAATACTGTGTGATAAGGGCCTTCACCGAACCTCCTTCAAGGCCTCCATTACGAGGATAACATCCCTAGCCATGGAAACGTTATGTACCCTTAGGAGATCTATCCCTTGAAAGGCTGCATAAGCAACCACGGCCATGGTAGCAGGATCGCGTTCTGACGCCTCTTTGCCAACAATCTGCCCCAAAAATGATTTCCGAGAAGGTCCAAGCATCAAAGGTAATCGTAAAGACCTAAAATAGTTCGCGTGTTTGATAATTTTGAGATTGTCTTCAAGTCTTTTCCCAAAGCCGATTCCCGGATCAAGGATAATTTTTTTTCGTTCAATACCGTTCTTTTCGGCAAAAGAGAGGCGTTCTTCAAAGAACGCCTTGATCTCTTGTAAAACATCCTCGTAATAAGGATCAACTTGCATCGTTTGCGGGGTCCCTTTCATGTGCATCAAGATAAGAGGAGCTTGGTAGCGGGCTACTACTTGAGGCATTTCCGGGTCAAAACGCAGGGCACTAATATCGTTTACGATATCGGCTCCGGCAAGAAGGGCCTCTTCGGCAACTTTAGCTTTGTAGGTATCTATAGAGATGGGAACATCCTTGAAGCGCTGACGAATAGCTTCAATGACAGGGATAACCCGCTTAAGTTCCTCTTCTAGGGGTACAGGGCGTGCAAAAGGGCGAGTAGATTCTCCTCCTATATCAAGGATATCAGCGCCGGCCTCTAAAAGATCTTCGGCTTTTTTCAGTGCTGCATCTTTAGAAAAATAAAGTCCCCCATCGGAGAAGGAATCTGGAGTGATATTCAAGATCCCCACGAGATATGGGCGCTTACCCCACTCAAAAACTTTTCCCCGAACTTCAAGAGGTGGAAGCATTACTCTTATGAAGCTGTTCCTTCTGCCGGTTTGTTCCGGTTGAGCCCCAAAATTTCGTCGATAGCAGGTCCATCTAGAGTTTCTTTTTCTAAAAGGGCTTGAGCGAGCTTATGCAAAAGTTCAATATTTTCCTCTAAGAGCGCTTTGGCTTTTTGGTAACATTGGAGAACGATCTCCCGAATTTCGTTATCAATGGCAAGGGCCGTAGCTTCGCTGTAATTTTTGATCTGGGAGAGCTCTTTGCCGAGAAAAACATGTTCTTGACGTTGTCCGAAGGCTACTGGGCCAAGCTTATCGCTCATTCCCCATTCGCAAACCATCCTTCTGGCAATTTCTGTAGCTCGCTCAATGTCGTTGCCAGCTCCAGTGGTACACTCATTGAAAATAATTTCTTCAGCTGCTCTTCCTCCTAAAAGGACCATCAGTCTTTTAAGTAGATAGTCTTTAGGGTAGGTGTGTCTCTCATCTAAAGGTAATTGCTGAGTTATTCCGAGGGCCTGTCCTCGCGGAATAATGCTTACTTTGTGTACAGGATCTGTTCCCGGAAGTAGTTTAGCCACCATAGTATGGCCGGCTTCATGATAAGCAGTAATGCGTTTCTCTTCTTCGCTGATCACAGCTGTCTTACGCTCCCGGCCCATGAGGATTTTATCTTTGGCCTCTTCAAAATCTTCCATATCAACCTGAGATTTGCCTTTACGGGCCGCGATAAGTGCCGCTTCATTGACGAGATTTTCCAGATCTGCCCCGGTGAAACCAGGAGTAGATTTGGCCAAGACAGAAAGGTCTACATTTGGTGCTAATGGCACCCTTTTGGTATGAACCTCAAGGATTTTTTCTCTTCCTTTTACATCTGGAGGAGGAACCACTACTTGCCGGTCAAACCGTCCCGGTCGTAGAAGGGCTGGGTCTAAAATGTCTGGACGGTTAGTGGCCGCAATGACTATGATTCCTTCATTACCTTCAAAGCCATCCATCTCTACTAAAAGCTGGTTGAGGGTTTGCTCTCGTTCATCATGGCCCCCACCAAGCCCTGCACCTCGATGCCGCCCTACGGCGTCGATTTCATCAATAAAGATAATGCAGGGGGCATTTTTCTTTGCTTGGGTGAAGAGATCCCGTACCCGAGCGGCACCTACTCCTACAAACATTTCTACAAAGTCAGAACCACTAATGCTAAAGAATGGAACTCCGGCTTCGCCGGCAATGGCTTTCGCAAGGAGGGTTTTTCCAGTCCCCGGGGGGCCCACCAAAAGAATTCCTTTAGGAATTCTTCCCCCCAATTTGGTAAATTTTTGGGGGTCCTTCAAAAACTCAATAACTTCTTGGAGCTCCTCTTTGGCTTCATCGACCCCTGCTACGTCTTTAAAAGTTACTTTTACCTGTTCTCCAGAGACCATCTTAGCTCGACTCCGACCAAATGAAAAAGCCCGCCCAGAGCCCGCTTGCATTTGACGCATAAAGAAGATCCAAACCCCAATCAAAAGGAGCATAGGAAGCCATGAAACCAAAAGAGAAAGATACCAAGGATTTTCCTCATGGGGCTTGACACTTATACGAACTCCCGCCTTGCGCAAAAGGGGAATAAGGTCGTTGTCTCCTTCAGGGATGTAAGTGTAAAACATCTCGTGTTTGTCCGCCAAAATTCCGCGAATTTCTTTCCCCTCAATAGTAACCTCGTTAATTTGGCCTTTTTCTACCATGCTGATGAAGTCGGTATAAGAAATTTCTGTCCCCTTATGTCGGGGGGTAGAAACAAAATTAAAAAGAAAGATCATTACTAAGGCTATGAGTAACCAGATGGTAAGATTACGGTAAAAGCTTCGCAAATTCCTCACCTCAACCCTAATTTTGAAAGATTTCTTCTAATTTAAATCTCTTTAAATGTTTTGGCAATTAAGATTTAGTAGGAAGCTTTTCAAACTCTAAAATTAAAGCTTCGGTCCCGGAAGGACGGAATTCTTCAGCTACTACAAAGTTAGCCACCGCTATTATTTGATCATCTTTTTCAATCACAGGCCAAAGACGGCGAGCTTCATGCGAAAGCCGTTTTTCCCAGAAGATTTTTTTAAGTTTTTTCCTCCCTTTGAGTCCGGGGACGCTGATGCGATCTCCAGGCCGAGAAGAGCGAACTCTCAAAGGAAAAGAGGCCCGTTGTGGGTCCAAAAAGAGAATATTATTCGAGACTTCTTCTTTCTTTCCGAAATATACTTTAAGTTTCCCACCCCAAGGAAGAGGGTATTCACCAGGGCCTTCAATTTCTATAGCAAAAGAAAAGGCGGGTGGAGGAAGAGGTTTAAAAACCAGCCTTCCTGGCTCCCTGCGAGCCAAAAAACCTCCTGGAAGATTTACGTTTCCTCTAGTTTTTCCTAAAAGAAGGCGTTCTATCTGTTCTAAATGGCTTAACCTTATTCTAAAAAGAGGCACTCCTACGGTTTTAAGGGCCTCAAGATAAAGGCGTCTTCGTAAAGCAAGGGGAACATTCTTAAGCCCCCTTACACTAAGATGAAATGTCTTTCCTTCTAGGTGTCCGTATTTTTGGAGATTTTGCAGGGCCAGACATCCCAGAAATTCTTCTTCTTCGGCTACTAATAAGGCCGTACGTTTAAGACATTCTTTGACATTTTTATGAAAGTGTTTTTCCAAAAAAGGAAGGAGTAAGTGACGAACCCTATTTCTCAAAAACCGAGGATCTTTATTAGAAGGATCCTCTACATAGGGAATTGCCTTTTCTGTTAGAAAAGAGAGAATTTCTTCTCTGGAAACCATAAGGAGAGGACGAATAAAAATACCTCCTCTTTTGACGGGGATACCTGCAAGGCCACGCCGTCCTGCTCCCCGGATAAAACGCAAAAGGACTTCTTCGGCAAGATCATCGGCTTGATGAGCCAAAGCGATTTTGTGGAGTCCGTACTCTTCGGCAATTCTTTCGAAGAATTTATAACGCAGTTCTCTTCCTGCTGCTTCTAAAGATATTTTTTCCCTCAGGGCATATTTCTTTACCGGAGAGGCTCCCAAAATAAAAGGAAGTCCGTATTTTTCAGCCTCTCTTTTTACAAAAAGGGCCTCTTCGGAGGCCTCTTTCCGTAAAAAATGATGGTAGTGAGCTACAAAAAGCTCAAGCTCATATTCTCTTTTTAAGTCTTGTAAGATATGAAGGAGAGCCATTGAGTCTGGCCCCCCTGATACTGCTATTAGCACTCGATCGCCTTTGTTGAGAAGCTCGTAACGGGAAATATCTTTTTTAACTTTGCGAATGAGCTTTGACATAGCGAATAATTTCTTTGGCCTGAGAAGAGTGTCTTTTTAAAACTACGTTTATCAATTCTTCAAGCTCGAATTTGATTTCTTTAAGAGGGGGTAGTTTAGGAAGAGGGGGCAAAAACTTTTCGGGGAGAGGTATTTTTTCAAAGGCCAAAGATTTTTCAAGGGTGCTAACCGATTCTTGAAGAGAAGTATGACCTAGATCAGCAAAATCTGAGGAGGCTTCCAGACTTTTTAAAAACTGCATTATTTCACTCAGATCATATTTTTCCTTAAATAGCTCTATTTCGTGGTTAATGACTTCTGCTTCTACTTTAGCTTCTAAAAAGGCCTTTTGATATTTCTCTGTCTCCTCTAAAAGACGTTCATAAGCCAAAAAGAAAAGATTTTTGTAGCGCCCCTTAAAAGTCCATCCTTTAAGGGTAAATCCCTCAAGAAGGGCAAAGGGGTCTTGGATTTTTTGATATTCTGTATAAAAGGGAGGGGCTGAAAGGCCAACTAAGTTTGCAAAATCTTCGGCAAAATCTTTTCCTATAAGGAGGAAGTAGATTCGATACCAGCCTTCTTTTACATTAGGAAGTATTTTTTTTCTTATTTCTTCTATTTTTTTAAAATACTTGGCACTATCTTCTTCGATAAGCTTACGAAGCCCGAAATAACGTTCGGCAAGCTCCCTTTTTACCTGATAGGCCAGAGCCTTAGCAACATCGTCTTCCATACTCTTATGGTGAGCCCCTTTTTTAAAAACGTCAACAATTTCAAAAAGAAAAGGCGGACTTTTCGGATTACCTTGGGACATCTATTATCGAAATTTGACAATGGTAAGAATGCCGGAAATATTTTGCCTAAAAGTTTATTGAGGCTCAGTTACGGCTCATGAAACCGTTATTTGTTTTATTAGCCTATATTGCAGATCAATTATGGGGAGATCCGCAGGTTTTTTGGCATCCTGTAAGGCTAATAGGGCTTGGGGCCGAACGTCTAAGGCCTTTTTGTTATCCTTTCAAAAGGTGGGGAGGCCTATTGATAGTATTCATTTCTGGTGCTGTAAGTCTGATATTGGTTTCACTTGCCGTTTTAATATTTTCTCCGGCTGAAATTTTCTTTCTTTATTTTGGAATTGCTGAAAAATCTTTGCGTAAAGAAGTGGAAAAGGTAGGACATTTTTTGAAAGAAGGTCTGATTGAAAGGGCACGTAAGCAACTTTCTTATTTAGTAGGCCGTGAAACCAAAGATCTTTCTGTCTCCGAATGTATAAGGGCAGCGGTAGAAACCACTGCG
The DNA here is from genome assembly GCA_026986115.1 of Thermodesulfobacteriales bacterium. GTDB lineage: Bacteria > Desulfobacterota > Thermodesulfobacteria > Thermodesulfobacteriales > Thermodesulfatatoraceae > Thermodesulfatator. Next base: position 16,248 of record JALSPG010000129.1, read on the forward strand.
GAAAATTTTACTGATGCCTTTGTGGGCCCTCTATTTTGGTATTTGGTAGGAGGAATTCTAGGGTTATCTTTTTATAAAGTCGTTGAGACCCTCGATTCTATGTACGGTTATAAAACCCCCAAGTGGAAGGAGTTTGGTTTTTTCCCCGCCAAGTTAGACGACATTCTCAATTTTTTTCCGGCGAGAATAGCGGGTTTTTTCCTGGCTTTAGCAGCCCTTTTTGAAAATCGACATAATTTTGAGCGTTCTTTTCGGACAATGATAAAAGATGCTCGAAAACACGATTCCCCAAATTCCGGTTTTACCGAAGCTGCTATGGCAGGGGCATTAGGGATTGAGCTAGGGGGAGCAGTGGTTTATCAGGGAAGGCTATTTGAAAAGGGCCGTTTTGGGCGCCCATTGCGAGCCCGAGAAGTTGAAGATATCTTTCGAGCTACTAAACTCTTGAGACGAGCAGCTTCGCTCTGGTTGTTCTTTATTCTTTTATCGGAGGTTATTTTATGGAGGTCCGGCTACCCGCACTTAATCGAGCTGATTACGAACGTGCTCAAAGGCGGTTAGACAATCTTACCAAACCTCGTGGAAGCTTGGGGTATCTGGAAGAGATAGCCAAGAAATACGTTTACATTACCGGAGAACTTTTTCCAAAGCTGCCTTTAAAAAAGGCCGTATATGTTTTTGCCGGTGATCATGGGATAGCAGAAGAGGGGGTTTCGGCTTATCCTCAAGAAGTAACTCTCCAGATGATTTTAAATTTTTTAGCTGGTGGTGCCGGGATAAATGCTATTGCTCGCCAGGCCGGGGCTGAAGTCTTTGTAGTAGATGTTGGGGCCGCAGGCGAGGTAAATGATCCACGCCTTCTAAAGCGTAAAGTAGTATGCGGGACAAAAAATTTCTTAAAAGAGCCGGCTATGAGCCGGCAAGAGGCGGAAAAAGCCCTTGAGGTAGGCTTTGAGCTGGCTAGAGAAGCCGCCCAGAAAGGATATCGACTTCTTATCCCTGGAGAAATGGGTATTGGAAACACTACCCCTTCGGCAGCAGTTATTTGTGCCTTATTAAAGGAAGCTCCGGAAGAAATAGTAGGGCGGGGTACCGGGATAGATGATCAGGCCCTTGAGCACAAACAGAGGGTCGTGGCTAGAGCCCTTTCAAAATATACCTTTTCTGACCCCATAGACGTTTTGGCCAAAGTAGGAGGGGCGGAGATAGGGGCTATAGCGGGTTTTTTCTTAGGTGGGGCTTCGGAGCGGGTTCCAGTCATTATTGATGGTTTTATATCTCTTGCGGGTTATGTAATTGCCCAGGCTTTGGAGCCCCGCTTAAAAGAATTTGTTTTCTGCGGGCATTGTTCTACAGAGAAGGGGGCAGCTCGGGTCATTGAAAAACTAAAATTACGACCGATTGTAGATCTAGATCTACGCCTGGGAGAGGGCACTGGAGCCTGTTTGGCTAGCATAGTGGTAGAGACTGCTTTACGAATCCTTACGGAGATGGCAACTTTTGAAGATGCCGGGGTTAGTAAGGGCCGGGAGTTTAAAGATATAGATGCTTCGTGAAGAATGGGAGGCTTTCTTATCCGCCTTTTCTTTTTTTACTCGCCTCCCTTTAACACCCAAAAAGTTTTCTCTGGAACGAGGAGTGCTTTATCTTCCCATTGTGGGACTTTTTCTCGGGATTATTTCTCTTCTTTTGGCTAAAAATTTAGGCCCTTATTTGAGCCCCCCAATTTTGGCTTTTTTAATTTTGGCAAGTAGTTATTATCTTGCCGATTATTTCCATTTTGATGGCCTCCTAGATACCATTGATGCCCTAGCAGCCGGTGGAGATGCTGAAAAAAGACTCAAAATTTTAAAGACCCCTGAAGTAGGTGCGATTGGGGTCCTTTTTGCCATCTTTTTCCTTTTAGGAGAATATCTTTTAAGTGTAACCTTACTTCAAGAAGGCCACACGATGGCTTTCTTTTGGCGTCCTCTAGTAGGGCGTGAAGCCATGGCTTTTTTAGCCCTTTTGAGTAAGCCAGCCAAAAAGGTGGGCCTTGGCTCTTTATTTCTTTCTACATCTCGCAAAAGGCTCTTTTTGGTACAACTCCTTTGGCCTCTCTTTTGGTGGCAAGCTCCGGCAGCACTTTTACCGTTTTTTTTGGTATTTTTTTTGAAATTCAAGTTTGAAAAAAACTTCGGGGGTCTTACAGGAGATCTTTTGGGCGCGGGGGTGCTTATTTCGCAGTGGAGTTTTCTTTTGGCTTTTCTTATTGGCGGATAGGACGCCTCGTGGTAGAAAAAAATTGATGCAAAGGTTTCGAATTCTTCTTGTTCCGATAGGAAGGGCCTCAGGGCCATGGCTTGAGAGATTAATGGGGCAGCTTGCTGAGGCCTTTTTGGCCCAGATAGAACTTGCCAAACCTATTCCTTATCCCTTGCCGGCGTTTAATCCGGCAAAAAAACGTTTTTTTGCCCATCTCATTATCGATTATCTTCGCGAAGTTGCGGGAAATGTCGATTTTGTAGTGGGTTTGACAGACGTCGAACTTTATTCGGTTCATGCTAATTCCGTTATTAGCGAAACTCATTTTCAGACCCGTTCAGCGGTAATTTCCGTGGGACGTTTGAGAGATTTTCTCTTTGGTGAGAGGCCGGAGGAGGTTTTTTACCAGCGTCTTTATAAAGAAATTATTCGCTCTTTAGGGCAGATGTTGGGGCTCCCTCCTTGCCGTAATCCTCACTGTGTTATGTATCCTTCTTATTCCCTTTATGAGACCGATCTTAAGTCCTCCAATTTTTGTCCAGAATGCGAAATAAAACTCCGTCTACGTCTGGGTGCTACTTCTCTTTTGAGGTAGGGTTTTGATCGGAGTTTTTGATTCGGGAATCGGCGGTTTGACCATTGTGCGCGAACTTCTGCGCCGATTGCCGGGATTTCGCCTCATTTATTTTGGAGATACAGCCCGTACTCCTTACGGCACTAAAAGTCCCGAAACTATTATCACTTACGCTATTGAAGATACAAAATTTCTTCTGGAACACGGGGCCAAGATTATAGTAATCGCTTGTCATTCTGCTTCTAGTGTGGCAACCGAAGCTTTAAGAGAGCGTTTTCCGGGGGTGCCAATTTTCGAAGTGGTTACACCTTCAGTGAAAAAGGCCTTGGCTGTAACACGCAAAAAAATCATCGGGGTGATCGGCACCAGGGCGACTATCAGCAGTGGGGTCTATCAGCGGAAGGTAGCGACCTTAGCGCCAGAGGTAAAAGTTTACGGAAACGCCTGCCCCCTTTTGGTGCCTTTGGTAGAGGAAGGATGGCTTAAAAAGCCTGAAACCCGTCGTATTGTTAAAAAATGTTTAATTCCCCTTAAAATGCGGGGAATTGATACTTTAGTATTAGGATGTACCCACTATCCGGTACTCAAACCGATTATTCAGGCTAAAGCTGGCAAACGTGTTACCTTGGTAGACCCTGCCGAAGAAGTGGCTCAGGAAGTTGTCCAATATCTCGAAAGAAATCCCCAAATTAGAAAAGAATTGGCCGGTGGAGAGGAGCACGAAATATATGTTTCAGATCTTACCGAGGCCTTTGAGAAGATAGCAAGGCTTTTTATGGGGCGCAAAGTACTTCTTCGCAAAGCTGACTGTGAGATAGCTCACACCATTAAGCCGGGTAAAATATGACGGCTCACTTATTTGTCCAAGTATGTTTTACTAGCATTAGGTAGGTTCTGAGAAGGAGGCAGATATGTTTCGAGCGGTTTCTTTGGTTCCTTTGGGAAGCGTGAGACAGGATGTAGTTGATGCTATTGCCGGGGGAATTTATGAAAATCTAGAAATGGAGGTATTTTTTGAAGAACCAGTCCCTCTCCCGGAACAATTCTTTGATCCTATAAGGGGCCAATTTAAGGCCGAAGATCTTGTCACTTATTTTCAACAACAAGTTGAAACGCGCTCTCGTCTTAAACTTGGAGTCACCGAAGCTGATCTTTACGCTTGGGATTTAAACTTTGTGTTTGGTATCTCCATTTTGAAACAGGGGACCTCTGTCCTTTCTTATCGGCGGCTAGACAATACCTTTTACCATTTACCCCCTAACGACCGTCTTCTTTATGAAAGGGCTGTAAAAGAAGCAATTCACGAACTCGGGCACGCTATTGGTCTTGATCATTGTGAAGCTCCATGTGTTATGCATTATTCTAACAGTGTCATGGAAGTAGACGTAAAGCCTGCTAAATTTTGTCCGGATTGCTGGAGGCGTTTAAACCTCCTTCTGGGAAGGCAGGTGGCGTAAATGTCAAGGAAAAGAGTCATTTTGGGTACTGCGGGTCATATTGACCATGGTAAGACCACTTTGGTAAAGGCCCTTACAGGTATTGATACTGATCGTCTTAAGGAAGAAAAAGAACGCGGCATAACGATTGAACTTGGTTTTGCCCATCTTACCCTTCCAAGTGGTATTCGCCTGGGTATCGTTGATGTTCCGGGTCACGAGAGATTTGTCAAAAATATGGTTGCGGGAGCAAGCGGGGTGGATTTGGTAGCCCTGGTTGTAGCGGCTGATGAAGGCGTTATGCCTCAAACTAGAGAACACTTAGAGATTTGTGAGCTTTTAGGAGTGAAGGCCGGGGTGGTGGTAATTACGAAAAAAGATTTGGTGGAAGAAGATTGGTTAGAACTAATTAAAGAAGACGTAGCCGAAGCTCTGAAAGGGACCTTTTTAGAAAAGGCTCCTATGGTTTCGGTTTCAGCTATTACTGGGGAAGGACTTGAAGATTTAATAAAAATTTTAGACGAGTTGGTCCAAAAAGTTCCTGACAAACCTTCTAAAGGCCCCTTTAGACTCCCTATAGACCGGGTTTTTACCATCAAAGGTTTTGGCACTGTAGTTACGGGGACGGCCATTTCAGGGAAAATCAAGGTAGGAGAAGAAGTTCTAGTTTATCCTAAAGAAATTGCTACCCGCGTAAGGCGTGTTCAGATACACGGCGAAGACAAAGATTTCGGAGAAGCCGGTCAAAGAATAGCACTTAATCTTCAGGGAGTAGAAAAAGAAGCCCTGGAGCGCGGAGATGTTATTGCACATCCAGGGGCATTGCGTCCCAGCCGGATTTTAGATGTGGCCTTACGGTATCTTTCCAGTGCCTCCAAACCTTTATTCCATAATACGAGAGTACGTTTTCATATTGGTACTAGCGAAGTTTTAGGGAGAATTTTTCTTTTTGGTAATAAAGATAGAGTTGAGCCAGGAGAAGAAGCTTTGGCTCAGATTCGACTTGAAGCACCGGTAGTGTGCTGGCGAGGAGATCACTTTGTAATCCGGAGTTATTCTCCCATGGTAACTATTGGTGGAGGCCAGGTGCTAAACCCGCTGGCAAGACGTAGAAAAAGGTCCCAACCTAGACAAATAGAAGAATTAAAACTTTTACGGGACGGATCCCACGAAGAAATAATTCTTTATCATCTTCGACAAGCAGAAGAAATGGGGCTTCCCTTTGAAGATCTGGCCTTGAGGGTCTCCCTTTTTGGAGAGGATTTAGAAAAACATCTCGATAAACTCAAAAAATCCAAAAAAATAAAAGAAGTTCGGACGGAGGGGAAGAGACTCTTTTTGGCTCAGGATATTTACGAAGATTTAAAAGAAGAAGTTCTTACTCGTCTGGAAAAATATCACCAAAAGTTTCCCTTAAAACCTGGAATTTCCAAAGAAGATCTCAGACAGCGTCTTCCTTCTGGACTCGATTTAAGGGTGTTTGAGCTTCTACTGGAAGAATTGGTCCAGGAAGGAAAAATTATCCAGGAACGAGAAATTGTTCGCCTTGCAAGCCACCGAATTGTTCTAGCTGAAGAACAAGAGGCTTTAAAAAGCAAAATCGAAGAAGCTTTTTTAAAGGCAGGCTTTCAGCCTCCAGACAAAGATGAAATCCTTTCTAGGTTTAGAGATCAAGCGCCTTTAAATGTGGAAATTTTTAATCTTCTCCTCCAAGAGGGCAAACTCCTCAAACTGCGAGACGAACTTATCTTTCACAAAAATGTCTTAGAAGAGGCTCGCCAGCGTGTGATCTCTTTTTTAGAAAAGAACAAAGAAATGAGCGTAGGGGATTTCCGAAAATTAATTGGAGGGGCAAGTCGTAAATATCTCATTCCTCTTTTAGAATATCTAGATCAACAGAAAGTTACTATCCGGGTAGGAGATAAACGTATTCTACGCAAAGGGCTTAAAAAGGCTTAGTCTTTTGGACCTTAAATAAAACAAAGAAAATAAGGGCCAAAGTTCCTAGTCCTAGTAAAGTTTGAGTTATTGTAGAATGAGGCCTTGAGGAAGAGAATATAACCTTTTTAGTAGATATTTCCATCTCTAAGAGATGTCCTTCTCCGTCATTTATAATAATTTGATAAGTTCCTTTGCGGTCCGGGGCAAAAAGAAAGCGGCCATTGCGATCGGTAACTCCTGTCTGGAAGGGGATTTTTTCTTTATCAAAATATATTTTTACTTTGGCATAAGCCATGGGTGTTCCATCACTATAAAAGGCCTCCACTCCGAGAGCTTTACCACGATAGGGAAGCCCCCTTACCCCATGGGCTAAGGGGCTTGTTATAAGGAAGAAAAAGTTAACGAAGTTCAAAAGTAAAAGTAGCCACCACTGTTTCCACATCGCAAACCTCAGCCTTAGAATAAGGCTTCTTTAAGGCTACCAATAATAACCATACGCCACGATGATCTAAGCGAATTCTTACTTTTCCTTGGGCATCTGTGCGCGTTGCAAAGGCAAAAAAGGTCTTGTTGCCTGTGGGAGAAAAGCCTTCATAGGTAGCGAATAAAAATTCCTTAGCAAGAGGATGTCCTTGATAGATGACCTTCAAAGGAAGTTCATCTCCAGGTTTTAAAGTACTCGGATTTTTAAGAGGTATAATCTCTAACTCCTGACCAAATATCCTACGATAGATTTCACCTTTTGCTTTTTCTACCTGTATCAAGGCTTTGGCATATCGTTTAGAAAATTTACATTCTATTACGTCTTGAACTTTGTTTTTGGGTTTTCTCACAAACCCCCAAGCAGTTTTACTAAAGAAGCTGGGCTTTTTTTCTGCCAACACTATGTAAGATCCATTTTCCTGTAAAACAGAAACACTTTTAAAAAGAATAGGGTATTTTCCCTCTTTGATAGGAATTTCTTTTCCAGATGGAGAAAATACTTTTAATGTTTTTAAAAAGTGCGCTTCAAGGAAATCTCCTCCAGCGCCTGGGAAATTATGCCCAAATCCCAGGGTTAAACGAAGCTCCTCTCCAGGTTGGAGACAATATGCTCTGGGATTAATCCAGAGAAAATGAGCCCAAACCATTTTGTAAAAAGAAAAGGAAACAAATAAAAGACAAAAAAGAAATCTCAACATAAACAACCTCCTTAATAAAATTTACTTCTAATTCCCACAAAAATAGTTCTACCTGCCCAGTTTCTTGATGGTTCACCGTAATTTGTATCAAATATATTGTCTATTTCCATAAAAGCTTCTAATTTGTGCTGAAAAGATTTAATAACCTTTGTGCTAGTTAACCAATAAGAATCTATCTTTTTTGTATTAGTAGTATTTTTATAAACTTTATCCATATATTCTGTTTTTATTCTTAGAAGAAAGTTGTGAGGAAATTTGAAATCAAATTTTAATCCAATAGTATGTTTGGGGCAGTAAGGGAGCTCTTTATGAGTATCTTTGTTTTTAGTATAAAGATAAGTATAATTTACATTAAAAGTAAATTCCGGAAGAGGGCTCCCTTTTAAAGAAAACTCTAAGCCTTCTGTGTAGGCCTCTTGAACATTTTTATAAGTTTCTACTGGATACCCTGATATTTCTTCTTCTGTTTC
>JALSPG010000130.1 GCA_026986115.1 Thermodesulfobacteriales bacterium
CGGTCGTCTCCAAAAGCTACCCCGGGGACAGTGGCTACTTTGGCCTCTTCCAGAAGATAATCACACATAGTGAGGGAATCGTTGATAAGGCTACCCTGGGGTGTTTTTCGACCGTAATAGGAAGAAAAGTCTACAAAAGAATAAAAAGTTCCCTGTGGTTTTGGCAGATCAAGACCAGGAATTTCTTTCAGTTTGTGATAAAGGAGTTCGGCACGTTGCTTAAAGGCCTCTCTCATCTGGTTGATGCAATCTTGCGGGCCGCAGAGGGCTTCAAGGGCCGCTTTTTGGGCCACAGAGGTGGCGTTGGATGTGCTCTGGCCTTGAATACGAGAGACCGCGGCAATGATTTCTTTGGGCCCTACAGCCCAACCAATACGCCAGCCTGTCATGGCGTAAGTTTTGGAAACCCCGTTTACCATGATAGTCTGTTCTCTTAGTTCCGGGGCTATAGAGAGGATATTCTTTGGGGCTTTACCATCAAAACGCAGCTTGTCGTAAATGTCATCGGAGATGACAAAGAGACCATGTTTGTGGGCAAGATCTGCTATGGCCTTTAAGAAAACATCTGTATAAATCTGCCCGGTGGGATTTGAGGGGCTGTTTAAAATTATTCCTTTAGTGTGGGAGTTTATATACTTATTAAGTGTTTCAGGGGTTGGTTCAAAATTTTTTTCTTTTTCAGAGGGGACTATGACAGGTTTTGCTCCAGCAAGTTCTACAATGGGAGGATAGGATACCCAGTAAGGAGCTAGAATGAGTACCTCGTCTCCTTCTTCAAAAAGGGCCTGTGCCAAGTTAAAGAGTGCCTGTTTGGCTCCGCAACTCACTACTACTTCTTCCGGAGTATAAGTGAGCCCGTAATCTTTCTGGATTTGGTTGGCAACAGCCTCACGCAGTTCAGGGATTCCAGCTACGGGTGTATAACGGGTAAAACCATCCCGGATGGCTTTGATGGCAGCTTCTTTGATGTGTGTTGGGGTGTCAAAGTCTGGCTCTCCGGCAGAGAGGTTGATAATATCGATTCCCTGAGCTTTGAGAGCTTTAGCCTTGGCATTGATAGCCAAAGTGGCAGAAGGCTTAAGCTGACGAACCCTTGTGGCTAGTTTCTCCTTCATGGCTGGGCCTCCTTTTTTCGTAGACCACCTCTTTTAAAAAGAGCCCTTGGGGTGGGGCTGGAGGAGGAGCGAGGCTGCGATCTCGGGCCTCAAATATAGCGGCCAACTCTTCAGGGCTTAACCGTCCTTGCCCCACTTCAACCAAGGCCCCAACGATATTTCTTACCATATAACGCAAAAAACCTCGTGCTGAAATCTCAAAACGAAGCATGCCTGCGATTCCTACTGCGCGTTTGAGTTCGACTCGAAAGACGGTCCGCACTGTGGTCTTGATGTCGCTTCCCATTTTACGAAAGCTAGCAAAGTCCTTCTGACCCACAAAAAGAGGAAGACAAGCTTTTATGGCTTCAAGATCAAGTTTTTGGGGGACCCACCAGGAATAAAGACGCCATATAGGATTTCGGATGGGGTGATTATAAATCTGATAAAAGTAAGTCTTGTAACGGGCATCGTATTGGGCATTAAATTTGATGGGGACCTCTTCTATTTTGATAATGGCGATATCTTTGGGCAAAAGGGCATTTAAGGCTCGCTGGAGGTCCGAAAGGGCTATTTTACTGGTAGTCAAAAAGTTGGCCACTTGGCCTAAGGCGTGAACTCCAGCATCTGTGCGACCTGCAGCCCGAAGTTTTACCTTGTGTCCTACTAAACGAGCAATTGTTTCTTCGAGCACCCCCTGAATGGTGGGTCCCACCTTTTGACGTTGCCAACCTAAATAGTTGGTTCCGTCGTAGGCAATGGTTAATTTGAGATTCCGCATGGTTTAAGGATAAAGGGCTCGCCTTTTAAGGGCAGTATCCTCTAGAAAGCCGGACATTAGGTTCATATTTTGTATCGCCTGCCCGCTAGCGCCCTTTACAAGGTTATCTATCGCTGAAACGATGATAAGTTTTCCGGTTCGAGAATCAAGCTTAAGACCGATGAGGCAGAGATTGGTACCCTTTACATGGGCGGTGTGGGGAAATTCTCCTAAGGGAAGGACTTTTACGAAAGTTTTTTGGACGTAGAAGTCATAAAGGGCCTCATACAGGGTCTTTTCTTTAAAAATTAGAGGTGTAGCATAAATGGTAGCCAAAATTCCTCGGTTCATGGGTATCAGGTGGGTGGTAAAGTTAAGACGGAGTTTTTCCCCAGCAGCCAGAGAAAGTTCTTGTTCGATTTCAGGGGTGTGGCGGTGGGCGGCCACGTTGTAAGCGCAGAAATCTTCGTTTACCTCGCAAAAAATAAGACGCAATTTGGCACTCCGCCCTGCTCCAGAGACTCCACTTTTGGCATCGATGATTAAGCCTTCAGGACTTATTAAGCGGGCTTTGAGAAGAGGAATTAGAGGAAGAAGGCTTGCCGTAGGGTAACATCCAGGATTAGCTACCAGGCGAGCGGTTTTTATGCGATCCGCATATATTTCGGAAAGCCCATAGACCGCTTCATTTAAAAGTTCAGGGGCCTTGTGGGGCACCTTGTACCATTCTTCGTAAAGAAGAGGATCTTTGAGGCGAAAGTCAGCTGAAAGGTCAATAACCCTAAGGCCTCTTTCAAGAAGGGCCTTTGCCATTTCAGCTGCTGCTCCGTGGGGGACACAGAGAAAGGCAAGCTCGGCCTTTGCGGCTATCTTTTCAGGCTGAGGTTCTTCAAAAACAAGCTCCCCAAATTTTTCTTCGAAGGGAAAGATTTCCCGGACTTTTTTTTCGGCTTCTTTCCGGGAAGTAACAATAGTGATTTCGACTTCAGGATGACAGGAAAGTATTCTTAAAAGCTCAAGACCCGTATATCCTGTAGCCCCGACAATGGCAATTTTAAGCATGAGTGCAAAATAAAAAGGGGGCCATAGCCCCCTTTCTTCTTATCGTTTGGAGTATTGTTGCCCCCGTCTTGCTCCACGAAGCCCGTATTTTTTCCTCTCTTTAACACGGGCATCACGGGTAAGAAAACCTGCTTTTTTAAGGGACGGTCTTAACTCTTCGTTATAAATAATAAGGGCCCTTGCTACTCCGTGCCTGATGGCTTCAGCCTGGGCCGATTTTCCGCCACCTTTTACCGTGCAAACAATATCGAACTTACCAAGGGTTCCTGTAACATTAAAGGGTTGTTCTACCACGTGGCGAGCAACTACGTTGTCGGCAAAATATTCTTCGAAATCTTTATCATTTACGCGAAAATTTCCACTCCCGGGCATGATCCATACCCGAGCGATGGCAGTCTTACGTTTCCCGGTGGCATAAAATCTATTTTTACTTTCAGCCATCTTTTCTCACCCTCTTTTTTAGAATTCTAGCGGTTGTGGTTTTTGGGCCTGATGGGGATGATTTTCTCCCCGGTAGATTTTGAGCTTTTTGAGCATTTTACGCCCAAGACGATTCTTAGGAAGCATCCGCTTTACAGCCAAGCGGATAACCTCCTCGGGTTTGGTCTCAAGCATCTTGCGGGCCGGAGTAAGTTTTAGCCCTCCCATGTAGCCGGAATGGCGCCAGTAAATCTTTTTGTCAAGCTTGCGACCAGTAAGACGAATCTTTTCAGCATTGATAACAATAATAAAGTCGCCAGAGTCCACATTGGGAGTAAAATCAGGCCGATGTTTGCCTCTTAGGCGCTGAGCAATCTGACTTGCCAAACGCCCCAAGACTTTACCCTTGGCGTCTACGATATACCAGTTACGCTTTACTTCTTCTTTTTTGAGCATCGGGGTTTGTGAGGTGAAAATAGCCATCTTTATCTCCTCCGCTTAATCGGCTCCGTTTCTTTAAAAGACTACCCCTTTCTTGTCAAGAAGACGTCCCAAAATTTAACCTAAAAGAAAAGATTTGCAATCATTCTCCAATTTTGGGAATGGTCCCCCGTTGAAGGGCTTGCCGGTAAACTTTTATAAAAAGAAGATAACTTCCGATGAGATATAGGAGATTCAAAAAACTTGCTTTAAAGAGGGGGCCTGGCTCGAAGATTCCTTCAAGGATGATCTTACGCATACCTTCGAAGACGTAAGAAGAAGGTACCCAGGAGGCTAACATTTGAAGGGCCTCGGGCAAGACTTCAACCGGGTAGAAAACCGCCGAGATGGGAAGGAATAAAAGGGCCAAAGCCCAAGCCAAAATTTCTGCCTCCTGACCAAAACGTAAAATAGAGGCCATGGTTACCAGTCCGATAGCCCATCCCAAAGCACAGAGATTAAGGATAAAAGGCAGAAGCGAGCTTCCCAGAATAAAGATGTGAAATCCAAAGCACAAAGCCGCAAGGGTTCCCATCACTAAAAAGGCGATGACCACCTTGACAATACTTACTAGAACAAGACCTGCCAAATACTCCAAAATAGTTAGAGGCGAGACGAAAAGATTTAAGAGGTTGCGGGCCCAAATATCTTCCAAGAAAGATACCGAAAGTCCCTGTTGAGCTCGTAAAAGAATGTTCCAAAGAATTAACCCACCCAAGAAAAAAGAGACATAGTGAGGCATTTCGGTAGCAGCTTTCTCAAGATAAAGAGTTACAAAGCCCCAGAGAAGAAGATCGACCGTGGGCCAGTAAAAGACGTCAAGCACCCGGGTGAAACTCCGCCGGTAAAGATAAAGTTGCCGCAAAAGGACTGCAAAGACCCGTCTGGGATTCATATGGCTAACTGGAAGTAGAGTTCTTCGAGATTTTGTGCTCCGAATTTTTTTAAGAGTTCCGAAACTCGTCCGAGAGCTTTTAATTGCCCCTTTTGCAAGATAAGGATGCGGTCAGAAATTAGTTCCACCTCCGAAAGATTATGGGAGGTGAAGATTACCGCGGTTTTTTCGCGGCGGGTATAAGAGAGGATAAGTTCCCGTGTTTTTTGGGCTATCTCTGGGTCAAGACCAGCTGTTGGTTCATCAAGCAGTAATACTTGGGGGCGATTAAGTAAGGCCTTTGCTAAGCAAAGGCGCATCATTTGCCCCGAAGAAAGGGTGCGAGTGCGCTGTTTTCGCTTTTCATAAAGGCCAAAGGTCTTCAAGGCCTCTTCTACCCTTGCGCGTGGGGCTTTAAGTTCGTAAATATGAGCGTAAACGAGGAGATTTTCTTCTAGAGTGAGAGACAAGGGAAGAGCCACGTAACTTGAGGCAAAGTTTACCTTCTTTAAGATTTGGCTTCGGTTGTGAAAAAGATCCTTTTTGAAGTAGCAAATTTTACCAGCGGTAGGCAAAACAAGGCCCAAAAGACAATTTATGAGGGTAGTTTTTCCGGCTCCATTAGGACCTACCACTCCTAAAATTTCCCCTACATGCAGAGAGAAAGAGATTTTCTTGAGGGCGCAAACCTTACCAAAGCATTTGGTTAATTCTTCTACTTCAAGAACGGTCTCCATGAGAACGGAATGAAATGGATCCCGGGGGTGGACTCGAACCACCACTATGGGGGCCAAAACCCCATGTCCTGCCGCTTAGACGACCCGGGATCTGACTTCTTAAAAGATAACCTATTGCTCCTTTTCTGCAAGATTAGATAAAGATTTTGGCCAATTCGAGGGCCTCTTCTTCGGCCCTTTTGAGCATTTTGAGCATCAGATCTGCTGGAAGATTAAATTTATCACGGGCCTTTTCGAGGATGATTTCTTCTTCCAAGCGGTGGTCCGAATCATGTTGGTAGCGAATATGCGAGACAAGGTAGATGGCAGGTTCAATTTCAGGTTGGTGATGTGCTGAAACTGCTTGTACTAGGTAGTCTGGAAGATTCCATTCCTCTGCCATCAATCCTCCAACATTTTGGTGATCAAAACCAAATTCTTTCTTTTCAAGTTCTACCAGCTCGACCGAGGGGTCTTGATTCCACGTTTCAAGAGTGGGGCAATAAATTTTCTCTTTGAGATGCAAGAGGACCGGTATGGCCATATCCTGCAAGAGTCCCGCACTGAAAGCTTCCACACTTGTATTGGGATGGAGTACCTGGGCGATTTGGCGTGCTAGGCTTCCCCGTTTGGCTGCTGCTAGCCAAAAAAGTTCCAAATCGAGGCAGGCACTTTTGAACTTGGGGAGGCTTTGGTTAACAGCTAAAGGAAGAATGAGAGATTCCAGACGTGCTCGTCCGAGAAGGGCTACAGCGTGTTCGATATTTGAAATCTTGCGCGGTAACCCAAAGGCGGCGGAATTGACGGTCTTTAAAATTCGAACGTGAATACCCGGGTCGGCAGCGATCCGTCTTGCTATTTCGAAAGTCGGGGTCTGGGGGTCTCGCAAAGCTTCAAGTGCCAGGATAGCAGCCTTCGGAAAATATGGAAGCTCAAAGCCTTCAAGTATTTCTTGTAGCTCTTTGCGCGGGTCTCTTTTTTTCTTTCTTAAAAAACCTAAAAACCCCATTAATCCGCCCTCCTCGCGATACGATTGGTAAAAATAGCCAAAAGTCCACCTAGCATGACGTAGCCGGTAATGACTTCACAAATGGCAACAATTTGTCCGGCAAGAGAATTAGGAATGACGTCTCCGTAACCCAGTGTAGTAAGGGTGACAACACTGTAGTAAAGGGGTGAAAGCGGGGTAGGGTATTTTCCGTAATCTACTCCAATCAAATGGTAAATACAGGCAAAGATAAAGGCTTGGATAGCGATAAGAAGACACCAACGTTTGAGACTCCTTCCGCAATCTGAGGTAAGCCACCAGAGATAATAAAGAAACTGAGCCCAACGGCCTTGTTTGCGAAACTCCTCGAGGTAATTTTCGTCTAAAATGTGACGTCTTACTAGGTAGGCCCCAGCAAAATTTATGTCGCGAATATCAGCTCCTATCCAATTGGCAGATTTGTAACCTTTAAGCATCCTCAGGTGGGCCCTTCTAAGATCGGCATCTTTAAAAATGGCTTGGGAGACGTCGCTCAAATTAAGATGGGCATCTTGAAGATTCGCCGCGGTGAAATCAGCCTTTCTGAGATTGGCCTCGCGAAGCCTTGCGTGGGAGAGATTTGCACAACCCAAATTTGCCCCTTCTAGATTAGCCTTGGTAAGGGTAGCATAGCGAAGATCGGTGTGGAAAAGACGCGCCCCCTTGAGATTGGCCATGCCAAAACCAGCGGTTTTAGCCTTTGCCCCCTCAAGGTTTGCCCCTTCTAGATCAGCACCAGTAAAGTCAGCACCGGTAAGGTCTGCTCCGGCAAGGATTGTCCCCCGCAATTTAGCCCGGAAAAACTTTGCTCCGCGCAGATTGGCTCCGCTAAGATCCTCACCGCTTAAATCTTTGCCTGAAAAATCAAGACCTTCTAGAGAGGCCTCTTCTTCTGATGACCAAGGTGCTTGCCAGTTACAATAAAGATTTTTCAAAAAGGCCCCCTGCTAAATTTTTTACCCCGGTCGTTTTTCTTTTCGGTAATTACCCTAAAAAGCATAATTTCAGCCTCTATAGTTATTGACACCTAGCAAAAAGGTATGTTAACGGAATTTCCAACCTTAGAATCTTTCAAGGAGTGGGCCAATGATCGAAGTCAGACTTCATGGTCGAGGCGGTCAAGGAGCAGTTACTTCTGCAGAGCTGATCGCCATTTCCGCTATCAATCAAAATAAGTACGCCCAGGCCTTTCCAAGCTTTGGGCCGGAACGTCGTGGAGCTCCGGTGATGGCCTTTGTTCGTGTGAGCGATGCTAAGATCCGCCTGCGAGAAAAAGTTTATAACCCCGATATCGTGGTGGTTCTTGACCCCTCTCTTCCTACTATTGTGAATGTTACAGCAGGTCTTAAAGAGGGGGGTTGGGTTATCCTCAATTCCAGCAAAGATGAGAAGACTTTGCGGGAGATGCTTGGAGGATATCAAGGGAAGCTTGCTGTGGTAGATGCCACCAAAATTGCTATGGAGGTTTTGGGGCTTCCCATTACTAACACCACCATGCTGGGGGCATTTTTAAAGGCTACAGGTCTGGTAGATCAAAAATATTTGAAAGAGGCACTCGAACATCGTTTTGGCCGTTTGGCAGAGAAGAATAAGGCCGCCATGGCGCGGGCTATAGAAGAAACCAAACTTTATACGTAAGGAGTGGGCAATGGGTAAAGATCAAGGCATGATGCCCTGGAAAGAGGTTCCTTTTGGGCTCTATATTATGGAGCCTGGCAATAGCGCAGAGTTTAAGACAGGAAATTGGCGCTCCCTGCGACCAGTACTTGATAAAGAAAAATGTGTCAAATGTGGGACTTGCTACATTATGTGCCCTGATATGTGTTACGACCAGCAGGATGAAGAAGGCTATTATTTGGTGAATCTTTATTATTGTAAGGGCTGCGGGATTTGTGCCGCTGTCTGCCCGAAAGATGCCATTACAATGGTCATGGAGGAGGTCTAATCATGGGAAAGAGAGTGGCCAAAGAAGTATCCATAGCAATTGCAGACGCCGTTAAATTGGCAAGGGCAGAAGTAATAGCGGCCTATCCTATTACCCCGCAGACCCATATTGTAGAACACTTAAGCGAACTTGTAGCCAACGGGGAGCTTGATGCCGAATATATCACTGTGGAATCGGAGCATTCGGCTATCAGTGCGGCCTTAGGGGCGGTGGCTACCGGGGCCCGCACTTTTACTTCTACATCGGCTCAGGGTTTGGCACTGATGCATGAGATCCTTTTTATTGCACCGGCCCTGAGGCTTCCGGTGGTGATGGTGGTGGCCAATCGGGCCCTTTCAGCCCCCATCAGCATTTGGAATGATCACAGTGATATTATGGCAGAGCGTGATATCGGCTGGATTCAACTCTGGGCAGAAAATGGTCAAGAGGCGGTAGATCTTGTGATCCAGGCCTTTCGAATTGCTGAGGACCGGAATGTCATGTTCCCCACTCTTATTAATATCGATGGATTTACTCTTTCGCACGTGATTGAGCCTATTGAGCTTCCGGATCAGGAAGAGGTAGACGCCTTTTTGCCTCCTTTTAAGCCCAAGTATAAGCTTGATCCCCGTAAACCTTTAACAATGGGGCCGGTTGGGGTTCCAGAGATCTATTTTGAAGCTAAAAAGGCCCAAGATGAAGCCTTTAAGAATACTCGCAGGGTAATTTTGAGGGTTTGGAAAGACTGGGCCAAGAGGTTCGGCAGGGAATATAATCCAGTTGAAACCTATCGGACCGAAGACGCCGAAGTGGTCCTCCTCATAAATGGGAGTCAGGCAGAAACCGCCATGACCGCGGTGGACAAAATGCGTGAGCAGGGGAAGAAGGTAGGGTTGATGCGGTTTCGCCTTTGGCGGCCTTTCCCAATACAGGAGTTTCGTAAAGCGGTCTCTAAAATACCGGTCTTGGCTGTGATAGACCGGGCTCTTACTCCTGGCGGAGTGGGGGGGCCGGTAGGTACGGAGGTGCGTTCGGCCCTTTATAATGCTGCCCGCCGTCCACGGGTAGTTAATTTTATTGCGGGCCTTGGTGGGCGAGATGTAACTGTTGAGGATTTTGAAGAAATGGCGGAGCGGGCTGCCTTTTACCTCAAAAAGCGGCCCAAAGAAGCCTATGAAATGATAGGGGTGAGGGAGTCATGATACCAGAACTTACAAAATTCAAGGGTTTTTCTATTAAAAATTTACCAAAAGAGGAGCCTCTGGCTCCAGGGCACCGGGCCTGTCAAGGATGCGGAGAAATTCTGGCCCTTCGTATGGCCATGAAGGCCTTGGGTACTGATGTAATTGTCTGTAACGCTACGGGGTGTATGGAGATTGTTACCTCGCCGTTTCCGCATACTTCTTGGCGTGTACCCTGGATCCACATCGCCTTCGAAAATGCCGCGGCAGTGGCTTCTGGGGTAGAAGCGGCTCTCAAGGCGCTCAAACGTCACGGGCGTTTTCCTAAGAATCGTCACGTGGACGTAGTGGCAGTGGCTGGTGATGGTGGTACGGCAGATATCGGGCTTCAGGCCCTTTCTGGGGCTCTGGAACGAGGCCATGATTTTGTGTATATCTGTCTTGATAACGAAGCTTATATGAATACGGGGGTTCAGCGTTCAAGCTGTACACCTTTTGGCGCTATGACCACCACCAGCCCTCCAGGGGCCCGTTCCATAGGTCAAATGACTTGGAAGAAAAATGTTCCGCAGATTGCTGTGGCCCATGGTATCCCTTACGTAGCTACTGCTAGCCCAGCCTTTTTCTTGGATCTTATGAACAAAGTCAAAAAGGCGGCCCTGGTAAAGGGACCTGCTTATGTGCATATTTATGCCCCTTGTCCTACAGGATGGGGCACCAAAGGGGAAGATTCCATCAAACTGGCTCGTCTGGCGGTAGATACCAAGGTGTTTCCCCTTTATGAAGTAATTGAGGGGAAATATTATCTCACCCGAAAGGTTACTAAACCCAAGCCAGTAGAAGAATATCTCAAGGCACAAAGGCGCTTTCGGCATCTCACTCCGGAGATCATTGAAGAAATCCAGCGCCGGGTGGATGCTGAATACGAACGTTTGGTAAAGCTCTCAGAGCTTTAGGGTTGACAGCTTTTTACGGGCTCGTTATTTATTAAACAGCTCGAGCGGGAGTAGCTCAGTTGGTAGAGCGCCACCTTGCCAAGGTGGATGTCGCGGGTTCAAGTCCCGTCTCCCGCTCCATTTTTTTTATTCCTGCCATAGTTTCTTAAAACGCAAGGCATCATCTTTCATAAAGACGTTGTTAAAGAACACGCACACCCTTTCGGCGCGGGCTTCAAAAACCCAGTCTTTGAGCTTTTTAAGCTCTTCCTCCGTATATTGATGCCGGTAATTCAGTTTCCCGCGGGAATCTCTTGTTCCGTGTAAGCGGAGATAAAGAAAATCAAGGTCTGGAAAGAAACTTTCGCGAAGAGAGGGCTCAAGAAAGGGATCAAAGACCGGGACTATTCCCTGATTTCTAAGACTCATGAGGAGTGAAGGGTCAGGCCAGCGGATTTCAAGCCCAATCTTGGCTGGCAATAATTCTCTGGCCTTTTTTAAAAAGGAAAAGAAGTTTTCTCTTTCCTTGGCGCAGGCTTGCGGAAGCTGGAAGAGGATGAAATCAATGCCAAGTTCTTCGGCAAGGACTTTGGTGCGCTGAAGTTGGGTTTTGGTAAATTCGTTCCATTTGAGACACCCTACCAGGTCTTTAAATTTTTTCCTTTCTTCCGGGCTGAATTCTGAGCGTTTCCAGGTGGGAGAATTAAGGGGGTGAGTGAAGAGCTGGTGGGCCTTCATGGCGAGAAAAGCCCCTTTCTGTTTCCCTTCTTCGAGGTGTTTTTTCCAATTTTTTACCTGTCTTTCTGTGGGAAACTTGTAGAAAGTGGCGTTTAATTCTAAAGCCGAAAAGAGCTCAAAAAATTTTTTCCAAGCTACTACTTGACCGCAGGTTCCTACCCAGATTTTTTTCATTTCTCCCCCTGGCAAGTAATTTTCTCTTATGTAAGATAAGGTTTTGATGCGGGCTGTCATTCAAAGGGTAAAAGAGGCGCGGGTGAAGGTGGGTGGAAAAGAGATTTCACGTATTAATCGGGGTTTTTTGGTCCTCCTTGGGATTTCCAAAGAAGATACCGAGGAGGATTTGGCCTATCTAGTTCGTAAGATTGCTAACTTGCGCGTCTTTGAAGATGAGGCCGGTAAGTTGAATCTTTCTATAAAAGACGTTCAGGGAGAGATCCTTTTGGTTTCAAATTTTACCCTTTACGGAGATTGTCGTAAGGGAAATCGCCCTTCTTTTGATAAGGCCGCTTCACCTCAAAAGGCTGAGGAATTTTATTTGGCTTTGGCCTCAATGCTTGAAAAAGAAGGTATTTCGGTGAAGATGGGGCGTTTTCGGGCTATGATGGAGGTCGAACTCACCAACGATGGTCCGGTGACTTTGCTTTTAGATAGCAAGAAGATTTTCTGATGGAATTCCGTCCGGCAGTCAAAAACTTTTTACACGTCAAAATAGCTCCCAAGGCCTTTGAAGCAAAGGAATTTACACATCCCTCTCTGATAAACGTCTTTGAAGAGCCAGAGGCCCTCGTTTTGGTCTTTGAACCCCAAGATATAAACCAGATCTTGAGAGACATTTTAGACTTTGCTCCTCATGCCGATATTCTTGAAACAGGCCTTTATCCGTCCTCAGGGCCGGTTTCCGGATATCGTTTGAGGTATGCCAAGGACTTGATAATTGTTTCTCCAGGGGGAAAAGTGCACCCCCGTAAAGGTGAAATTGTGCTTAAAACTAATTTTTCCTTTGGAAGTGGTTTCCATCCTACCACCAAACTTTCAGCCCGGCTTTTAGCTGAAGCCTTCAAAAGAAAGGCTCCCAAACGGGTTTTTGATCTCGGCACGGGAAGTGGGGTGCTGGCCCTGTGTGCTGCCAAACTCGGCGCGCAGGAGATCCTGGCAGTGGATATCGATCCCCGTGCTGTTAAGGAGGCCCGGGCTAACGTAATGGCGAACAAATATGAAGATCGCATCCTTGTAGTGCAGGGATCTCTTTCCTGTGCCCGTCGGGCTTTTTTTGATCTCATCCTGGCAAATCTTACTATTGGCACTATCCTTACCCTGGGGCCCGAATTTCTCTCCTTGCTGCGGCCTAAAGGAAGCCTTATTCTCTCGGGTTTTATGTTAGCTCAGGTGGCGGAGATTAAGGCTCTCTTCCCCGGGGCCGAAATTGAAAAGGTCTTGGTAGAGGAAGGCTGGGCAGCTTTACTCTTTAAGCTTTGACCCTCTTTTACCCACCAAAAAGAGGGTAAGAAGTACTCTTAAATTGGTAATAAAAGCCAACACCCAAAATATTTCCCAAAGCCAGTCTAAAAGGACACTTATCATAATAAAAAATACCCGTTCGTCTCTTTTACCAGGAACCTTGCGTAAGAAAGGATAATCGGCGTAAATGGTTCTCCCAAAGGCGCCTTTATATCTTTCGGAGGTGTAACTTACCATTACGGAACCGAAGAAAGCCAAAAGGGCGATAGTCTGCTGCCAAGGGTAAGCAGGCTTGAGTATGAGATAAAGCCCTAGGAGAAAGGCAAAATCGACGAAGCGGTCTAAAACCGAATCAAGCCACCCTCCAAAAGGGCTTTCGCGCAGACTAGCCCGCGCGATTTCTCCGTCCATGCCATCTAGCATGGAGCTTAACTGGTAAAGAAGGACCGCTATCTTGGGAGACCAGAAAAGCAGTAAGGCAGCCAAAAATCCAAGAAGGGTGGTAAGGAGGGTGGCCATATTGGGAGAAAGATAATTTATGAAAAAGGTTGAACACCAAGTAGAAACCCGGCGGTTTATGAGGCGGGAAATAAAGCCGTCTTCCCCTCCTTTTACAGCGGTTTTTACCAAGAATTTGGTAGCCTGCTTTAGATCTTTGGGGGTATCTATATCCATCCAAAAGAGACCGGAGAGTTCGCTGCAGGGAATTTTAGCCTTTTCCATAATTCCAGAGAGGCTTATTTCGGATTTTTGCCTTATTAATTTCTCAGCGACGTAAAATATCTCTGGTTCCAAGATAAAAAAACCTGTATCAAAGCCGGTATAAGAAGAAAGATCTTTGCCAAGAGAGATAATCTTCCCTTTTTGACAAAGGGCCTTTGTAGCCTCCTGAGGGTCTATAAAGCGGCCTTCTTTATCTATTACCAAGCCTTTGAGGCCCAGAGCCTTTTTGACAAAATCTCTTTCATAAACGTGGTCTCCCATGGTGAGGATAAAAGGGGTAGAGACATAATCTTTGGCCAAAAAGAAAGAATAACCGTTTCCCTTTTCAGGAAAGGGGTTTTTTACCAGCGTGCAGGAAAAATGTGGGTATCTTGCCAAAAATTCACGGTAAAATCTTTCATGCTGCGGATTAATAATAATTATAAAATGATTGATACCCCCTTGAGAAAGGAGGTGTAAATGACGATAAAGAAGTTCTCTTCCTGCTACCTGGAGGAGGGGTTTAGGGAAGTTTTCTGTAAAGGGTCGCAGACGTGTACCAAGCCCAGCTGCCAGTATCACCGCCTGCATAAAACTTCCTCCTGAGGCGAAGCTTTGGGCGATTTAAATATAAGCACTTATTCTTCAGGGCCAATTGTTTCTTTTCACCCTCTGGTAAGGGCCCACATTAATTTTTGGGCCTTTACTGCCCTTGATGAAGTGGTGTTGGAGGCCTTAGAGAAGGCAAAGGCGGTCGTTTGGCCTCAAGTTTTCCCGGCTTCTCTTTATCGCTATGTCCGCGAAAAAGGGCTTCCCTGTTTTCCAAACTATGATACCCGTTTGGATTTCCCTGGAAAAGATGGACAAATTCTCCTTTTTAGGGCTTTAGGCCTTCCGTATCCTAAAAGCATCTTGATTCCCAAAATTGCCGCTTTTGGTTCACATCCGGAGACCAGGCCCATAGAGCTTACCTTCCCTGTGGTTTTAAAGATTCCCGACGAACACGAGGGCCAGGGAGTCTATCTGATCGAAAAGAAAGAAGAATGGCTCCACTATTTGGCTCTTCTCAAAGAGAGAGAAAGGGCTGGGCGCTTTGGTTTTATCCTTCAGGAGTTCATCCTCTCTTCTTTTGACCTGCGTATTTTCGTGATCGGTGAGAAAAGGCTTCCCTTCTGGCGTCGTAAAGGAAGAGATTTTCGTGGCAACCTGGTGCAGGGGGGAGAATATGTCTCCTCTCCTTCTCAGGAGCTTGAAAATAAAGCCTTAGAACTCGTAAATTCTCTTCTCACCCAGACCGGTATTAACCTTGCTGCGGTAGATTTTCTGGTGGGGGAGGAAGGGATCTTTTTTAACGAAATAAATTTTGTTTTTGCTCATCGGGCCCTTAAGGGATCTTTTGAGAAATATTTTTTTGAAGCACTTAAGGAGTTTCTGGCGAGAATTTAACCTTCTACCGTGGGTAGCCAGACTTCGAAGCGGCTCCCGAGCCCCTCTTCGGTAAAGACTTTTATCTTTCCGCCTGCTTCTTCCACCCAGCGCTTTACCAAAGCTAACCCCAGGCCGGAACCTTCTTCTTTAGTGGTAAAGTAGGGCTCAAAAATGCATTTTACCAAATCAGCTTTTATGCCACTCCCGGTGTCCTCAACAGCTAAAATGGCGAAGTTTTCTTCCTGCGAGGTAGATATAGTGATCCTACCTACTTCAGGAATAGCGTGTAAAGCGTTTAAGAAAAGATTCAAAATGATCTGTTCTAAAATGGCCCGATTTAGATAAATGCGTTTTACATAGGGGTTAAAAATAAATTGAAGCTGAACCCCTTGAGGGGTTAATACCTTCATGAGGTTATTTAATCCAGAAAGGACTTCATTTAAATTTAGGAATTCGGGCTGGCTTTTGGTTTTGCCCAAAGAACAAAGCTTTTGACTGTAAGAGGCTATCTCTTGTAAGATATTGGCCAGTTTTTGGTAATGTTTTTTAAGATGAGGTTGGTTCTCCGCCATGAGGGAAAGGACTTGAAGCTCTCCAAGAGCAGCGGTAAGCATATTCTTGAGATCATGGCTTAATCCGGCAGCTAAGTGACCTATAATTTCGTAAGTATAAGAAGAAAGATTCCTTGCCGGAACTTCTTCTGAAGGAATTTCTACTGCTAAGTGCCAAAGGGCAATAATTTTGTTTTCTTCTTTCAAAGGAACAACGTTTATATAAAAGTCCTTTTGCAGACGTTCAGCCTTCTGTATGGCCCGCACCGGGCGCTTCTCCGCCAAAGCTTTGAGCGCCGGACATCCTGGGGGAGGATCTTGACGACCATGAATTATTTCAAAACACCGTAATTTAGCACCTTCCAAAAGAGAAGCAATTTTTTTATTACTCCAAAGGATTTGAAAATCAGGGCTTATCAAAAAGATGTATTCCGGCAGATCCTGCAGTAAATCTGGCATGGAAAGGTTCATTTTTTTCATACTGTCTTATTCGGAAATCCTGATGAGAAACTTAATTTTCCAAGATCTTAGGGTCTTCAAGAGTGCGGAGCGAAATTTTTCCGGAAGGAAGGATCTTTTTGACCAGGCCTGCCAAGACGTTTTTAGGCCCTACTTCTATGAACTCCCTGCCTCCAAAGGCGAAGATGTTTTCAATCTCTTCTACCCATCTTACAGGGCTTTCCATTTGTTTTCCCATGAGATCTTTAATCCGAACTGGGTCTTCTTCTCTTGAAGCAGAGACAT
Source organism: Thermodesulfobacteriales bacterium (assembly GCA_026986115.1). GTDB lineage: Bacteria > Desulfobacterota > Thermodesulfobacteria > Thermodesulfobacteriales > Thermodesulfatatoraceae > Thermodesulfatator. The sequence continues at coordinate 16,098 of JALSPG010000130.1, forward strand.
TAGAAAAGAAATGTTTAGAAGGCCTCTTAAAGGGGATTTTTTCTAAAAATTTCTGAAATTTTTGGGCAGCTTCTGTCATTAGGGGGCTATGATAGGCGCCGCTTACTTTGAGTTTAACCACTTTTTTGGCCCCTGCCTCTTTGGCCAGGCTTGCGGCCCGGCTGGTGGCTTCTTTCTCTCCGGTGATGACGATCTGAACAGGACTATTGTGATTGGCGAGGGCCACGATCCCGTATTTCTGGGACTCAGAGACGATCTCTGCGAGCCTTTCGCGCGCAAGCCCGATTATTGCATACATTTCCCCAGGCCTCTGGGTAGCTGCTTCTTCCATGAGTTCTCCTCTTTTGAGAACAAGCCTAAAGGTGTCTTCCAGACTTATAACTCCACTGGCATAAAGGGCACTGTATTCTCCCAGGCTGTGGCCACAAAATATTTCCGCTTCAAAGCCCTTTTCTCTAAGGGCTTCAAAGACCGCTAGATTGACGGCGGTAAGGGCAGGCTGAAGATTAATAGTGCGGGTTAGCTCTTCAAGCGGGCCTTCAAAGCAGAGCCTTTTTAAGGCGATACCAGTAATTTCTTCAGCTATTTGGAAAACCCGTTTGGCTGCTAAAGAGGCATCGTAGGCCGCCTTTCCCATCCCAACGTATTGAGATCCCTGCCCCGGAAACATAAAGACCCTCATGATCTACTCCTCTTCTTCAAATTCAAACTCTTCCTCTTCTAGAGGAATCTCTTCTCCGGCAGAGACCTCTTCATACTCGTCGGCAGTGAGAAGTTCTTCGAGTTCTTCGGGGTCGGAGAGCTTGACTTTTATGATCCAGCCCTCGTCATAAGGGTCGTCATTGATAATGTCCGGGGCATCAAGGAGATCTTCATTAATCTCGAGCACTTCTCCTGAAATCGGAGCAATAAGATCAAAGACTCCCTGGGCTGATTCTACACTGCCAAAAACTTCGTCTTTAATGAGTTCATCTCCTTCGTCAGGTAATTCAATATCGATAATTTCTCCCAATTTAAGCTGGCCAAGATCTGTGAGGCCGATGAGGGCGGTATTGCCTCGTCTTTTTTTAACCCACAGGTGGTTCTCAGAATAAAGTCTGTCTTCGGGGATACGCATCCTTTCACCTCCTCTAGATTAGCTACCACCGATTATCGGAATAATGGCTCTTTGACAAGAGACTTTTTCATTTTTTCCCAAGTTAAGAAAACGATAAATAAGGTCAACCACCAATGCTTCGCATCAACCTGCGGGGGAGGTGGGCCTTGAAGCGAGAAGCAGGTTTGAGGCGGAGGGCCGAAAGGAAGACCTCTGAAAGTTCTTTTTCTTCTGCTCCGGCTCGCAAAGGGGCTTTTAAATCAAGTTCTAGGTCGGAGAAAAGGCAAGGTCTCAGCTTTCCTTCAGGGGTGAGGCGGAGACGATTACAATGCTGGCAAAAATGTTCACTCATAGCGGTAATGAAGCCAATTTTTCCCTTGGCTCCGGGAAAAGTATAAATTTTGGCCGGTCCCGCCCCTACAGAAGTGGTAGGTTTAAGTTTTCCTAAAGCAAGCAGGCGTTCTTTGATTTTGCGTGCCGGGAAGAAGGCCTCTTTTTGCCAAGGAGCTCCTTCTCCAACAGGCATAAACTCGATAAATCTTACTTCAAGAGGTGCTTCTAGGGTCAAACGAGCCAGGTCTTCCAGTTCGTCGTCGTTTTGGCCCTTCATAACCACCGTATTGATCTTAACGGGGTGAAGGCCCACGCGAAGAGCACTTTCAATTCCTTCGAGGACTTTGGCGAGAAAAGGGCGTCCGCAAAGGCGGGCATAACGGTCTGGGCGTAGGGTATCAAGACTTATATTAACCCGCCTAAGCCCTGCTTCTTTAAGGGCTGAGGCCATCTCCGCTAATAAGACCCCATTGGTGGTGAGAGAGAGGTCTTCGAGCCCTTCCAGGCGCGAAAGTTTGGCGATGAAATCTACCAACCCCTTTCGGATTAAAGGTTCACCCCCGGTAAGACGAATTTTTTTGATCCCCAGCTTTAATCCTACCCGGATAAGCTTGAGAAGTTCTTCGTAAGTAAGAATTTCTTCTGGAGGAAGCCAGGAAAACTGGTCTTTACTGCTACAATAAAGACAGCGAAGGTTACAGCGGTCTGTAACCGAAACGCGCAGATAATTGATCTTGCGGCCAAAGGCATCGCTTAGCATTGTTTTAACTTCTCCCGGTAACGAGCACGGGCCTCGGCGAATATCTTCCGGGCCAGAGGGTCAGCATAATCGGGATATGTCCACGGAAGCGGGCGAAATTCCCCTTTGCTATAAAGGAGAGTTACCTCGCCGTAAACATAATCGCCAAGATAAATGCGATGGGAAAAATTTTTAAAGGTAACAAGTACCAGGCGTTCCAAAAGTATATATCCAGGGTCAATGTTGACGGTGCGTCTTCCGTTGCGAGAAAATTTTTTCTCAATCTTGTAGGCCAGATGTTTGATGGGAACAATTTTTTCCTGCGGGATGAGTTTCTCGAAAAATACGAAACGGCGCACCAGATCAGGCCCAAATTCAGATTCGTAATAGGTAGTTTTGTCAAACGGCAGAAGGGGGCTTTCGAAATCCCTGGGCCCGAGGCAGAGTTCAAGCTCTTTTACCGCCTTTTCGATAAGGGGTGCTGATCTCGAAAAAATGCTGAAAAAGAGCTGTGCCGGCCTGGGGAGAACGGGTTCACTCATCTTTCTTTTCTTCTGCCATTACGTTTTCTAAAGGTTTTGCTTCTTCTATCAGCATAATGGGGATACCATCTCTGATCTCGTAAAGAAGGGCACACTTGCGACAGATAAGGCCGGAGAGTTTTTCGTCAAGGATTAGATCTCCCTTACATTTTGGGCAAGCCAGGACAGCCAAGAGCTCCTGAGGAATGAGGTTTACAAAGAGTCCATCAAACATTGGGGGCCTCCTTTAAAACTATTCATGAAAAATTTGCCACACTTGCTAAGATTAAAGCAACTCTAAGAGGGAGGAAAGATGCGTTACATAAGTACAAGAGGTGACATAAGGCCGATTCCTTTTAAAGAGACGGTTCTCATGGGTCTTGCAGAAGATGGGGGGCTTATTTTGCCAGAAGTTATCCCCCAGTTAAAAGAAGCAGATCTTGAGCGCTGGCGGGAACTTTCCTATCCAGAACTGGCCCTAGAAGTGATGGGGCTTTTTATCGATGATATCCCGCGGGAAGTTCTAAGAGATCTCATCTTTCGGGCTTATTCCTCCTTCACTCACCCTGAAATATGCCCGGTGGTGAAGAAAGGGCCGGTCTGGATCCTTGAGCTTTTTCATGGCCCTACTCTGGCCTTCAAAGACGTGGCCCTTCAGTTTCTGGGAAACCTCTTCGAATATCTCCTCCTTGAGAAGGGGGCAAAACTCAACATTCTGGGGGCTACCTCTGGAGATACCGGCTCGGCAGCCATCTATGGCGTCAAAGGGCGGAAAAATATCAAGATCTTCATCCTCTTCCCGCATGGTCGCGTCTCTCCTGTCCAGGCCCTTCAGATGACCACCGTGCCTGATGAAAACGTCTTTTGCCTGGCCATTGAGGGGACTTTTGACGATTGCCAGGCCATTGTGAAGGGCATCTTTGGAGACTTGGAATTTAAGAGACGCTATCATCTGGGAGCAGTAAATTCTATTAACTGGGCCCGGGTGTTGGCCCAGGTGGTGTATTATATCTGGGCCTATTTTAGGGTTTCGGAGGCTGAGGGGACTTTAAAGGTAAGATTTTCCGTGCCCACCGGGAATTTTGGAGACATCTTTGCCGGCTATATCGCCCGCCGAATGCTCGGCAGAGAACGGATAGAAAGACTTATTCTCGCTACCAACGAAAACGATATCCTCACCCGTTTTGTTAACAAAGGAGACTATTCTCTGGGCCGGGTAACTCCGACCATCAGTCCTTCAATGGACATCCAGATTGCCAGCAATTTTGAGCGCTACCTTTATTATCTTTACGGAGAAGACCCTGCCCGGGTGAAAGAGGCCATGGCGGAATTTTCGCGCACCGGGCGGCTTTCTTTCGCGAAGGAAGAAATTGCCCGGGTGCAGGAAGATTTTCTCTCTCTTTCAGTGAGCCAGGAAGAAACCCTGGCAATGATTGCCAGATTCTACCGGGAAACGGGTTATATACTTGATCCCCATACGGCAGTAGGGGTTAAGGCGGGTTTACACTTTCGCAACGGCCTGCCGATGATATGTTTAGCCACGGCTCATCCGGCTAAGTTTCCGGAGGCGGTGCGCCAGGCCATCGGGCGGGACCCTGAGCGCCCAAAAGCCCTTGAAGGCCTGGAAGAAAAGCCCCGGCGAGAGATAATATTGCCGGCAGAGCTAGAAAAGGTAAAGGCCTTTTTGGCAGAAAAAGCGTTGATTTAGGAGGTCTTATGAAGAAACTGTTTGGAGCCTTTTTGTGTAGTTTGTTTTTGTCCGTCAATATGGCTTTAGCAGAGGTGGTGGAGGTAAAAATTAAAAATCCTTCTCCTCACCGCCTTTGGCTTTCTGACGTCCGTAAACCCTGAAAGGTGAGAGTCAGCTTCCCGGAGGGAAGATCTATCTGGCCTGAGAAAGACCTTACCATAAAGATCGATCTTGGCCCCCGAAGAACTTCACCGGTAAAGGTGTGCTTTCGTTCCCGAAAAGGGGAAGCCTGGTGCGCTAAATTTATGGCTGAAGCCAAAAAGAAAAAAGAAATAAGCCTCAAAAAGGAAATTTTAGAATAGTTATTAATGAGAGCATTAAAAGTCTGACAATCGTAGGATCCGTTCCTATTTTTTGTCCCGAAAAATAGGAACGGATCCCCAAAGAGACAATGTTACCTAAAAATGCTCCCAGTAATAAAACTGCCAGGCGATCTTTAAAAAATCCTTATTAACCGCTTTCCAAGCTCTTTTAGACGGAGGATAGAAAAGAACTCCTAAAGCTCAAAAATAAAAGTTCCTCGACGTTTCATGTGGATTTTATGATATGGCCTCAAATTTCCCTTTAATCTCCTCCCTGCAGGAAGAGATATTTCTACAATTCCCCTCCCTCGTAGGGAGGGGGCAAGGAGGTGGGTGGATGCCTGGCAGGGCGCCGAGTCTCACTCCCTCCCCGACCCCTCAAAGGGGGAGAGAAGTGAGATCCTCCATGAGAAAAAAACGGCCTCTCAAAGAGAGGGAAGTAACTTTTCCCATCCGGGAACCTGAAAATAGAGACTCCATTCTGGCCCCTCAAGGCTGTATTCTAAATTCCATATAAAATGTAGAAGAAACCAAATAAAAAAAGGGGAGCATTTGCTCCCCTTTTTTAGGATGCGCAAAACAACTTCTTTAGAAGAAGTAATAAAGGCTTCCCATGACGCGGTTTAGCTCACCATCGCCCAGGTTGGAATGGTAATCGGTTTCGATATACATGTATTCCATCCCGAAGCCGAACTCCTTGGTGAGGCGATAAAGGAAGTTGGCGTAATACATCTGCTGCTGAAGACGGGCATTGCCTACACCTTTAAGGTCGTCATTGTCCGGGTTGTCGATTCCCCAGCCAAAGTGGGTGACAAGCTTCGGGCTCCAGAAGAGCTCAAGCTCTACATATCCCCCCCAGGCGTCAATCTCATCCACCGAAACCACATCGGTATTATTTACCCGATCCAGACGAGTAGTATAGGTGCCGTCTTTTAGCTTAAATCTTGTTCCCTGGTTGACACCGCAGCTGTAGTAGCCGTCGAAGTTGCGGCCGTACCAGATTTCGCCGATGATGAAGGCCTTCTGCGGGATGGGGAGGGGGAATTTGGTCTCAAAGCCGATGGAGTAACTTTCGGCGTCCTCTTCGCCGGTTCCGATGTCGTATTCTTCTTTTGAGTAATGCCCCCAGAGGGCAAAGAGGGCCGGTTTTCCGAAAAGTTTGGTCTCAAGGGCTACACGGCCTTCCACCCCGGGGAAGCCGGCATCGTTGGCCGGGTCTTCATCCATGATAATTTCGTCGTCCTTGGGGAAGGCGTAAGGCTTTTCTGCGGCTATTTGAAACTTAAGCCGCCCCAGATCGGTGTTGAACCACTTGGTAAGACGCACCTGGGGCATACGGTAGCCTGGGTTCCCCATAAAAGTTCCGGAGGGGAAGTTTGAGAGGTGAGGGTAGAGCTGGGAGATGGTGAGCCAGTCAAGACCTGCTAGAAGTTGCCAGCTGCCCCATTCGATCCCGGCAAAGACTCTTCGGGCCCGCACTGGAGAGTGATTCGGGTTCCAGGGGAGGTTGGCCTCGCCGTGACTTTCGGTATAAAAGTCCATCTCCATCTTTCCGAAGACGCGGAAATCTTTGTAGGGTTTGGAGAAATCAAAACCAAAACGGCTGTGACGGAAGTTTATGGTGAACTTGTTATCTCCATCCCCCTTTTTCCCAAGAGGGGGAATACCTTTTTCAGGAAGCACCCAGAGGACATAGACGTCTCCTACGGCAGAAGAATCCTGCCAGACGGCATCAATTTTAAAGAAGCCGTAAAAGTCGATGCCGCTAGGGGTAGAGCCGTAGGCCCCTTTGCTAACAAATGAATGTTTGGCAGCCGGAGCTGCCATTTGGGCCTGGCCTTTCTTGAGTTGTTCCACCTGGGAGCGCAGCTCGGCATTTTCTTGCTTGAGGGTCTGGACCTCTTTGCGAAGCTCCTCAAGCATTTTGCGGAGCTCATCTGTATCAGAAGAAGCAAAACCAGGACTTACCCATAGCAGTACAGGAAGCAATAATAAGACGCTTAACCAATACTTCATCAGACACCTCCTCCAAATCTATTAATAATGGGGCTTCATAGCAAAATATGCCAAAATAGCAAAGGCCATTTAATAGCAAAAATAAAAGAATGGCCACTTTAAACGGTTAAACTATCCTTTTAAGGGCTTTTAAGGCTTATAATCCGGTTTTTTCGATCTGTTTGCGCACCGCCTCCACGGAAAGAGAAAGGGCCTCTTTTTCTTCTTCGGTGAGCGGAAATTCGAGGATTTTTTCTACCCCCCGGGCCCCCAGGATTACCGGCACCCCCAGAAAAACGCCATTTATCCCGAATTCGCCTTCAAGCCATACCGAGCAGGTGAGAACCCTCTTTTCATCCTGAAGGATGCTTCTGGCCATCTCAATGGCCGCTAGCCCTGGGGTGGTGAAAGCGCTTCCGGTCTTGAGATAAGAAACTATTTCAGCCCCACCCTTTCGGGTCCTTTCCACAATTTCCTGGAGTTTTTCTTCCGGAAGAAGGTCTTTCACAGGGATGCCGGC
>JALSPG010000131.1 GCA_026986115.1 Thermodesulfobacteriales bacterium
AAAATCTCAAAAACGAAGCAATATGACGAATTTCTAGCTGGGGAAATGTTTTTTTGAGATACAAAAGGCAAGAAGAGCAGTTACTGGTAAGGATACTTGCTCCGGAAGAAAAGATCGCTTTTTGGAGAGGTTTGGCAATGGAGAGGGCTTCTTTGGGATAACGCCAACCAAACGTACCCGCCTGTCCGCAACAACCCTCATAGTAAGCAAGATCCTTTTCCCGCCACCAGGGCTTTTCCTTCAAGTGTCTTAAATGACATGGCACCTGAAAAAAGACTTTCTGAGGGAAAGAAAGATTGGCCCCACTTCTTAAAAGATAAGCTATGGCATCTTCAAAGCTTAAGATTTGCTCCGAAAGGGGTCTCTCTATATTAAGAAAGGCTGGATAGAATTTTCGAAAGGTATAGAGACAAGAAGAACAAAGGGTAAGGAGTGTCTTTTTTTCTGTAAGAAAGTTTAAAACTCGACGTGCTTCTTTAACAAAATTTTTCAGATCCCCCGCAGCAAGATAAGGAAGCCCGCAACAAACGCCTGCTAAAAGTGATAATTCTCCTACAAAGGACCTAAAAAGATGCAAAAAATGAGATAGCTCTTTGGAATAAAGAAATTTAGCCCCACATCCCAAAAAGAGAAGTATCTCGCTTTCTCTTGGGGGTTCCTTGGTTGCCCAATTTATTCCTTTAAAAAAGAGTGGATAAATTGGTCTTAAAAGATCGGAACTTTTAGCCCGCGCTTTTATGAAAAATTCTAAAAGAGGAAGATGATTAGGGCAAACTTCTTCGCATGCCCCACAGAGGAGACAAGTAGAAAAGGGGTAAGGCTCTAAAAGGCCCCTTTGAATAAGAGCTACCCGGCCCCGTGGAGAAAGAGTCTCTTTTAGTGTGGCTCTGAAACTTGGGCAAAATGGCAAGCATTTGCCACAGCGTGCACAATGTTCAAGAATTTTCATGGCGGGACACAAATTGATCAAGCCACCAAGAGGCCCAATCCGTCTCGGTAATGGCTTCAGCCAATTTTTTCCCCATCTCTGTTTTAAAACGTCGTTGAGCGTAAATCATCCAACGCCGCGCATAAGGGTTACCAAGATCATGTTGTTCTTTTAACATCACCATGAGATCAAGTTGATCAGCATCATGGACAAGTTTGGCCTCCAGGGTCTTACCCTCGCGATATTCCTTGTAAAGGGCTAACCATTCCTCCTTCCAAGGTAATTCGGAAAAAGCATCCTGAGCCGCAGCTTCTTCGTTTATCTGGTCGTAAAGCTTATTGACGGAATTGAGGTCTCCGGTACGAGCTTCCAAAAGGTCATGCAAAAAGGCCATTTTAAGAAGTTTAGTCTCGTCAACTTGGGGCACGAGTTTGGCTAAAATAGCTGCGGCTAACACCACCCCAAAGGAATGAGCCGCAATATTTTCTTTGCCAGTACCCAAATAGGCGTATCCAGTCCGTTCTAGACGCTTGAGCATTGCCCCTTCGAAAAGGAGCTTTGCCAAACGATGCCATTTCATATAGGAGCCTCCTGTAAGAGATTAAAAAACAAACTAAATATTAGCCGGCTAAAATTTAAACTCAAACATGACCTCTCGAGATTTGTTTATGTACTCCCCTTGGGTTGTCTTGAAGAAATTTCAATATGTTACTAAAAAGGGCATATTTGAAAATAAGTCCTGAGAAGGAGGAAAAGATGTCCGGCAAAGCTTATAAAATCGCTGTCATCCCAGGAGATGGAACAGGCCCTGAGGTAATACGAGAAGGAGTTAAAGTTCTCGACGCCGCTGCTGAAAAATTTGGTTTTTCTTTAAAATATACTTATTTTAACTGGGGTGGAGAACGTTATCTCAAAACCGGTGAAACCATCCCCGAAGGAGGAATTGAAGAGCTCAAAAAACACGACGCCATTTATCTTGGGGCCATCGGTCATCCCGATGTCCCTCCGGGGATCCTTGAAAAGGAAATTCTTTTACGGATCCGTTTTGAACTTGATCAGTATATCAATCTTCGCCCTGTAAAACTTTATCCGGGAGTTTGGACACCCCTTAAAGATAAAGGACCAGAAGATATTGATTTTGTTGTAGTAAGAGAAAATACTGAAGGGCTTTATGCCGGAGGGGGAGGATTCCTTCGTAAAGGAACTCCACAGGAAATCGCGATCCAGGAATCTATCAATACTCGTTTTGGGGTAGAACGATGTATCCGTTTTGCCTTTGAATTTTGCCGGAAGCGTAACAAAAAGAAAAAACTTACTCTGGTAGGGAAAACCAACGTCCTTACTTACGCTTGGAATCTCTGGGAAAGAACTTTTTACGAAGTGGCAAGAGAATATCCTGACATTGAGCCTGATTATGCCCACGTAGATGCCACGTGCATGTGGTTCGTCAAAAATCCAGAATGGTTCGATGTTATCGTCACTGATAACATGTTTGGAGACATCATCACGGATCTCGGCGCTATTATCCAGGGAGGTATGGGAATCGCTGCCGGAGGTAATATTAATCCTGAAGGGGTTTCCATGTTTGAGCCTATCGGAGGATCGGCACCTAAATATACTGGAAAAAATGTGATTAATCCTTTGGCAGCCATCTGTGCCGGTATGATGATGCTCGAGCATCTAGGCGAAGAAGATGCAGCCCAAGCAATAGAAAAGGCGGTTATAAAAGTCTGTCGGGATCACCTAAAAAGCCTCTCCGCTGGTAAGATGGGTTACACCACCACTGAGGTGGGAGATCTCGTTGCGGAATACACTAAAAAAGGAGTGGAGCTTTAGATGACAGAGCTTGAAGCCGCCCGAAAAGGGGAAATAACACCAGCTATAAAACAGGTAGCTGAAACCGAAAGAGTAAGTCCGGAATTTGTCCGGGAGCAAGTGGCTAAAGGTCAGGTGGTCATTATTAAGGCACCCCAAAGTGGTAAGGCCGTAGGAGTAGGAGCAGGCCTTTTCACTAAGGTCAATGCCTCTGTAGGGACTTCGAGTCACCTCTGCGACCCGGAACTTGAAAAACGGAAGGCAAGGCTTGCGGAAGAAACCGGCGCCGATACCCTTATGGAACTTTCTGCGGCCGGCGACATAAATGCAATCCGTCGCGAAATTGTCAAAACAGTGAACATCCCAGTGGGAAACGTCCCTCTCTATCAGGCCTTCTGCGAAGTAATACGCAAATATCAGGATCCTACCAGGCTTGATCCTGAATTTCTCTTCGACCTTATCGAACAACAATGTGCTGACGGTATGGCCTTTATGGCCATTCACTGTGGGATCAATCTTTTCACCATGGAAAGACTCAAAAACCAGGGTTATCGTTATGGAGGGCTGGTTTCCAAAGGTGGAAGCCTTATGGCCCAATGGATGATGAAAAATCGCCGAGAAAATCCCCTTTATGAACAGTTTGACCGCTTGGTAGAAATTCTAAAAAAATACGATACCGTACTCTCTTTGGGAAACGGTTTGCGAGCGGGGGCTATTCACGATTCTTTGGATCGGGCCCAAATAGCCGAACTCCTCATCAATTGCGAACTGGCAGAAAGGGCTCGGGAAGCAGGCTGTCAGGTAATGGTAGAAGGGCCAGGGCATGTTCCGCTAGATGAAATCGAAGCCAGCGTACTTCTAGCCAAGAAGATGTCTGGTGGGGCCCCTTATTACATGCTGGGGCCTCTACCTACTGATGTAGGGGCTGCCTTTGACCATATCACTGCAGCCATTGGGGCTGCCCTTTCTGCTAAAGCCGGAGCTGATCTCATTTGTTATGTCACTCCTGCCGAACACCTTTCCCTCCCCAACGAAGAAGACGTTGTCATCGGGGTTAAAGCCGCAAGGCTTGCCGCCCATGTTGGTGACATTGTGAAACTACGAGGCAAGGCCGATCAGCGAGACATGCAAGCCAGCAAAGACCGGCGAGATCTCAAATGGGCCAAGGTTTTTGAAAGTCTTCTCTTTCCGGAAGATGCCCGACGGATTGTCGAAGAGAGGAAATCTGTAAAAGACCGTCGCTGCTCCATGTGTGGAGAACTTTGTGCCCTTGAACAGGCAGAAGTAGTATTCAAAGACTTTTTAAAGGGCTCCAAAAAGAACGATTAAAGGCCCGCTTTTAAAGTTCCGACTTTTTTCAAAACCTTCGGGGAGACATAAATCACTAACACTCCCCGAAGGTCTCCTTCCTTTTCCGGAAGGGAACGCTTCTCAGGATAAAGGGATTCAAAAAGTGTTCCGTAAGGGGCCCCTTGGCCGTGACATAGCAAACAACTTTTCTGATTCACCAAAGGAACAACAAAGGCGTAACGGGAATCGTGCCCTTCCCTTTCTTCAATAATTAAGATACGTGGCTGGTATTTGCCTTCCATCTGGTGCTGTTCTTGCATAGAAAGGATGGCCTCCTGAACCGGATAGGGTGGAAGATTAGCTACATCCACGTAATTGAGAGAAAAAAATTCCACTTTTAGTTTGCCTTCCCCTAGATATTCGCGCAGTTCAAAGGTTATTTTTTCTGGAAGCTTATTGCATATCTCTGAGAGTTTTTTAGCCTTTTTATCTTTGAGATGCGCGGCTATTTCTTCTTTTTGGTATCTGTAAAAGGCTTTGCGGGCAAGCTCTCCGAGCTCAGAGAGAAGTTCAAGGGGGCCAGCCCAAGCAGAAACATTCCAGAGGAACCAGAATCCCAAAAAAAAGAGAAAAACCGCTTTATTCCTCAAGAATGGCCCCCTTGGCTCCAGAAGTAACCAGCTTGGCATACCGAGCCAAAACTCCCCGCATTTTGCGGCGTTTGGGTCGCCAAGCCTTTCTCCTTCTTTCGAGTTCTCCTTCCGAAACCTTGAGAACCAAACGCCGGTTGGGAATATCGATTTCGATATGATCTCCTTCCTCTACCAAAGCAATGGGGCCTCCTTCAGCAGCCTCTGGTGAGATGTGTCCTACACATGCCCCCTGGGTGCCACCACTAAAACGGCCATCTGTAAGAAGGGCTACCGATCGCCCGAGGCCCACCCCAATAATAGCCGAGGTAGGAGAAAGCATCTCTCGCATCCCCGGCCCCCCTTTAGGCCCTTCATAACGGATCACTACAACATCACCTTCTTTAATTTTGCCACCAAGAATGGCCTCATAAGCCTCTTCTTCAGAATCAAAAACCCGTGCCGGGCCTTCATGATGGAGCATCTCCGGGGCTACCGCACTGGCCTTCACCACAGAACCTTCTGGAGCAAGATTTCCCCAAAGAATGGCAATTCCTCCTTCAGGACGATAAGGCCTTTCAAGGGGGCGGATGATTTCTTCGTTAAGGATTTTGGCTTTTTTAATATTTTCCCCCACACTCTTTCCGGTAACCGTCTTGACTTTTTTATTTATAAGCCCCGCCCTTGCAAGTTCCGCCATAACAGCGGGAATACCACCAGCCTCGTGCAGATCCACCACGCTGTGGGGGCCAGCAGGGATGAGAGAACAAAGACACGGGGTCTTACGAGAAATTTCGTCGAAGAGTTTGAGCGGAAGCTCTAAATCTGCTTCGTGGGCAATGGCTGGTAGGTGGAGAACGGTATTAGTGGAACATCCCAGAGCCATGTCCACGGCAATGGCGTTCTGAAAAGCCGCTTCAGTAGCAATCTTACGAGGAGTAAGTCTCTTTTTGAGGAGCTGCATGACTTGGATTCCGGCTTGTTTAGCAAGCCTTATTCTGGCAGAAGAAACTGCAGGGATAGTCCCGTTTCCGGGAAGAGCAAGGCCTAAAGCCTCACTGAGACAATTCATAGAATTGGCAGTAAACATCCCCGCACAGGAACCGCATGTAGGGCAGGCTTCGTTTTCGAGTTCGCAAAGTTCTTCTTCTTTCATTTCTCCGGCTCGTACTTTACCAATGGCCTCAAAGACAGAAATAAGATTCACCTCTCGGCCCCTAAACTTTCCAGGGAGCATAGGCCCCCCGGAAACAAGAATCGCCGGAATATCCAGTCTTAAAGCCGCCATAAGCATTCCAGGAACGATTTTGTCGCAGTTAGGGACCAGGACTAGCGCATCAAAAGCATGGGCGCGAGCCATAATCTCTACCGAGTCGGCAATAATCTCGCGAGAGACAAGAGAATATTTCATGCCCTCATGGTTCATGGCAATTCCATCACAGACTCCAATAACGCCAAATTCAAGAGGGGTTCCTCCTGCAGATCGTACTCCGGCCTTTACGGCTTCCACAATCTGGCGGAGATGCACGTGGCCAGGAATAATTTCATTAAAGGAGTTGGCAATACCTATCAAAGGTCGTGAAAGTTCCTCATCGGTAAAACCGGCAGCCTTAAGAAGCGAACGGTGGGGTGCCCTTTCCAGCCCCTTTTTAACGGCATCACTGCGCATTGTTTTCCTCCTCCTGAGGATCTCTCTTCTAATAACTACGGTTTTGGGCTTTTCACAAGCCAAAAAAATTGACGAAATCTTATTTCCAGGCCGTCTTGGCATGGCCTTTAGAGGAGATTAAAATGCTGCCAAATCCTTTTGGGAGGTTCCCATGCGAGAAGCGGTGGAAAAGGCCCTGGCTAAGGTGCGCCCCATGCTCCAGGCAGATGGAGGAGACATTGAGTTGGTAGATGTGACTGAAGATGGTGTGGTAAAAGTAAGGCTTCAAGGAGCCTGTAAAGGGTGTCCTATGTCCACTTACACTTTAAAAATGGGTATTGAACGTTACCTCAAAAAAGAGGTTCCTGAAGTACAGGCCGTTGAAGCCATAGAATAAAGGAGGGCCACCATGGCGCGGGTAACCGTTGAAGATTGCCTACGGGTAGAACCGAGTCGTTTCCGCCTGATCCATTTGACTATTCAACGGGTTAGACAACTACGCAAAGGAGCTAAATCTTTAGTTAAATGTGACAACAAAGAGATAGTTTGTGCCCTAAGAGAGATTGCTGCTGGAAAGGTCACTTGGGAAAATATTGAACAGCTTGGCAAGGAAATCGAAGAACTCTCCCTTGGCGATTTTCTCGACCTTGCCAAGCTTGCAGATAAAAAGTCAACGTGAACAGGAAAGATTATTACGAAATTTTAGGAGTTCCGCGTAACGCCAGCCAAGAAGAAATAAAGAGGGCTTATCGCCGCCTGGCCCGCAAATATCATCCTGACCTTCGCCCGGGGGATAAAGAGGCCGAAGAGCGATTTAAAGAGATTTCTGAGGCTTATGAAGTCCTTTCTGATCCTGAAAAGCGCGCTATCTACGATTCTAAAGGTTATACTGGGCTTCATGACCAAGGTTACCAAGGTTTTAGCGACATCGAAGACATCTTTTCTACTTTTTCTGATATCTTTGAAGAGTTTCTCGGAGGGTTTGGAAGTTTTGGTCGGCGGCGAAGGGCTGAAAGGCGTCCGCGTCGGGGAGCAGATCTTTCTTATGAAGTAACGGTAAGTCTTGAAGATGTATATTTTGGCCGTGAAATAACGCTTGAGCTTGAACGCTATGAAAATTGTGAAACCTGTGGTGGAAGTGGTCTAGCACCAGGGGCCACCCCTCAATATTGCCCCACCTGTAAGGGCCGTGGACATGTAGTACACACAGAGGGTTTTTTCCGTCTAAGCGCTACTTGTCCTACATGCCACGGTGCTGGAACCTTTATCTCTGATCCCTGCCCGCAGTGCCGGGGAGAGGGACGCGTCTTCCGGAGGAAGAAACTCAAAGTCAAAATTCCACCTGGCATCGAAGACGGAGCTGTAATCAAAGTTGCCGGCGAAGGAGAAGCGGGGCTTTTTGGCGGTGCGGCGGGGGATCTTTATCTTCGGGTCCATGTTCTTCCCCATGAAACCTTTGAAAGGCAAGGAAAGGATCTTTATCTTGAAGTGCCTATCTCTGTAGCAGAAGCCATCTTGGGAGGAGAAATCGAAGTACCCACTTTTGAAGGTAAAATTAAAGTCAAAATTCCTCGCGGAACTCAGCCCGGGGATACTTTGGCAGTAGAAGGAAAGGGGCTTCCAGATCTTCACGGCGGGAAAAGAGGAGATCTTATTTTACGTTTCAAGGTCGAGATTCCTAAAGATCTTACAAAGAGACAAGAAGAGCTTCTACGGGAATTTGCGGAAATCGAGAAGGAAAAACAACGCAATTTTTTTAAAAAGCTTTGGCGGAGTGTCAAAAGCTCATGAAATTTTCCCATCTTACAGATGACGGACAGGCCTCCATGGTGGATGTTTCAGAAAAGAAGGCCACAGCCAGGGAGGCTATTGCCCGCGGACGCGTCCTTTTAGGGGAAAAGGTTTACCAGGCGGTTTGTGATAAGAGCCTCCCTAAAGGAGATCTTTTTGCCGTGGCAAGAGTTGCTGGTATCATGGCAGCAAAAAAGACCGCCTCTCTTATTCCCCTCTGCCACCCCATTGCCGTCTCCAAAGTGGAAGTTAATTTTGAGCTTGAGCCTCAAGAAAAGGCACTTCTTATAGAAGCCAAAGCCAAAACCATAGCGCAAACCGGGGTAGAAATGGAGGCTTTAGTAGCGGTTTCTGTAGCAGCCCTTACAATCTATGACATGTGCAAAGGATTAGACAAAGGTCTTCGCATTACCGATATCAGGTTGGTCAAAAAGACCGGAGGCAAAAGTGGCACTATAATACTTGAATAGGAGGCAGTATGGAGCCAGAAAAGCTGGAACATTTCCGCAAATTACTCCTAGAAAAAAGAGAGCGTCTTATCAAAGAAGCCCTTAAAACGGTGGGGGATCTTGTAGATAATCCGGAACGTTTACCTGATCCTACAGACCAAGCAGCTTTTGAAAGTGACCGCGGCTTTGAACTCCGTATTCGAGACCGGGAACGTAAACTCATCAAAAAGATAGACCGGGCCTTAAAACGTATTGAAGAAGGCTCTTACGGAATTTGTGAGGCTTGTGGCGAAGATATCGATGAAAAAAGGCTTGAAGCTCGTCCTGAAGCCAGCCTATGTATTCACTGTAAAAGAGAACAGGAAAGACTGGAAAAGCTTCGTGGTGATTAATGGCCAAACTCTATTTTGCAATTTTATGGCACATGCACCAGCCCTTCTATTATGATTGGGAGAAGGGCTGGTTATCACTTCCGTGGGTTCGCCTTCACGCTGTAAAGGCCTATTTTGATCTTCCTCATCTTCTCCAAAAGTACCCTGTTAAAAACAACTTCAATCTTGTCCCAAGTCTTCTAAAGCAATTACGATTTTATGAAGAAGGTGGAAAAGATCTCTTTCTACTTCTTTCTGAAAAACCTGCCAAAGAACTCAGCCCAGAAGAACAAGAATTTTTGCTTTCTTATTTTTTTAGTTGTCATTGGGAAACCCTCATTTATCCATATCCGCGTTATCATGAACTCTTGCGCCTAAGAGGTACAGAAGGCCAAATTGATTTGGCCCAAGCGAGAAAAAAGTTTCGCCCTCAAGATTTTCTAGATCTTCAAGTATGGTTTAACCTGGCATGGGTAGGTTTTGGTCACGAAGAAGAACCCCTTATAAAAGCTCTAAAGGCTAAAGGGCGTGATTTTACCGAAAGAGAAAAAGCATCCCTGTTAGAGTTACACTCAAAGATAATTCGCAAAATCATCCCCCTTTACCGAGAGCTTGCAGACCGCAAACAAATAGAAATTTCCACTTCTCCCTTTTATCATCCCATCCTCCCGCTCCTTATTGATACAGATCTAGCACGTAGGAATCTTCCAGAAGCATCCCTTCCACCCCGCTTTAGTCATCCCGAAGATGCTTTTTTCCAGCTTTCTTCCGGGCGCCGTTTTTCTGAAGAAATTTTTGGAAGCCCACCTCAAGGGCTTTGGCCTTCGGAGGGTTCCGTATGCCCGGAACTGATCCCCTTGGCCCAAAAAGCAGGTTTCTCTTGGCTAGCCACGGATGAAGAAATACTTTATCGTTCTTTAGGGAAGAGGGGCCCGCAGGTCCTTCTTCGTCCTTATCTCGTAACCTACGAGGGCCATCGGGTAGCCTGTGTTTTCCGGCACCACGAACTCTCTGACCGTATTGGTTTTGTCTATCGAACACTCAAACCGAAGGATGCCGTTGAAGATCTTCTTCAAACAGCGAAAAGCCTTGCTGAAGAATCCGGTCTTAAAGCCCCTCTCCTCACTATTATCCTGGATGGTGAAAATCCTTGGGAATATTATCAAGATGGAGGAAAGGGGTTTCTTTCGGTACTCTTTGAACGCCTTCTAGAAGATCCTGAAATTGAGCCCGTTACTATTGGAGATTTTCTTGTCCAATTTCCTCCGGAAGAAGAAATTTCGGAACTTTATACCGGATCTTGGATTAATGCCAATTTTGACATTTGGATAGGGCATGAAGAGGAAAACAGGGCCTGGGAACTCCTTGGTCGTACAAGGCGTATTATTGCCTCTTTGGAAGAGGCTCCACCCGAAGCTCGAGAGGCCCTACTGGCAGCAGAAGGAAGTGACTGGTTTTGGTGGTATGGAGAACATTTTTCAAGCCTTTTTGATCTCGAGTTTGACCGTCTCTTTCGCAATCATTTACATCAAGTCTTTAAAGCTCTTGCTAAAGAACCTCTTCTTGACCTCTCCCAACCTATAAGACGCCCCCGGCCAGTAGAACCAACCGAAATTCCAACGGCCTTTATTACACCCCATATAGACGGACGCGAAAGCTTCTTTTTTGAATGGAGTGGAGCAGGAAAATACAGCCAGGAAAGCCTCGGTGAGGCTATGTATCTTGGTGAGAGTCTTCTTAAAACCCTTTATTTTGGCTTCGATCTTCAACATTTCTACCTCAGACTTGATTTTAGAAAAAAATTTTTAGAACATCTCTCTCAAGAAACAGTCATCAAAGTCATTTTGGCAGGCTCAAAACACCAAGTGAATGTGTACTTTAAACTCAAAGCCAGAGATATTCAGCGCAGTCTCAAGTTGGAAAAAGGGCCTTACCATCTTTACGGGAGTCAAGCCGGAAAAATTGCCTTTGCCGATATTCTTGAGCTGGCCATCCCTTTTGAAAATTTAGGATTCGTAGTAGGAGAGAAAATATATCTCCATTTAGAAGTTTGGGAAAACGGGCTTATGAGAGAACGAATTCCTCGAAGCGGATGTTTAGTTTTTATGGTACCAGATGAAAATTTCGAAGAAGTGATGTGGCAGGTGTAAAGGAGGCATTATGCCGGAGTTAAGAAGAGATCCAATTGTGGGCCGCTGGGTCATCATTGCTAAAGAGAGGGGAAAACGCCCTCATGACTTTGTAGTACCGGAGGAAAAGGTAAAGGGCGGCTTCTGTCCTCTCTGTCCTGGCCACGAATATACTACTCCCCCAGAAGTTCTGGCCTATGGCCGTCCACCCGGGGCACCACCCAACAGCCCCGGATGGACCTTACGGGTAGTGCCCAATAAATTTCCAGCCCTAAGGATTGAAGGGGAGCTCTGGAAAGAAGGAGAAGGTATCTATGACAAGATGAATGGTATTGGGGCTCATGAAGTCATTATTGAAACTCCAAACCATCACGAAACCCTAGCGGATATGCCTCCCGAAAGATTAGTGCATGTCTTTTGGGCCTACCGAGACCGGATGGTAGATCTCTCTCGCGACACTCGTTTTCGTTACGTAATTATTTTCAAAAACCACGGTCGGGCCGCGGGGGCCTCCCTTGAGCATTCCCACTCGCAACTTATTGCTCTTCCTATCGTTCCCCTTTTAGTATCACAAGAACTCAAAGGTTCGAAACTCTATTACGATTACAAAGAACGCTGCATCTTTTGCGATATTATCAGGCAGGAACTCCAAACCGGTACGCGGGTTGTGTGCGAAAACCACGAATTTGTGGCCATCTGCGCCTTTGCTCCCAGGCAACCTTTTGAAATGTGGATCCTTCCCAAGAGACATCATTCAGATTTTCGTTCCATCGATGATTCCCAATTCCAAGCCTTAGCGGAAATATTCTCGGAAATTTTAAGGCGTTTGCAGGCTGCTATTCCTCGTTGTCCGTATAATTTTGTGCTTCATACTGCTCCGTTAAGGGAACCCTATTTGGAACATTACCACTGGCACTTTGAACTTCTTCCAAAGCTCACTCAAATCGCCGGCTTTGAATGGGGAACCGGTTTTTACATCACTCCCACTACCCCCGAAGATGCCGCCCATTTCTTGCGGGAAATTAAACTGGGGGAAGGAGGTTAAAATGGCAGAAGAAAAACCTAAAATCCTCATTGTAGATGATGAAGAAAGCATCCATCTCCTTTATCGTGAAGAGCTGTCCGAGGAAGGTTACGATGTAATTTCGGCCATGAGTGGCCCCGAAGCCTTAGAGCTCGTGGATAAAGAAAAACCAGATCTTGTAGTCCTGGATATCAATATGCCCGGGATGAATGGTCTTGAAGTTTTACGCACTATCAAAGAAAAGAATCCCAAACTTCCCGTAATTCTCTGTTCGGCTTATCCGGAATTTAAACAAGATCTGAGTTCTTGGGCCTCAGACGACTATATTGTCAAGTCTTTTGATCTGACAGAGTTAAAGGAATCTATCAAACGCAACTTAGCTAAAGCACGGGGTTAAAGCTGTCCTATACCAAGAAATTGTACGTTTTAGGCCCTCTTCTAAAGGGGTAAAATCGTAAAGCCCTAAAAGTTTTTGGGCCTTGGAAATGTCAGCTAAAGAATGCCTCACGTCTCCCGCCCGAGGGGGAGCATAATGGGGAGGGAGGTGAGAACCGACGATTTTGGCGATAAGGGAGTAGAGTTCATTGATGGAAACAGCCTTCCCTGAAGCTACATTTATCACCTGCCCTACTATTTCTCCACCTGCTTGACAGGCCAGAAGATTGGCTCGAACGACGTCTTCCACAAAGATAAAATCTCGGGTCTGTTCTCCATCTCCGAAAATAACTGGCGGTTCCTTTTTCAGAAGGGAAGTAATAAACTTGGGAATTACCGCTGCATATTGAGATTTAGGGTCTTGCCGGGGTCCAAAGACATTGAAATAGCGCAAAATTACTGTTCCCAAACCGTAAAGAGCCGGAAAAATCTGACAGTAATATTCTCCGGTAAGTTTTGAAACCGCATAAGGAGAAAGAGGACGGGGTAAAAAATCTTCTCTCTTGGGACGAGGAGAATTTTCTCCTTCGTCACCATATGCCGAAGAAGAACCAGCATAAACAAATCTTTTAACACCTTGCTGCCTAGCAGCCAAAAGTAAATTTAAGGTTCCTGTGGCGTTGACTTCGTGATAAGTAGCAGGGTCTTTTACAGAAGCAGGAACCGAGCCCAATGCTGCCTGATGAAGAACAAAATCTACCCCTTCACAGGCAGAAAGACAGGTCTTAAAATCTCGAACATCTCCTTCTAGGAGTTCGAATCTCTCTGAAGCCCCTGGAATTTCTTCTAAAAAAGACAAATTTTTACGGGGAGCGTTGGAAAAATTATCGAGCACCCGGACATAATCTCCCCGCCGTAAAAGATATTCACATATGTTAGAGCCGATAAAACCAGCACCTCCTGTCACCAAATAACGAGGCATCTTGATCTCCAGTTTCTAAATTTAGAGGTCCATCTCTTCAAATTCTCGGATTTTATAAAGGAGAGCTTTATAGGAAATACCGAGAATATGGGCTGCTTGTCGTTTATTGCCGTCTGTCTGTTTTAAAACAATATCGATGAGCTTTTTTTCTACTAAAGCTAACACCCGCTTTTTGATTTCTTTAAAAGTAAAGCTTCCCTGCTCGGCCCGGGCAAGCTCAAAGGCAATCTTCCGCAGAAACTCATCTTCCACAGGCAATGTCTTTTCCACAGGGGACAGCGCTTTTGAAAACCGCAGAATCTCTCTTTCTACCTCTTCAAAATCACCAAGGACTGCCAGGCGCTTGATATAATTTTCGAGCTCACGCACGTTTCCCGGCCAGTGATACTTCATAAAAAGCTCTATAAGGTAACGAGGCACTTCAAAACCATTGAGGCCATATTTTTGGGAATAAAGCCGGGCAAAATAATCACAAAGAAGAGGAATATCTTCTTTGCGTTCACGGAGAGGAGGAATATAGATCTTGATCACTCCTAAACGATAATAAAGGTCCTGCCGGAATTTGCCTTCTTCCACATCTTTTTCGAGGTCGTGATTGGTGGCAGAAATAACCCATACATCGACTTTGATCTCACGTTGTCCACCAAGACGGCAAAATTCTTGATCTTGAAGCACTTGAAGCATTTTAGATTGGAGGGATAAGGGCATATCACCTATTTCATCGAGAAAGATGACCCCCCCATTGGCTATTTCAAATTTCCCGGGCTTGGAACGCTCAGCCCCCGTAAAGGCCCCACGTTCATAGCCAAAAAGTTCTGATTCTAAAAGATCTCCCGGAATAGCAGCACAATTAACCTTTACAAATGGCCCGCGTGAGCGATGTGAACAAGCGTAAAGGGCTCGGGCCACAACCTCCTTGCCGACACCGCTTTCACCATATATAACAACGCTTAAATCGGTATCTGCTACCTGGAGGATAAGATCTTTGATACGTTGAATTGCCGGGCTTTGCCCGACAATATTTTTAAGTGGGCCCTCTTTGGTATGGTTTGAAAAACGATATGCCACGCCCCAGATACCCCGAAAAGATTTGGCTTAATTATACTGGGGATAAACAATAGCTTGCAAGGTGAAAACTATGGATAACAGCAAAAAAACTCCTTCTCTTGCAGAATATCGCCAAAAAGTAGAAAAAGCTAAAGACTTTCTGGAGAAAAAAATTAAAGAACCCCCGGAAATCATTTTAGTATTAGGAACGGGGCTTTCGGGAGTAGCTGAAGAGATTGAAGCTGAGGTAGTAATTCCTTATGAGGATATACCTTACTTTCCACGCTCCACCGTAGAAAGCCATCGCGGAAGACTAGTGTTAGGCAAACTTTCTAAACACCGGGTAGCAGCCTTCCAAGGGCGCTTTCATTATTACGAAGGATATTCTACCAAAGAAGTAACCTTTCCTATCCGGGTAATGGCCCTTTTCGGGGCCAAGATTCTTATCATTTCGAATGCCGCTGGAGGCCTTAATCTCTCTTATCAACCGGGAGACCTTATGCTTATTGCCGACCATATTAATCTCATTCCAGAAAATCCCCTTAGAGGGCCAAATATTGAGGAATGGGGACCCCGCTTTCCCGACCTTTCCGAGGCCTATAGTAAAAGACTGCGGGCCTTAGCCCAGGAGGTCAGTGGAAGACATCCATACTTGAGAGAGGGTGTTTACGTGGCTGTACCTGGACCCAGTCTCGAAACCCCGGCAGAAACGAGATACTTACGTTCTATCGGGGCTGATGCCGTAGGAATGTCTACTACTCCAGAAGTAATTGTAGCCAAACATGCTGGGCTTGAAGTTTTAGGAATCTCGGTAATCGCAAACGTAAACGATCCAGACAATTTTCAGCCCATTTTACTCGAAGATGTAATTGCCAATGCCCAGAGAGCTGAAACCCGTCTTGTGGAATTAGTAAAAAAGGTTGTGGCGCGGTTAGAATAAAATGGCCGAACTTCTTATTAATTACGCCCCTTATGAAACCAGGGTGGCCCTCCTAGAAAATGGCCAATTAGCCGAATTTTACTTAGAACGGGCGCGGGAGCGGGGTTTTGTGGGCAATATTTACAAGGGACATGTAGTGAGGGTCCTTCCTGGAATGAGAGCCGCCTTCGTAGATATTGGCCTTTCTCGTACTGCATTCCTTTACGGAGGAGACATTTGCCCTCGCTTGCTTGAAGCCGAAGATCTTTTTGGTGAAGAAATTGCCGCCCAAGACCTTCGCCATTCTTCTATCGAAGATCTCCTTAGACCTGGCCAAGAAATTTTGGTCCAAGTGGTCAAAGAACCAGTTGGTAATAAAGGTGCCAGACTCACTACTAATATCACTTTACCCGGACGCTACCTTGTCTTCTTGCCTACGATGAGTCATATAGGGGTTTCTCGTAAAATTATCGACGAAGACGAAAGACAAAGGCTCAAGGAGCTGCTTGAGAATCTCCGGCCTTCGGGAACAGGCTGGATTGTGCGCACCGTAGCCAGTGAGGCAACTGAAGAGGAGCTTAAGGCTGAAATAAATTTCCTCCTCTCCCTTTGGGAAGACATCAAAACCCGAGCTGAAAAAATCCCGGCCCCGGCCTTAATTTACGAAGAGTTAGATATCAGTCTTCGCGCGGTAAGAGACCTTCTTGTCAAAGAAGTCTCATCTTTAGTGGTAGATAACCGCCAAGTTTACGAAAAAATTCTCTCTTATATGGACTACCTGGCTCCTCACCTTAAAGGTTGCGTAAAACTTTATGAAGGACCACCTGGACTTTTTGAGGCTTACGGAATCGAAATTGATTTCAAGCGTCTTCTCTCACGCAAGGTGTGGCTTAAGTCTGGAGGCTTCATCGTAATAGAGCCTTGTGAAGCCTTTACTGCCATTGATGTCAATACGGGGCGTTATGTAGGAGAAGTTGATCTTGAAGAAACTGTACTGCGTACCAACCTGGAAGCTGCCAAAGAGATTGCCTATCAATTAAGGCTTCGCAATATCGGAGGGCTCATTGTTATCGATTTTATCGACATGCAGAAGGCTGAAAGTCGCCAAAAGGTTTATGAGACCCTTAAAAAATATCTTGAACGCGACCGAGCCAAAACCAATATCCGCCCCATGTCGGAATTTGGCATTATCGAAATGACCCGCGAAAGAAGAAGAGAAAGCCTCTACGATGTTCTCTTAGAACCTTGTCCTTTCTGTCATGGTGACGGCTATACCCGAAGTAAACGGACAATTTGTTATGAAATCCTGAGAAGGCTTGAAAAGATGGGACCCCATATTAAGGGAAAAACCGTTGTTATTCGGGTTCATCCCAGCATTGCGGAAGTCCTTACCGGAGAAGAAATCGAATTTCTGGAAGAAATAGAAAAAAAATTTCAATTTGAGGCTTCTGTAAATGAAGATCAGGAATTATCACCCTGGGAATATAAGTTTTATCCCCAATAAAAAGAGGAAGAGGGCCAATACCCTCTTCCTCCTTATTCTTGCTCTTTTTCTTCGTCTTCCATTTTGAGAAGATCTTGAAAACGAATATCCATCCCCAAGATACCTACGATTTCTTCGTATTCATTTCGAATAGGACCAGCCACTGTCAGACAAAGGGCCCCTGTAATCTTTGAGGTGTAAAAATCGGTAACATAAACCTTACCAGTCTTAAAAGGCATGATAAACCAGGTACGATCCGAATAGTCTTCCTCTCTTAAGAGATGCTCGTAACGGGCTTTATCTTCGAGGTGAGTTACCAAAGGGGTAATACGTTTACCTTCCTGGTTAATAACATAAATAAACTGAATATATGGGTGTTCTTCTAACACTTCTCTTAAGACCGGTACGATTTTCTCTGGCTCCATAGAACGTATCTCTGGCCGCTCTACTAATTTTTCTACGAGTTCTACCAGAAGTTTGGAGGCCTTTTCTTTCATGCGATCGAGCTCGGAAACAAAAAGTTCCGGGATATACCGACGCACAAGGTGCATCATTTCTTCGTTTGAAATAGGAGTGATACGCCCGGCTTCATATTGTTTGATAATTTGTTTATAGATTTTGGCTACTCCAGGATGCCGCTTATCGATACGTTTATCGCCCTCGAGTCCAAAGTGCGTATTGATCCAATAGGCAATACCTGCTGTACCACTTTTATCGGTGATAATGATACCGATGGGCCGTTTGAGAAGCTTAAGGGTATTGAAGGGATTATAAATCTCTTCATTTTTAAGCAGACCATCAATATGAATACCGGCCTTGGTGGCGTTAAATTCCGAACCTACAAAGGGCTGGTTGGGGGGGATCTTATCCCCTAATTCTTTGCGGTAGTACTCTGCAATATCAGTAATTACTGTAGTATCAACTCCGTTATGTGTACCGCGAAGGGAAATATACTCAAAAATCATGGCCTCAAGAGGGGTATTTCCCGTCCGCTCTCCATACCCCAAAAGAGTACAGTTAACCGCTGCGCAACCGTAAAGCCAAGCTGTGGTGGCATTGATAACAGCCTTGTAAAAATCGTTGTGTCCGTGCCATTCCAAAAGTTCGCCAGGAACTCCTGCCTCTTCAATGAGAACCCTTACTAATTTGGGGACACTACGAGGAAGCGCTGCCCCGGGATAAGGAACGCCTACTCCTAAGGTATCACAAAGACGAATTTTAATATCTATCCCGGTTTCTTCGCGAAGTTTCATAAGTTCGATAGCAAAAGGTACCACAAAACCAAAGATATCTGCCCGGGTAACGTCTTCAAAATGGCAACGCGGAACAATACCAAGCTCAAGGGCGGCCTTTACAATGGCCAAATAATCATTTAAGGCCTGGCGCCGGTCTTTTTTAAGCTTTAAAAAGATATGGTAATCGGAACAGGAAGTAAGAATACCCGTTTCTCTGAGCCCCATTTCTTTTACGAGCTTTAAATCTTCGGCCTTGGCCCGAATCCACCCTGTAACTTCCGGGAACTCATAACCCCGCTCCAAACATCTTTCGACAGCCTCTTTATCTTTCTTGGTGTAAAGGAAAAATTCCGCCTGCCTGATGACACCCTTTGGCCCTCCAAGCTTATGAAGATAATCAAAAAGGGTAACTATCTGATCTACCGTGTAAGGGGGTCTGGCCTGTTGCCCATCACGAAAGGTGGTATCGGTAATCCAATAATCTTTAGCAGGCATGGGCATCACATATTTGTGGTCGAAATCTACAAGAGGAACATCATCATAGGGGAACACCTCTTTCATCAAATTTGGCTCTTCTACATCCTGGAGCCGGTGTTGCCAAAATTTGGTGTGCTCATGGTCAAGAAGCCTTCTTTCAGGATTCCACTTCGGCATGGGACACCTCCTAATAAAAAACGTTAAGCAATCCTAGCCTCAATATATGAGTCCCTTCTTCTTAACATGGAAATTTGTATTCTTGAAGAGTTAGAATATAATTTTTTTAAATTAGTTTTTATTGGAAAATCATAAAAAGATAACGTAAAGAGACCGAAAGCACCACCAAAAAGAGCCCCCATTTAATGGGCTTTTCGGGAACAAATTTTTGGGTCCGGGCCCCCAAGTAACCTCCTATCAACCCTCCGAGGCCAAAAGCCGTCCCCAGTAAAAAATCCGGCTTGGTAGACAATCCCTTAGCAGCAAAGCCCAAAGAATAGAAAATCACTCCTGCTACCGAACAGACCAAAGTCCCAAAAAGAGATGCTCCTGCCACGGTATGTACCGGAAGTTTGAGGACACTTACACAGTAGGGAGCCAAAATTGCCCCACCACCGATTCCGTAAGCTCCACCTGCAATCCCGACTACTAAAGAAAGAAGAAAGACCTGCCACGGAGCAAATTGATAAACTTTACCTGCAAATTCAAAAGAAGCCCTTTGCCAAGTGAAAGAAAGTGTGCGTAAGCGGGCCTTAAGGGGTGGGGGTTTTTTGGCACCGCGTTTCAAATCTTTGCCAAGGCGAAAGGCGAGATAAAGGAGCACCAGGCCGGCAAAGGGTTTAAATCTTTGAGGGTCTGCCAGATATTTTACCCTAATAAAATAACCAAGTCCGATTCCCGGGAGACTTCCCAAAGAAATGGAAAGAGCCAAGGGCCAATTAAGGCGTCCCTCACGAGCGTAACGCCAAAGTGTTCCCGGAATAGCAAAAATATTATAAAGGAAGTTGGTAGCTGAAACGCCCGGCGTATTATATCCCAGGATACTCATTTGGAAGGGCAAAAGGAGGAAGGCCCCGGTAACCCCAGCCATAGCTCCGAAATAGGCCAAAAGTAAGGCCACTAGAGGTGGTAAAAGTACCCAGGTAGTAACTCCTGAAGTAGAAAAGGTAAATCTGAGTGACATGTCTTAAAATAACGAAAAGTGGTGGAGACTGTCAAAAAAGTCCTCAGAAAAAGTCCAGTGCTCAAAACTCCGGCCTTTGGTTGCCTTCAAGGGATCCCCGCAATAAATATCACCCGCGGCTGTCTTCACCGGTGTGCTTATTGCTATGCCAGATGCTTTCCAGAAACACCTTCTCACGGGGTTTTCCTCTATCAAAACCTTCCAGAAAAATTGGCCAAAGAAATCTCATCCCGTAAAAAACGCGGGCTACTTCCAGATGTGGTAACTTTTTCTACAGCTAGCGATCTTTTCCAGCCCCATCCTGAAATCTTAAAGATTACCCATTGCTCCCTGAGATTATTGCTAGAGGAAGGAATCAATATCTCTTTCCTTACCAAAGGACGCATAACAAATGAATTTTGGGAACTCTTTGCGCTTTATCCGGATCTTGTAGAGGCTCGTTTCGGTCTCATAAGTCTTTCTCTTACCTATCACAGTCTTTTTGAACCCCGCACCGCAAATCCTTATCTGCGTTTACGTCAAATAGAAAAGGCTAGCCTGATAGGCCTAAAACCAAGCGTAAGAATAGATCCCGTTATTCCTCAAATTAGCGATCGTCCCGAAAAAATATTCAAACTTTTCCGGAGTCTCAAAAACGTAGGGGTAAAAGAAGTTTCTGTCAGTTATTTGGTATTACGTCCGGGAGTAATGAAACAATTACGCCAGGAATTACCTCGGGATATCTTTTTTTCTATCCTGAGGGCTTATCAGGGCGTGCCCTGGTGTCAGGTGATCACCTCAGCCACTACTAAATTGGTACAAAAGGAGCGGCGTGAGGA
Source organism: Thermodesulfobacteriales bacterium (assembly GCA_026986115.1). GTDB lineage: Bacteria > Desulfobacterota > Thermodesulfobacteria > Thermodesulfobacteriales > Thermodesulfatatoraceae > Thermodesulfatator. The sequence goes on from JALSPG010000131.1 coordinate 20,591, forward strand.
GGGCTACAAACTGTTCCGCCAAATAGGAAAAGAGCTCGGGATTAGAGTGAGGGTTTGTGGCTGTAAAAATCCCGATCTTCCTTACGAATCTTGTTTCCCCTGGGGTTTTTCTTCCCGAAAGCGACTCTCTCAAGGAAGGCTTTTTAAATAAAAAGGGGCCGGTCATAAGCCGAGTTCTGTACCCCTTTTTAAGGGTGGCGGTCATTCCTCTAGGCGGTTGGTTACCCAACCGCTCTAGCGGCCTACCCGGGAGCATCGGGCGGGCCACCCTCAAGTGCTCCCCTACGTGGCCTTTCTCCGGGCGGGGTTTACCGTGCCTCCTCCTGTTGCCAGGAGGAGCGGTGGGCTCTTACCCCACCTTTTCACCCTTACCCCAGGTGTAAAACCCAGGGCGGTCTGTTTTCTGTGGCACTTTCCAGGGGTTACCCCCTCCGGGTGTTACCCGGCGCCCTGCCCTGTGGAGCTCGGACTTTCCTCCGAAGGCCTCTCAGACCTCCGGCGACCGCCGACCGACCCTTTAAAAAATAACTAACTCTTGCCTTTTTTTCCAGGAGAACTTTCCGGGTTTTCGTCTCCAGAAAGGATATCAGCGTAAGCCTTTTTAAAAAAGATAATTCGTTGACAAATAGGACACTCGTAAACCCGATCATCTCGCTGCAATTCGTTGTAGAGCTGCGGAGGAATATTCATATGACAACCATCACAAATGGCATCGTTTACAGGCACCACTGCTAAACCATTGCGTCTGCTTTTTACAAATTCGTAGCGCTTGAGAAGATTGGCAGGAATTTTGACTGCAATAGACTCCCTTTCCTGCCAAATAGCTTCTCTTTGTTTGTCAAGCTCTGCCCGCCGGGCTTCATATTTTTCCCGCTCCTCGGCAACCTTTTTTTCTAAAGCGGAAATTTCTTCTCGAAGTTTTTCTTTTTCTTTGTGGAGGGTTTCAATACGTTCCATCATTTGGAGAAGCTCTTCTTCACGTTGTTTGTTGACTTTTTTAATTTCTTCAATCTCCTTGAGAAGGGCCTGATATTCACGCTGGGCCTTTACCTCCATTAACCGTGTTTGGCTCTTCTTAAGACGTTGGTATTCTTGCTCCAATTCCTCTTCAAACTTACGCCTTTTAAATTGAAGCTCTTCGATTTCGTTTTCTAACGCTTCGTATTCTTTCTGTTTTTGCGCTAGGGCTTCTTCAGCCTCTTTTAAAGATTCGGGAAATTCTTCCTTAGCCCTATCAATAGCGAGGATCTTGAGATCTATCTCTTGTAGTTTGATGAGATTTATCATTTCCTCCCGCACTCTTAACCTCCTATTTAAAATGCCCTTTTAAAGGGCGACTTTTCCTCTAATACACTAATCTTCAAGGGGCAACCTTCACCTTCCGCCCATTCCCGAAAAAAACGCGCCATTTCGGAAATTATGACGTGTTCCGATTCGAAATGTCCCACACTTATAAGGGCTAACCCTAAAGCCTCGGCTTCTCGGGCCTGATGATATTTCACTTCGCCGGTAATATACACATCAACCCCTTGTTTTAAAGCCTCTTTCAAAAGCTCTCCCCCCGACCCTCCGCAAACCGCTACCTTTTTTACTAGACGCTGCAATTCACCCACCACAAAGACATCTCGGGTTTGAAGAACTTCTCCCACTTTTTTGGCTAGATCATGAAGAGTGTGAGAAAGAGGAAGCTCCCCCACCCGACCAAGACCAAAACGAAAATCTCGCCCTTTTAAAGGGATAATATCTATCGGTACTTCTTCGTAAGGATGCCTTTCTTTAATGAGGGTTAGGATCCGGGGAAGCAAAAAGGCTGGAGTGATAAATTCTATCTTCCTTTCGGAAACCAGGTTTAATTTCCCCCGCTCCCCAAAAACTGGTTTGGCTTCGGCAAGAGGATAAAAACTACCCTGTCCTTCTACACAAAAACTACAACCTTTATAAGCTCCCCTTACGCCAGCTCCGGTTTCAAGAAGGAGTTTCCTGATCTCTTCTTCATAACCCTTGGGTAAACATACAGAAACCAAAAAAAGGGACGCACCGGGTGAAGGAGAAAGAGCCCTTTCAATCTTTAAGTTTAATAACCTTGCTAAGACTTCGCTTACACCATTTTGCGCAGCATCAAGATTGGTGTGAGCCGCAATAAGGGCAATATCTTCTTTTATAAGCTTCCTTATAAGATTTGTCTGCCAAGAATCAAAAGAAAGATTTCTAAGAGGTTTAAAAATAAGAGGATGATGAGTTAGTAAACAATCAATTCCTTTTGAAATCGCCTGCTCAAGGGTATGTGGGGTAAGATCAAGACAAAGACCTAAGTGTTTTATCTTTTTTTGAGGAGAGCCTACTTGGAGACCACTATTATCCCAATCTTCAGCAAGAGAAGATGGGGCCCACTTTTCAAGAGCATTAATAATATCAGCAACTGTAGCTGTCATCTCGAGACAAAAAGAAAAGGTGCAAGCCTTTGCTTACACCTTAAAATTGGTGGGCCCACCTGGACTCGAACCAGGGACCTACCGGTTATGAGCCGGTGGCTCTAACCAGCTGAGCTATGGGCCCACATTTTTCTTTATCGGCATTTAAAAATGTAGCCT
>JALSPG010000132.1 GCA_026986115.1 Thermodesulfobacteriales bacterium
CGGTGGAGGAGGTAGTTCGGAGGCACCGGAGGAAACAGGTTTTAGAGAATGCCCTCAAAGGTCCTCTCATTCATCTTGATCTTCATCATCCACCATGTCAGAGGTTTGAGGCCAATCGAGCCTTTTATGTGGCGGGGCAGATAGCGCAGATTTTGCTGGTAGGGTTGCAGTTCAAGCTTTTGCCGGAGGAAGCGAGGGGACATTCCATCAGGACCATCATTAGGGATTTGGTGAGGACGGAGCGAAGCTGGTGAGGAAGGCCCGGAAGCTTATTCTCAAGTTCAGTAAACACTTACCTGATCGGAGTCTTACTTGGATCAACCATGCTGCCGGGAGGCTTGAGAGGTGGGGAGGTGTGCCTACTTGAAGGTGAAGTGAGGAAGGAAATTCAGGAAGCGCCCAAAGGGAAAATGGAGCCGTCAGGTCATGGGGGGCGGGATTGCGTCTTTTTTATGGCTAATTAGCCGTATCAAAGTCAATTTTCTTTCTCGTTGAGGATTACAGAAGGGTTTTTGATCCGGATGTAACACTTTAAGGTGTCCTTTCCTGGGTTCTGAAGCCACTTTTCAATGTCAAGCAGCTTCCAATTCCTCATCCCTTAGGCCTAACCGGAAATCAGGGTAGATTTTATTTGGAAGCCGAAAGTCCGTAAAAAGTGACTTGAGCTAAATAGATATCTCTACCTGAGAGTGGCCCTCTCCTTCGTCATTAAAAGCAAAGCTTTTTCGATACTGTGCCAGCTTTCCTAAATCTAGAAATAGAAAAAACATCTTTCCCGAAGACCTTTTGCAGACTCCGAAGAAACGGCGATGCTCTTTCTAGTGGATCCTCAAGCTCGCATGCATGACATCAATAATCGGAATAATCAAGACCGAGATCCCTAAAGTCTGCCTTACTGCAATTGAGTCTCGACGGGGAACCATTGATTATCAACGAGTTTCAGACGTCCCCAGACTTCCCCTAGAGGTTTTTGGTGCTTTCTAAGTCCGCAAGAAAACAGTAAAAATGGCGGCCCCACCGGGACTCGAACCCGGGTCTCTGGCGTGAGAGGCCAGTATCCTAGACCACTAGACGATGGGGCCTTAAGGCATCAGTTAAGTTATTCAGCAGTTGCTCGCTTGTCAAGCAATATACAAAAGATGGTTGAAGGTTGAAAATATAATAAATCAAGCTGCTTTTTTCTCGCTTGCTTTTTGTAAATGATAAGCCCTGATAAAAGGATCTAGACCACCATCTAATACGGCCTCGACGTTTCCGACCTCAAGACCTGTACGATGATCTTTTATCAACCGGTAGGGATGAAGAATATAACTCCTGATTTGGCTACCAAAAGCTATTTCTTTCTTTTCTCCGTATAATTTTTGACGTTCTTCTTCTTTTTTGCGCCTTTCAAGTTCATAAAGACGGGCCTTAAGGATCGCCATGGCTATGGCTTTATTGCGATGTTGGGAACGTTCATTTTGGCACTGCACTACGATCCCAGTAGGTAAATGGGTGATGCGTACCGCGCTTTCCGTTTTATTAACGTGTTGACCCCCGTGGCCGCTGGCCCGCATGGTTTCAATCTTTAAATCTTCAGGACGAATCTCAATCTGGATATCTTCGTCGATCTCAGGAATTACAGAAACCGAAGCAAAAGAAGTATGCCTTTTGCCGCTGGTATCAAAAGGAGAAATTCGGACTAAGCGGTGAATTCCTGCCTCGGCCTTTAAATTGCCATAAGCATAAGGACCTTCAACGATAAAAGTCACGGATTTTATACCCGCTTCTTCACCGGCTAAAATATCTATAATTTTTGTCTTGTAGCCTCTTTTTTCTGCCCAGCGAAGGTACATTCGCAGGAGCATTTCTGCCCAATCTTGGGCCTCAGTACCTCCTGCTCCAGCGTGAATGGTGACTATGGCATTTGAAATATCATGTTCGCCAGAGAGAAAAAGCTTTACTTCTTCCTCTTCCACCAAAGAAAAAAGCTTTTTTAAACGGGAAACTACTTCTTTAAGGGTTTCTTCATCCTCTTCTTCCAAAGCTAGCTCAAACAGCACTTTTGTATCTTCAAATTCTTGTTCTAGGGCTTCCCAAGAGGTCAGAAGATCTTGTAATCTGGCCCTTTCTCGCAAAATCTCTTTTGCTTCAGGCTGATTCCAAAACCCCTCTTTTACTAGGTCTTTTTCAAGTGTAGCTAAACGGGCTTGTTTAGCTTCTGGATCAAAGACACCTCCTTAAGCTAGAAATCCGTTCCGCAAGCCGCTCTAACTGAGCCCGGATTTCAGCAGGATTAAGGGTAGCTGCTTTTTCGCCCAGTTTTATTTCAAGCTTTCTCCTTTTCATATCTTTTCCTCCTGAGGATAGATTTCGTCCCTGTCAGGAGAGCCAATAAGAGACAAAAAAAGACAAAAATATCACCGTGTTTGACGTACCAACTAAAATATGCAAAATGTTTGGCTTCTACACAAGGGGCAGCTTCTTTTTCCAGTGGGGTTTCGTAGAGAATACGTCCCCACGGATCTATGAGCCCTGAAATACCAGTATTGGCAACCCGTACCAAGTAACGCCGGGTCTCTACTGCTCTAAAGACGGCTTGAACAAAATGCTGGTAAGGTCCAGCGGTAGTACCAAACCAGGCATCGTTAGTGGCTACGAGAAGAATGGTAGCTCCTTGCTGAACTCTTTCTCGAGCTAGAGAAGGGAAGATGCTTTCAAAGCAAATCAACGGCCCAAATTTTTGATTTTCACGCCAGATAAGAAGATCTTTTCGAGGGCCAGGAGAATAATCCCCTGATGCTACAGCAAACTTACGCAAGAAAGGGATTTTTTCTTCAAAGGGCACAAATTCTCCAAAAGGCACTAAGTGTTGTTTATCATAAATGGCCTTTATGTTTCCTTCTGGAGACAAAAGATAGAGACTGTTATAAACCTTACCCCCCTCTTTTTTGTAAGCTATACGGGGGGCTCCAAAGATCAAAGGAGTTCTGATCTTTTTTACCCAAGAAGAAAGCCCCTCAAAGAGGGGATTTCCAGGAGAAAAATAGGAAGGGATAGCAGTTTCTGGCCAAAGCAAGATTTCAGCTCCCCTTTTTATCGCCCTAAGAGATAGGTTTTGATATTTGGCAAGGGTTTCCTGAAGAATTCTTCTTTCCCACTTGAGGTCTTGGGGGATATTTCCCTGAATAAGGCCGATTTTCTGCGTTGCCCCTGTGAAGGGAAGCTCTAGTCTCCACGCCCCGTAAAGATAAGCCCCTAGAAGACAAAAAATAGCCAAAAGAAAGGGGCTCTTTTTGCGTGCTGCTACAAAGGAAAAAAAGGCATAGTTCACCAGAACCACCAAAAAAGAAACAGCAAAAATTCCTCCCCAATCCGCAATCTGGATCAAGAAGATTTCTCTATACTGGGAGGCCCCCAAAAGGCCCCAAGGGAAGGCTAAGGGCCCTTTGGTTCTCAGGAATTCAAAGAGCACAAAAAGTGAAGCCAACCCCAAAGCCCCAAAAACATTGGGAGACAAAAACCCTAAAACTTGGCCTAAATAAAGAGGAAAAGCCCAAAAAAGGGCAAGATATGCCGCTAAAAGCCCCAAAACTCCAATCGCTGCAAGAAAGGGAAGGCCTCCAAAATGAGACATTACTGGAACCAACCAGTAAAGAAGAAATAAAAAGTAAAGCCAACCCCCTAGAAAAAACAACCTAAAAGATTTGGTAGGAGCCTGTCTTTGGGCTTCCAAAAGAAATGCCAGCCCTAAAAAGGCAAAATAAGACCAAGAAAGCTTTGGGTGAGCTAAAGCGGTCAGAATTCCTCCCAAAGAAGCTAAAAGATAAGGTATCATGAGGCTTGAGGTTCTCGTTTCCGAAAACGTACCTTTCTAATACGCCGGTTGTCAGCCGAGAGAATTTCTATTTCGAGTCCATTGAAGTGAAATCTTTCTCCTGCTTCCGGTAATCTACCACATTGGGCCAAAATAAAGCCGGAAAGGGTTTCATAAGGCCCTCGGGGTAAGAGAATTCCTAAAAATTTTTCAATGTCATCAAGCTTTGCGGCTCCTTCTGCCAGATACCAACCATCTTCGTCTTGGGGGAAAAAGGGTATCTCTTCGCCTAGGATTTCCTGAAAAATATCTGCAAGGGTTATAAGCCCAGAGATAACCCCACTTTCGTCTATTACAAGGGCAAATTGTTCTTTGCGTTGGCGAAATTCGTGCATCACATCTCTGACTTTGATACTTTCTGGCACAATATATGGCTTTCGACAAATAGCTCTGAGAGAAATTTTGTCACTTTCGGATCGGCAAAAACGCATTAAATCTTTTACGTGCACTATACCTATTAAATGATCAAGGTCTTTTTCGTAGACTGGATAACGTGTGTGAGGTTTTTCATTTATCAAAGAGACAATTTCTCCAAAAGGCAAATTTACCTCTAATGAAACGATATCTTTGCGGGGAATCATTATTTCTCGGACAGGGACATTTCTTATTTGAAGGATATTAATAATCATCTCTCCTTCTTCGGGAGAGATGAGTCCTTTTTCCTCACCTTCGTCTAGGAGTTCGGTGATTTCTTCGGCAAATTCTTCGGCTTCTTCTTCTGGCGATTTGCCGAAAATTTCTTTGAGAGCTTTAAACAAAGACGATTTATCTTCGGCCACAAAAATCTCCTCCTAAAGCTTTAACGATTTTAAAAAACCTCTTCCCAAGTTGCAAAGAAAAGCAAACCACGTTTAGTTTTCAAACTATGGAACGGATCTTGGAACCTGAATTGATGTTAGAAGAAGAGCAGGCCAAGGCCTATGCGGAGGCCGATTTTTCCGCTCCTCACCAAATGTTTGTAGAACTTTTTAAAAAGCACTTCGGGACAGAACTTAAAGGCTTGGTATTGGATCTAGGGTGCGGGCCGGCAGACATTTGTGTTCGTTTTGCCAAGGCCTTTCCCCACTGCCAAATTCATGGGATTGACGGTTCTCCTGCCATGCTAAAATACGGCCAAGCCCGCCTGGAAAAAGAGGGGCTTTCTTCCCGTATCAAGCTTATTTTGGGCAAAATTCCCGAAATTAACCTTCCTCGGGCCTTTTATGACGCCGTTATTGTGAATTCTCTCCTCCACCATCTTCCTGTCCCGGCAATTCTTTGGGTGACTATCAAAAAAGTTGCCAAAAGAGGTGCACCTGTCTTTGTGATGGATCTTTTACGCCCTCAAAGTTGCGAGGAAGCTCGTTTAATAGTAGAAAAATATGCCGCCCAAGAACCAGAGATCCTCAAACGAGATTTTTACCATTCCCTTCTTGCAGCTTTTACCGTGGAGGAGGTTCAGGAACAATTGAAAAAAGCCTGCCTAACCCACTTTACAGTAGAAATTGTCACGGATAGACACTGGATTGCTTTTGGAAGAATTTGATAATTTTGTAGAATTTTTCTTACAAAATCGACATAACTTTTATTCTTGATATAATGGACAGCTATGGAAGCCAAGAGAGAAATTTTGAAGCCCCGCGAGGTCGAAGAATTAGCTTGCCTCTATGAAATTGCTAAAACTCTTTCTAGTTCTCTCAATATGCGTCAGGCCCTGGAGGAAATCCTGGCCATTTTGGCCGATAAACTCGACATGCGTCGAGGTACTATTACCATTTTCAACCCTCGTACCCAGGAGATTCAAATCGAGGTAGCTCATGGTCTTACAGCTGAAGCCCGCAAAAGGGGGCGTTATCGTTTGGGAGAAGGTATAACCGGACAGGTGGTAGCAACAGGGCAGCCTATTATTGTTCCAGCTATTACTAATGATCCCCGTTTTTTGAATAAAACTCGCAGTCGGAAACCTTCAGAGAAAGATAAGATTTCTTTTATCTGTGTTCCTATTAAAAGTGGTGCCAAAGTCCTTGGCACCCTTTCTGTAGATCGTATCTTTTCCGATCATGTCTCTTTAGAAGAAGACGTTCGCTTCCTTACCATTATTTCTGGCCTCATCGCCCAAACAGTAGCTAACATTCAGGCCATTCAAGAAGAAAAAGAACGGCTTCTTGAAGAAAACCGAAAATTAAAACGGGAGCTCCAAGGAAAATATAGTCTTGAGAATTTTATTGCTTTGAGCTCTCGGATGCAGGAAGTCTTGGAAATGATTGAGAGGGTTGCTCCTAGTTCAGCAACCGTTCTTTTGCGTGGAGAGTCTGGTACAGGTAAATCCCTTATTGCAAAACTAATCCACTTCAATAGCCCTCGGGCTAACGGGCCTTTTATTACTGTAGCCTGTACGGCTCTTCCGGAAAATCTTATTGAAAGTGAGCTTTTTGGTTACGAAAGAGGGGCTTTTACCGGTGCTGTTTCCCGTAAACGAGGCCTTTTTGAAGAAGCAAACGAAGGAACCATCTTTCTGGATGAAATCGGAGATCTCCCTCTCCCTCTACAAGCCAAACTTCTCCATGTAATCCAAGAGAAAGAATTTTACCGGGTCGGTAGTACTCGGCCTATTAAGGTGGATGTACGCATTATTACGGCGACCAACCGAAATCTGGAAGAACTGGTAGAAAAGGGCCTTTTTCGCGAAGATCTTTACTATCGGCTCAATGTTTTCCCCATTTATGTTCCCCCTCTACGTGAAAGATCAACCGACATAATCCCCTTGGCAGAATTTTTCTTGGAAAAATACAGCTGTGAATATGGTAAAGAAATCAAGCGCCTTTCCTCACCAGCCATTGATTTGCTAGTGCAATATCATTGGCCAGGCAACGTAAGAGAGCTTGAAAATGTTATTGAAAGGGCTGTATTGGTGTGTGACGAAGAAGTTATCAGGAGTTATCATCTTCCGCAAAGTCTTCAAACAGCGGAAAGCTCTAATACTTACGCCCAAAAAAGCCTTGCTCAGGCCGTTAAAAATCTGGAGATGGAGCTCATCATTGAGGCTCTTAAAGAAGCCCGTGGTAACCAGAGTAAAGCTGCTAAGATGCTAGACACAAGTCTGAGGATTCTCAATTATAAGATCAAAAAATACGGAATAAATCCAAAGGCTTTTCGCGTTCCTGGCAAGAGCTAAACGCAAAATTTTTAAAAATGGGTTAAACTCCTAGAAAATCTCGCTAATCATTTAGATGAATGCTTTTGCAAGAAAAAGAAACAGAAGGCTGGAAACAGGGAGAACTTTTCGGCAACAAACCTTTAAAACCGGTTATTATTCCGCGCACCGAACATCCCATCTCCCGCAAACACATCTCTCCTGAGGCTCTGAAAGTCCTCTATCGCCTAAAGGGGGCCGGATATTTGGCTTATCTTGTAGGTGGAAGTGTCCGTGACATGCTTCTGGGGCTTGCCCCCAAAGATTTCGATGTGGGTACAGACGCGCGTCCTGAAGAAATTCGGAAATTATTCCGCTGGAGCCGTATCATTGGGAAAAGGTTTCGTCTGGTACACGTTTACTTTCGCGGAGGAAAATTTATCGAAGTGGTGACTTTCCGGGGGCCAGAAGTGGCAGAAGAGGACGGCTTAGAGCTTTTTGGCACCCCAGCCGAAGACGCTTTCCGGCGGGATCTCACGATTAATGCCCTCTTTTACAATATCGCAGATTTTACCATCATTGATTATGTAGGAGGCATGCAAGACCTAAAAAATGGCATCATTCGGGTTATTGGTCCCCCGGATTTGCGTTTTACAAGAGACCCGGTAAGGATGATGCGAGCCATAAGGCATGCTGCTCGTATCGGTTTCGAAATAGAAAAGAATACTTGGGAAGCCATTTGTCGTCATAAAGAAAAAATTATCCTTTGTGCCCCTATGCGTATTCGTGATGAGTGGCTGAAAGATGTCCTTGGAGGTTGGTCATCTCCCTGGGCAGATTTGATGCTTAAATCAGGACTTTTCCATGAGATATTTCCAGCTTATGGCAGATATCTTTCCGAAGCCCCACCAGAGGAGAAGAGATTTTTTCTAAAAATTCTGGCAGTTTCCGACCAAAAAATTCGCAAAGGTCAGCTAAGCGAAGCGCAGGCTTTGGCCCTTTTTCTCTATCCTTTTTTAGTAAGAAAGGGAAAATTGCCTCGCCTTCCAGAAACTACAGGTAGACCTCGTCAGGAAATTCGCCGAGAGATGGAAAAAGTCTTTTTTCCCTATGATTTCAAAAAAGAACTCTTTGAAAATACTCTTCAACTCCTTTCCGGACTTTGGCCCATTAAATACCACCTGCTTTACAGTAAAAGGATGCCCCGAAGGCTAGGAAGAAAAAGTTATTTTGAGGAAGCCCTTGCTATCTGCAAAATCGTCCTCAAATTAGAGAAAGAGATATTGGGGATGGAGATTTCTTATCCTAAAAAGAAAAGACGTCGCCGCTGGAGGGCTTAAATGCCTGGTTATCGAAGTTCTTTGGGCTTCAAATTTCTGCAGGCCACTAAACACAACCGTCTGGAACTTTTGACACGGGAAAGGGAAGAAATCGCCCCTGCTCCTTGGTTTAAAGTGTATCCCGAAGCGCCCCGAGTGGCTTTACCCCGGCCATCTTTTGGAACAGAAAATTTTTGGAAGACTCTTTTGAGGAGGCGTTCTATTAGACGATATACCAAAGAGCCCCTTACTCTGTCAGAGCTTTCTCTTCTTTGCTTTGCTACCCAAGGAATTACTGGAGAGGTTGGTCGTTATCTTTTACGCACGGCTCCCTCTGCTGGGGCCCTTTATCCTATCGAAACTTATCTCGTCATAAATCGTATGGCAGACGTAGCAGCGGGCATTTATCATCTAGAGGTACAAGAATTTGTCTTAGAACAATTGGCTGAGGGTTTTTTTGGGAAAGATCTTACCGAAGCTTCTCTCTCTCAATATCAATGTGAGCGGGCAGCAGTGGTCTTTGTCTGGAGCGCTATTCCACGGCGTACAATGAGCAAATATGGTTCACGAGGAATGCGTTACGTTTTCATGGATGTAGCCCATATTTGTCAAAATTTGCTCCTTGCTGCAGCTGCTTTAGGGTTAGGAGCCTGCCCCATTGGAGCTTTCTTTGATGATGAGGTAAACCAATTGTTGGGCCTTGATGGCGAAGAAGAAACCGTTATTTATCTGGCCTCGGTAGGCTGGCCGGCAGAATGATTTTCCTCTGGCATGAGGGTGCGTTAGGAGATCTCCTTATTGCCCGCTTAGCTATTGGAAGTTTCCGGGAAAAGTACCCTGAAGAGAAAATCATTCTTTTCGCCCGCCAAGAAGCCAGAAAAATCTTTCTCAAGGCAGGGCTTGTAGACGAAGCTTACCCCACAAACTTCAATTTGTTAAATGAAAAGGCCTGTCTTTTTTGTCTTTTTGCCCGGAATGAAAATCTTGCCGCCTTCCTGCGTGCTTTTGCCCAAAGGTTTATCATCGTTCCTACCCGCCCAAAAGGGAAATTGCACCTCGCTTTAAGGCAAATCCTTACTCTGGGCCATTTTTCTAAACACGGATTTTTCTTGCAAAATCGACCTTTCTCCAAAGGAATTGTTGTCCTTCATCCTGGGAGCGGGGCTTCCTACAAATGCCTTCCTCCAGAAATTTGGAAAAAAATAGGAAGCCATCTTGAGAAACAAGGAGAAGAAATAATTTTCCTGCTTGGACCAGCAGAAAAAAATTTACTCGGGTTTTTTCCACCAGAGAAGGTTCTTTACTCTCAGGATTTAGAAATCACTTTAAGGATTTTGGAGGGGGCCAGAGCATTTCTAGGCCACGATTCAGGTCTCAGCCATCTAGCCGCAGCTTTGGGAATACCGGTTCTTTCTATTTTTGGCCCTACAGCTTGGTGGCATTGGGCCCCATTTGGACGGGTAATGGTAGGCCGTATTCCTTGTACATGTTTGAAAGAAAATTTAAACCCTCGTACCTGTCTTCACCCTTGCCTCTTCAATCTCCACTTCGGAGATCTTAAAAGTCTGCTAGAAAACTTCTTTAATACCATTCCCATGTTTTACCAGCAGGAGGTGGAGGAGGAGACGTTGGATAAGTCGAACTTCCTCCATAAACTGGAGGTGTTTGAGAGGGTGGAGGAGGCGGCGGTGGTGGAGAATAAGTGCCTTGAGGAGCTTTTGGGGCTTGTGCTTGATATCCAGGTGGAGGAGGTGGTGGTGGAACACTTCCCGAAGGGGTAATAATTTTTTCTTCTTCCTGTTTTCCGAACCAGTTACCTGGCCAGAGTTTAGACCAGAAACTTTTTTTCTTCTTTTTAGAAGTTTTTGGTTTTTCTTTCTTTTCAATAATAAGAGGTGCAAGGTCTTCTTCCTCTGGAGGATAATCTGGCCAGGGATCAATATCGGAATATTTATACTTGCTGGCATGCACTTCTTGTTCTTCTTGCGGAGAAGAAGTCGGAGCCTTTGCCGTAATTTGAGGAGAAGGGGGCCCTTGGATCCTAAAAACCCGTTCAGGATGCATTTTATTTAAGTCTTGTGGAGCATTTGCCACTACTTGTGAGGGTTGAGATGCCATATTGTAATTGGAGGCAGTGGAAACTTGAGAAGGAGAGGAGGGGGCTTGGGGCTTTAGGGCCAACATTTGCCCTGTTGGTGGCTGCCCTTCAATATAAGCTACCCCTTGTTTGGCAAAGTCTGCCAATTTGGGAATAAGATCATCTAAGGTGTTGGTATTAACAAAGAGTGCTAGAGGGGGCTTTTCTTCTTTGATCGGGATAAGCTTGGCATCAAGACTTGCTTTTTGCCCAAAAGTAGTAAGGCTCCCAAATACCACGTAATCTGCCTCCAGCCTTTCTCCAATCTTACGAATGGTCTTCTCGTTTAGAGGACCAGAAAAATCTTTGAGAACTTTTTCAACCTCGGTTTCGTCAATAACGACCACTTTACCAGGAACATAAAGTCTTGTACTCAACATGTCACGTATACCTTCTCGTACGTAAGAAAGATCTTGGGGAGCATTAATTTCGAAAGGAAGGACAGCGACCTTGATTTCGGCAGCTTGTGCAAAAACTACACTCCAAAAAAGATAGAAGAAAAAGAAACCGAAGATAATCCTCATATGCTTCTCCGGAGGTTGATTTTTTGAAAACTAGGCTAACAAGAGGAATATCTGGCGTCAACTAATTAAAAATAAAGCCAGATATTGCCGTAAAGATCAACCGTAACCTGCCAATCCGGCTCCACCCAAACCGTGGCGTATTCACCCACCAGAAGAGCTGGTCCTTTTAGCTCTACATCTGGAGGCAAATCTTCCCAACGATAAACAGGGACTTTCAGGGCTTTTCCTTCTACTAGCAAAACTTCTTGGAAAAAAAGGGGCTCTTTTTTGGTGCCCTTTATTTTGGGGAGAGAAATAGGGGGTAAGTCAGCAGTAAGGTTTATCCGAACTGCTACGGCCTCAAGTGGGGCCAAAGGCATACTATAACCGTAAAGACGTTGGTGAAGGGAATGAAAGTGATCTTTAAAGTCCACTCGAAAGGGAATAGAGAGTTCGTAGGATTGACCTTGGTAGCGAAGATCAATTTCTGCTTCTGCCCGAAATTCCTGGCGACGATATCCATAACGCGCTACTTCTGCCAAGGCTTTTTCGGCAAGTTCCTCTACAAGAGGCAGAAGATATTCAAAGGCTACTCTTTCTCCCTGTAGGAAAACAGCTTGAGAAAAATCAAAAGACGGTCGGGCCATAAGGAGCCCTAGAGCAGACAAAACTCCAGAAAAACGTGGAATAAGGACTTCTCTAATCCGGAGCCTTTCTGCAAGAGAGGTAGCATGTAGTCCTCCTGCCCCTCCGAAGCAGACGAGAGTGAAATCTGCGGGGTCAAGTCCTCGCTCTACAGAGACCTTTTTGATAGCTTGTTCCATATTGGTGTTAACAATGGCCACTGCTCCGGAAGCCAATTCTTGGACTTTGAAGCCGTGTCTTTCAGCAAGACGGAAGAAGGCCTTAAAAGCCAGATCTTGACACAAAGATAGGCGGCCACCCAAGAAAAGATTTGGTATCAGGCGTCCCAAAACAAGATTGGCATCTGTAACAGTAGGGTTAAGCCCTCCGCGTCCGTAACAAGCAGGCCCCGGGTCAGCCCCGGCACTCTGGGGTCCTACTTTTAAAGCTCCACCTCTATCAAAGGAAATAACGGACCCCCCTCCAGCCCCTATAGTATGGATGTCGATCATTTTGAGATGGATGGGATAACCCTCAAGTTCATATTGGCGAGTAAAAGTAGGGTTGCCATCACAAAGGGAAACGTCCGTTGAAGTTCCACCCATATCGAAAGTGATAATACGTTTTCGGCCCAAAATGCTTGCTAAGGCAAAGGCTCCATAAACTCCAGCAGCAGGCCCTGAAAGCAAAGTTGCCGCTGCCCTTCGGCCCACCGCCTCCGCTGGCATAAGCCCGCCGCTTGATTGCATTAAAAAAAGTTTTGTTCGGGGAAGGCTCCTCTGAAGATGTCCTACATAAGAGGCCATAATTGGTGTTAGATAAGCATTTACTAAAGTAGTAGAAGTGCGCTCAAATTCGCGAAATTCAGGAAGAATTTCGGAAGAAAGGGAGATAGGAAGACCAAAATCTACCAAGGCTTCTTTTACTTTTTGTTCGTGAAGAGGGTTGGCATAAGAATGAAGAAAAGAAACCGCTATCGCTTCAAATTTCTTTTTTTGCAAAAGATGGCGTAAAAGAGAAAGAGTTTCTTCATTAAGGGCCTTTAAGATCTCACCATTAGCGTTAATCCTTTCCGAAAGCCCTATAACTTGCGAGCGCTTAATTAAGGGAGGGGGTTTTTTTACAAAAAAATCAAAGAGCTTAGGACGATTTTGGCGTCCAATAAAGATCACATCTTCAAATCCGCTAGTAGTAATCAAAAGAACCCGAGCCCCCTTGCGGGTAAGAAAGGCATTTGTACCTACAGTAGTGCCATGAAAAAGGATTTCCGGGGCCTTGGCTCCTAGTTCCTGAAGACCCCGGAGAACGGCTTCTGCTGGGTCTTGGGGGGTAGAAGAAACTTTATGAGTTAAGAGTTTTCCGTCTTTTTCTGCTACAAAATCGGTAAAGGTGCCCCCGGTATCAACAGCTACCTTCATTTAAGGTTACCTTTTCAATTTGGCGTGTTTGGGTATTGAAAAATACCATGGTAGGAGGGCCTTCCTTACCAAGGATTTCTCCGGGATTAATCACGAAGGTACCTTGAATTTCTTTAACTTCATACACATGAGTATGTCCACAACATACGAGATCATATTTTCCTGTAAGGGCTAGTCCTTCTGCAAGCTCGGGAAAGTGTACCAGAGCTACTTTAAAACCATCTAATTCTTCAAAGGCATATTGACCGTGGAAATGGATATGAGAAAAACGGGCACATTGTTTGGCAAGTAACCAGACATCCCCCGGATTATTACCCAAAATAAAATGGACTTCTCCTTGAAAGCGGGCCAATTCCAACACCATAAAGGGCGAAATTAAATCTCCGCAGTGAAGGAGATAAGAAGCCCCTTTTTCGTTGGCCAGCTCTACAGCTCTTCGCAAATTCAGAATAGCGTCATGACTATCACTAAGGATAGCCAGAAGCATAACGACCTCCTTAGAATCGAATTTCTTAAAGGGTAGGAGCTACCGCTACTTGAGCTTCTATTTGTCGCAATTTTTCAAAGTAATCTATGTTTTCTTTAATCCAACGTTTTACGTAACGGCGTCCTAGAAAACGCAAGTAAGCCCCGTAGAGGTCACCTCGGATAAGGAATTTGAAGGCCTCCTTTAAAGAATAAAATTCTCGGTGGAGCCGAAAGCCCTCTTCTTGGAGTTGGGTAAGGGAAAGATTTTTGGGATGGAAAACCACATGATGACCGTCGTAAAGATCCCATTGGGTAGAAAAAACCCGACCCTCTTGGAGCCAATTTTCATAAAGTACAGAGCCTGGAATGGGGGTAAGTACCAAAAATTGGGCAGAATCTAGACGTACATCGCGGGCAAAATCTAGGGTTGCTTGAATGCTTTCGGGGGTATCGGTATCAGCTCCAATAACGAACATACCGTGGATTCTGATACCGTGTTTGTGGAGCACTTTTACACCTTCGTAGATTTCTTGGTAAGTGAGGCCCTTTTTGTAAGTTTTGAGAGTTTCGGGATTGATAGACTCGATACCAACGTAGACCAAAAAGCAGTTGCTGCGTTTCATAAGCTCTAAAAGTTCTTTATCTTTGTAAATGTCGATTCTCACTTGAGCCGACCAGCTTCCTTTAAAGCCCTGTCTTATCATTCCTTCGAGGAGTTCTTTGGTGCGGGGACGATGAGCTGTAAAATTGTCATCATAAAAAAAGACATGCTGTCCTTTTTCTATTCGAGAAAGCTCTTCAAGAAGGAGTTCTTTGTCGCGGAAACGATAACGTCTTCCAAACATAGGAGCTACGGAACAGAAAATACAGGCGTGGGGGCAACCACGAGAAGTCATCATGGGGTATATGCGCATCTTCTTGGGATTCACTCCGGGAATAAGGCTAAAATCAGGTATCGGAAGGCTGTTCAGATCTGTCACTCCCTTACGCGGAGGATTGTGAACTACTTCTCCCTTGCGACGCCAGGTAAGCCCTAAAATATGTTCAAAAGGCCCTCCAGCTTCAAAAGCTTCTACCAGCTCTACGATGGTTTCGTCTCCTTCACCCCGGATGACAAAATCGGCATGCTGGATTGCCTCATCAGGCACAAAGGAGACATGTACCCCGCCCATAACCACTTTCTTGCCATAAAGACTACGGTAGCGATCCGCCATGGCATAAGCTCGTGGAGCGGTAGAAGTGATGGTGGAAATGAGGATAAGATCAGCTTCCTTGACAGCTGCTTCCTCCACGGGACCAAGCTCTTCAAGAAAGACTTTTACTTCATGTCCCTTATCCCGCAGTATAGTCCCCAGCAAAGGCATTGCCAGGCGGGGCAGTTTAAAGGCCGAAAATACATGTGTCCTGACATTTTTGGGTTCAATTGCTACGATCTTCATGGCCCTTCATGATAAATCAACTTTCTCCAGAAGGCAAAAATTTTTCTAAGATTCTTCGGGTTTTTATCTTCCTTTTACCAGAAACTAATTTTTGACAGCAAAATGACTATTCCGTCTTGCATTAAGAAAGATGATGCTTATTTTCCTCTTAGAAAAAAACAAATTTAGAAACAAATGGGAGGTGATAATATGCCAATCGGATGGGGTGTGGATTTCTTTGATCCCTTTCGTGAATTTGAAAGGCTACAAGAAGAAGTAGATCGTTTACTTGAAATGGCTAGCCCGTTTGTCCCTGTAAGGACAATTGCACGAGCAACGTTTCCCGTAATCAATATCGGAGAAACGAATGACGCGGTGTATGTTTATCTTTTTGCTCCCGGTGTAGAGCCAGACAAAATAGATCTCTCTATTGAAGAGAATATTCTTTCTATTAGTGGCGAAAGAGATGCCAGCAAGGCTCTCAAGTTAGAAAAAGTTGATCCCAATCGTTATTATCGGCAGGAACGCTTCAGTGGGCGTTTTACGCGGGCTGTGTCTCTGCCAGAATCTATTGATCCTTCGCAGGTAGAAGCTACTTATCAGAACGGGATTATTAAAGTTCGTATTGCTAAACGAGAAGAAAAAAAAGCTCGCAAAATTGAAGTAAAAACCGGTTAAAAAATTATGAAAGGAGGGGATATCTATGGCTGAAAAGGAAACCAAAGAACTTGCCACAAGAGAAGAAGCTACTCCGGCGATTAGGCGTGAACGTCCCATGATTCCGCCGGTAGATATATATGAAACCGATGAGGGACTAATTTTAGTTGCAGATATGCCGGGTGTTACTAAAGAGAGCGTAGAGGTAAAAATTGAAGAAAATGTTCTTCAAATGAAAGGCGAAATTGTAGACCTTCCGGGAGAAGATGTACAACCCCTTTATGCAGAATTGCGCGGAAATGAATATTTCCGTGCCTTTACTATCGGGCCGGAATTTGATCTCGACAAAGTGGAAGCTTCTATGGAAGCAGGGGTTTTAAGGATCTTTCTGCCCAAAGTAGAAACCTCGAAACCTCGTAAGATAGAAATCAAAGTGGCCTAAAAATATCTAAAAAGGGGGAAATCTTCCCCCTTTACTTATTGTTTGATTCTCTACTTTTTTGATAGACTTTAGCTAGGCAAATTAAGCTTCTCTGTTTATAGTGAAACGAAAAAATACTTACAGGGTGACGGATGGAAGAAAAATTTTTGATACCCTCTCCCAAAAAATATGCCGATAAAGCCTTGGCTCCAGAGGAGACTATTCGGTGGGTTCAAGAAAGGTTAAGAAAGGTCGGGGCAGATATTTTTCAAGAGTTAAAACGGGTTGATAAGGGTCGTTTGGGGATACCGGTATATATAAGCATTTATGGAGCACAAGGGCTTTCGGTCACAGGCAATTTCAAGCAAATGGGAAAGGGGGCCTCTGAGGCCTTGGCACAGGCCAGTGCCCTTATGGAACTTGTCGAGAGATATAGTCTTTTTTTGTTCATTAAAAATCCCCAAAATTTTCTCTTGGCCCCTTTGACAAAAGAGGGGGCAATTTCTACTGAAAAACTTCTTTTTTCGGTGGAAGATCCTTCTGAAGACCAAAAAGCCCTGGAGGTTTGTCGCCAAATTTTAGACAAAGTGCCCTTTCATTTGGTTCCAGCATTTGAAGTAAAAAGGAGATGTAAAAGCTTTATTCCAATTTATTGGTTTTGGCTTCTTTACGAATATAATGGTTCAGCTGCCGGAAATACTTATTCGGAAGCAGCGGTTCAAGGGGTTTGCGAGCTTATTGAACGCCATGTTTCTGCGCTGGCAAGTCTTCAAAAAAGGCCTTTTAAAGAAGTTGTTCCGGAGGATCTGAGCCCGGAGACAGAAACTCTACTTTCTTGTTTTAGACGTTTAGGGATCCGGCTTTATTTACGTGATTTTACTTTTGGAATGCCTGCGGCAACTATCGGGGCTCTTGCTTACGATCCTTCTACTTTTCCGCATCGTTCTGAAATCGTTTATACTGCTGGCACGGCCACTTCTCCTGAAAGGGCCTTGGTGCGAGCTCTTACAGAAATAGCCCAGCTGGCCGGAGATTTCGATACCGATGGGAGATATTTGGAAAGTGGTCTTCCCAAATATGCTACTTTAGAAGAAGCTGCTCACATTTTAAAACAAGAAGGCCGGGTTTCTCTTTGGAAATTGCCTGATCTTTCTTCTAACGATCATACTGAAGAGCTCTCAAAACTTGCGGAAGAATTAGCGGAAAGAGATTTTTCTCTTTATTTAGTAGATATAACTGACCCGGAGCTCCAGATTCCAGCGGTTTACAATATTGTTCCAAGAATATACTTCCGTGAAAGGATTAAAATTCCTCCT
The DNA here is from genome assembly GCA_026986115.1 of Thermodesulfobacteriales bacterium. Classification (GTDB taxonomy): domain Bacteria; phylum Desulfobacterota; class Thermodesulfobacteria; order Thermodesulfobacteriales; family Thermodesulfatatoraceae; genus Thermodesulfatator. The sequence continues at coordinate 17,250 of JALSPG010000132.1, forward strand.
CTATACCAGTTAGTACGTACGGTAGCCCTTTATCTTCCTGAAGAACTTGCCCTTTCTGTGCTTAAAACCATAAGCGAGAAAATTTCCCGCTATTATGTGGAAAGTGCTAAAGGGCAAGTTTTGAGCAAACTGGGGAAATGGGAAGAAGCAGCCTCCTGTTTCGAAAGGGCTTTAACCCTTTCTCCTCTCCCGGCAGATCGTCCTGCCCTTTACTGTCATTTGGCACATGCTTTCCTTAAGTCTGGAAATCTTCAGGAAGCCCAAGGAGCCGCTGAAAAAGGACTTGGCCTTTCACCAATGCCAGAGTTATACAATCTCTTGGGTACCATAAACTTCAAAAGGGGGAAGGTAGAAGAAGCTCTGGAATCTTACTTTCAAGCCGTAGCTTTGGATCCTCAAAGGGCTATAGATTATGCAAACATTGGAGCTTGTTTGGTGGTCATGGGCTTGCCTCAAGAAGCAGAAATCTATTTTGCCAATGCTCGGATGCTTGACCCTTCGCTGGATCTTAAGCCCTTCCGTCAGGTAAAAAAGGAGGCCTCTCATGTATAAGCGCATTTTGGTTTTACGCTTTCCAGCAGATATCGTAGACCAGCCCATTGTTTATCGGCTTGTCAAAGATTTTGATCTTTCCTTCAACATTTTAAAAGCCACCATTTTGCCGGGGAAAGAAGGTCTCATGATCATGGAACTTTCCGGACATCCCAAAAGTTTCAACAAAGGCCTGGCCTTTTTACGAGAACTTGGAGTTGAAATCAAAACCATCGGGCAAGAAATACAGAAAAACGAGGAAAAATGTATTCATTGTGGTTTTTGTACGGCAGTTTGTCCTACCGGAGCCCTTCACGTAAACCGCAAGACTTTGGAAGTAGAGTTTGATCCTGAAAGATGTTCCGGTTGTGAACTTTGTGTTACTACCTGTATCGTACGAGCAATGGAGGTTCGCTTCCGGAAGGAACTTGCAGAACTTGGTTATTAAATTCTCTGGCCCTTCTTTTCCAACAAACGGAGAACACATTGAACATAATCGGTGGGTATTAATGATCTCATGATAGCTGTGGCCCTAAGTGGAGGGGTTGATAGTTCTTTTGCTGCCTATCTTTTGAGGGAGAGGGGAGAAAACCTCTTAGGGTTATTTGCTCTTCTGTCTCAATCTGATCCTGAACAGGAAATAGCTCGGGTGCGGAGAATTTGCGATTTTTTAAAAATTTCACTGGAAATAGTCGATTTGAGAAGGCCTTTTAAGGAAAAGGTTATTGCTTATTTCAAAGAACAATATCGCCAGGGCCTAACACCAAATCCATGTATTATTTGCAATCGGGAAATAAAATTTGGTCTTTTGCTCGAAACAGCACACAAGTTGGGAGCTTCTAAATTGGCAACAGGACATTACGTCCGCTTACAATTCAACAAAGCAAACTTGTGCTATGAACTTTTCAAAGGTCGCGATCAGGATAAAGATCAATCCTATTTCCTGGCTTTGTTGACCCAGAAACAACTGTCGCAGACCATCTTCCCTTTGGGAGAATGGAAAAAAGAAGAAGTTATCAAGGAAGCTGTAAAATTGGGTCTTTTTAATCTTACTTCTCCCGAAAGCCAGGAAGTATGCTTTATTAGGGGAGATTATAGAAATCTTTTTCTTCAGGAAGACTTTCCTCCGGGAGATATTGTTACAGTTAGTGGAAAGGTGGTAGGAAAGCACCAGGGACTTTTCGCTTATACTATTGGACAGAGAAGGGGCTTAGGTGTGCGTTTGGGCAAACCTTATTACGTGGTGGCTTTAGACCGGGAGAGAAATCGTCTCATTATTGGCCCCAAAAAATTTTTAAAACGCAAGCATCTCCGTGTAGGCGGGGTCCACTTTATATGTCCGGCTTATCGTAGCCAAAGTTTCGACGCCTTTGTACGTATACGATACCGGCATAAAGAAGCCCCTGCACGAATAGAACTATTATCGGCTTCAGAAGCTCGAGTTGTTTTCAAGAACCCTCAGGAAGCCGTTACCCCGGGGCAATTTGCAATCTTTTACCAGAAAGAGCTCGTCTTGGGGGGAGGAGAGATACTTCCAGCTCCGGTGGAAGAGTTAATCAAAAATTCAGAAAAACCGATTTAGGAAGTATGGAAAATTTTCCCGGCTGGCAAAAAAAGGCTTTCCTGGAAGAAATGGACTCTTACGAAGAAGCTCGCGAGCTTTTGGAAATTTTTCAAAAATCTTCGCTTAATCTTCTTTCTGAAATAGAAAAAGCTCTCAAAGAGGGAAATCTTTCTAAGGCCCGCGATAAGGCCCATTCTTTAAAAGGGGCTTGTGCTACTATTTTTTTTGAAGAAGCCCGTCTCAAGGCCTATGAAATCGAAAAGGCCCCAGATCTCCAAACAGCTCAAAAAGTCTTTACCAGGCTTCAAAAATTGCTTAAAGAGTTTCTGAAAGAGATTGCAAATTTTTGAATTATATAATTTGCGATTACTACTAAAAAGCCTTACATAATGGAGAGGTTATGATTAACAAAATTGGATTACCCTATACTTTAGCTCCGGGAATTTTGGGAGCCGCTATCGGGCACTTTACCAAAAACAAAAAACTCCTTTATGCAGGCCTTGGGGCCTCGTTTCTTATGGCTTGGTTCTTCAGAGATCCGGATCGCTATCCCCCCTTCGACCGGGAACTCATAGTCTCCCCTGCAGACGGTCGGATTGTAACCCTAAAGAAGGTCAAAGAAGAGCGCTATTTACAGCAAGAAGCCTTTCAAATCGGCATTTTTATGAATATCTTTGATGTTCACGTCAATCGTTCTCCGGTAACAGGCCGCGTATTGGACATCTGGCATGAGCCCGGAAAATTCTTGCCTGCAGACCGTGATGATGCCTTCGACAAAAACGAAAAACATTATTATCTCTTGGAGCGTCTGGACGGGCTTCCCCTTTTAGTTGTTCAAGTAGCAGGGCTTATTGCTCGCCGAACAGTACCCTTCGTCCAGAAAGGAGATGAACTCATCGTCAGTGAGCGGTTGGGGCTTATAAAGTTTGGTTCGCGGGTAGAGATTTTTATTCCTGCAGAAAAGACTCGTTTATTAGTAAACCTCGGGCATCGGGTGCGTGCTGGAGAAAGCCCGCTAGCCCTTTATCCTTGGCAGCAGAATGAATAAAAGCAGACGTCTTAAAAGGGAAAGAAGAGGGCGTATACCTATCCTTCCAAGCCTTTTTACTACAGGAAACCTTTTTTGCGGTTTTTTTGCCCTCATTTCTGCCATTGAGGGTCAATATTTGCGGGCGGCAGTGGCCATCTTAGTAGCCATTATTTTCGATATTCTTGATGGACGTGTAGCCCGCTATACCGGGACTACCAGCCGTTTTGGCCTCGAATATGATTCCTTGTGTGATCTGGTCTCTTTCGGAGTTGCGCCGGCTATCCTGATTTACACTTTTGCCCTTAAAAGCTATGGCCGCTACGGTTGGTTAGCAGCCTTCCTTTATGTGGCTACCGCGGCCTTGCGTCTAGCCAAATTTAATATCCAGACTTTAAAAGAAAAAAATTATTTTTCCGGTATCCCAAGCCCTGGAGCTGCAGGCCTTCTTGCCTCTACGGTCTTGTTTTCAAACTGGTGTGGCCTGTCTTCCCCTGTAAAACATGTTGCGATTTTGGCCATGGTGTATATTATTTCTTACTTGATGGTAAGCGGCATCCCTTATTTCTCTTTCAAAAAGATAGACTTTGCTGAGAAGCACCCCTTTTATTCGTTGGTCATTTTTGTTTTGCTACTAACCGTGGTAGCAGCTGAGCCTCCCGTAACCCTCTTTGGGGGCTTTCTCTCCTATGCCCTTTCGGGTCCCCTCCTTCTTGCCCTCCGCGCTAAGCGGGGGCAGAAGGTGATAGTCTCTTCTCAAACCTAAATTTTCCATTTTCAGAAAAACATTAAGGCAGTAAGTTATACCGAGGAGGTAAATCTCATGATTTCGCGTGTATATATTTTTGACACCACGTTAAGGGATGGAGAACAATCTCCTGGGGTTTCGCTTTCTGTAGAAGACAAAAAAGAAATTGCTCGGGCGCTTGAAAGACTAAAAGTCGATGTAATCGAAGCCGGTTTTCCCGTGGCTTCTCCGGGGGATTTTGAAGGAGTTAAGGCCATTGCTGAGACCGTAAAAGATGTGCAGGTAGCAGCCCTGGCCCGGGCCAACCAAAAAGACATCGACATCGCCTGGGAAGCTATTAAGGGGGCTTCCTCCCCGAGGATTCACACTTTTATTGCCACCTCTGATATTCATCTCCGCTACAAACTCCGTAAAAATCGCGAGGAGGTACTTAAACTGGCGGTAGAGGCGGTCAAATATGCTAAGCGTTATACTCCTATTGTAGAATTTTCTGCTGAAGATGCCACCCGAAGCGACTGGGATTATTTAGCAGAGGTGGTTGTAGCGGTAATAAGGGCTGGTGCAGTAACAGTAAATATTCCTGATACCGTAGGTTATACGGTGCCCCAGGAATATTATGATCTTATCAGGCATCTTGTTGAGGCCCTCAAAAAGGCCGATCTTTACCAACTGTTTGAAGAGGGAAAAGTCTGTTTCAGTGTCCATTGTCACAATGATTTGGGTCTGGCGGTAGCTAATTCCCTCTCGGCCCTCTTGGCCGGAGCCCGGCAAGTAGAGTGTACTATCAATGGCATTGGCGAGAGGGCAGGAAATGCAGCTCTGGAAGAAATTGTGATGGCCCTTAAAACAAGGCAGGATTATTTTTCAAGGGTGTTGGGCAGACCTCTTGAAACCCGCGTCGATACGCGGCAAATCGTGCCCACAAGCCAGCTGGTTTCCAAGCTAACCGGGATGATGGTTCAACCCAATAAGGCCATCGTGGGCGCAAACGCCTTTGCCCACGAATCTGGTATCCATCAACACGGAGTAATTATGCACCGTGGTACTTATGAAATAATGGACCCTCAGGAAGTAGGCTGGACTGGAAGTGCTATAATACTTGGCAAGCATTCGGGGCGTCATGCGGTACGCTTTAAACTGGAAAGCCGGGGCTGGAAACTTTCAGATGAGGATCTTTCGCGTGTTTTTGAACGTTTCCGCAGGGAAGTCAAGGATGTCTTGCGCTCTGTAGCTGATGAGTATTTAGAAGGAGTCTTGCTTGACGAATTTCTCGAAGAAGAATACCGCTACGAAGTAAGTGCAGCTTACGTTTCGAGTCTTTACGGGACTTCCTTAAAACCTTTGGCCCAGGTAGAAATAATTGACCGCGAAAGCCGAGCTAAAAAGGCCATAAATGTAGGTGTGGGTTCCATAGATGCCGCTTTTAAGGCGGTAGCCCAAGCTTTGGGTTATCGTTTTCTCGGAAAAGGTGACCGGGCTCCTTCTTCCCCTTTTGATTTGCGTCTCATCGATTTCCACATTGACGCAGTAGGGAAAGGTACCGAATCTCTAGGAGTGTGTGGGGTTATAATTGAAGATCAGGTGGGTAAACGTTCAGCCGGCTTGGGAAAGGATTACGATATTGTAGCAGCTGGAATCAAAGCCCTAATTAATGCCCTCAATAGACTTGAAGCCCACCGTAGCAAAGGAGAGGTGCTTAAAAGTCAACTAGCTGCTAAGGTTCAGGGCTGATTTGCTCGCTATTACTTAGAATGTTATCTTTTATCTTAACGCTAAAAAGAGAGTCTCTATTATGAATATGGCCTTTGAGAGAGAATTTCGTATCCTTGTGGTGGAAGATGAAGATCTTATCATAGAAATGCTTAAAGAATATTTTTCTCTGGTTGAACCCAATTTAAAACTTTCTTTTGCCAAAAATTTACAAGAAGCCCG
>JALSPG010000133.1 GCA_026986115.1 Thermodesulfobacteriales bacterium
GGTAGATCTTCCTTCTTTGTAGTTTATGAGAGAGGAAAATTTTTGGGCGAAGTTCTCCTTAAATTGCCAGGGCGGCATAACGTGCAAAATGCTCTGGCTGCCATTGCTGTAGCCCGAAAGCTTGGGCTTCCTTTTGAAAAGATAAGGAAGGGGCTTGCAGCTTTTAATGGTGTAAGGAGACGTTTTGAAGAAAAGGGAAGAGTGGGGGAAATTTTGGTCTTTGATGATTACGCCCATCATCCTACAGAGATAAAAGCCACTTTGGCTGCTTTCAGAAGATCTTTTCCCGAAAGGCGTTTAGTTGTAGTTTTCCAGCCCCACCGCTATACTCGCACTAAGGCCCTTTTTAAGGAATTTTTGGGGGTTTTCCAAGAAGCGGATCTTCTGCTACTTACCGAAATTTACCCGGCCTCTGAAAGTCCTCTTCCAGGGGTTAGGGGGGAGACCCTATATCAGGCCCTTGAAAAAAAACGTGCTCCCAAAAGTACCTATTTTGCTGCGGAAAGGGGGCTTCTTTTAGCTCGTTTGCTCAATCTCCTCCGTCCCGGAGATGTGGTGGTTACCATGGGGGCAGGAGATATTTATCGCTTAGGAGAAGAGCTTCTCAAAGAATTGGGAGGGTCTCAGGAAGAAGTGGCATGAAGTTCGAGAAATTCCTTCTAAAAGAGGGGATTGCCTTTAAAGAAAAGGTCCCATTGGCCCGCTATACCACCTTTAAGGTGGGAGGGCCGGCGGATTACCTGGTCTTTCCCGCTAGGCGTCAATATCTCTTAAAAGTTTTAGATTTTCTTGAAGAAGAAGATATTGCTTACTTTCCTCTGGGAGGTGGAAGCAATCTTTTGGTGCGAGATGGAGGGGTGCGGGGGGTGGTTCTTTCTTTTGCAGGTCTGAAAAAGATAGAACTCGAAGACGGAGTCTTGGTGGCCGAGGCTGGGGTTAGTCTTGCAAGGCTTTTGTCCTTTTGTCTGGAAAAAGGGCTTTCTGGCCTTGAGTTTCTGGCCGGGGTTCCAGCTACGGTGGGAGGGGCGGTGGTGATGAATGCTGGGGCCTTTGGCAAGGAAATAAAAGATTTTTTAGAAGGGCTTTTGCTTTATCAGGGAGGAGAGCTCAAATATTTCCGCCGCGAAGAGCTTCTGTTTTTTTATCGGGGTCTTTCTCTTCCAAGGGGAAGTCTTGTAGTAGCCGCAGTTTTTAGGCTTTTTTCTACTTCTCCCAAAGATGTGGAGGCTGCGATTTCAAAATTTTTGAAGATTCGCCGGGAAAAACAACCTCTTTCTTATCCTTCAGCCGGTTCCATCTTTAAAAACCCTTCTCTGGCACCAGCTGGTTTTTTGATTGAAGCAGTGGGTCTTAAGGGGATGTGTCGGGGTGGGGCAGAAATTTCACAAAAACATGCCAATTTTATCGTTAACAAAGGTGGAGCCTGTGCGCAGGATATCCTGGCCCTTATAGAGATAGCCAAAGAACGGGTCTTCCGAGAATTTGGCATAGCCCTTGAGGAGGAAATACGGATTGTGGGTGAAGGCTAAAAAATTTTTTAAAATAGCTTCTCTTTTGGTTTTTTTACTCCTTATTGTTTTAGGAGGGGTTTATCTTCCGCGAAGTGCCCATTTTCGTTTAGCTCATATTGAAGTTGATCTTGTAAAAACAAAAGGAATTATTTCTAGCGAAGAAATAATTAAGCGCTCTGGCCTCCTTCTTGGAGAAAACATCTTTAAAATTGACCTTTCTGAGGTCAAGAAACGTCTAGAACTTCATCCTTGGGTGGAGAAGGCCTTTTTGGCTCGAAAGCTTCCACGAACTATCTATATCAAGGTGGTGGAAGAAGATCCCCTTGCGATGGTAGCTACCCGGGATGGTGTTTGGCTGGTTAATGCCCAAGGAAAACTCTTTGCCCGGGCAAATCTTTCCCTCATGAAGGATCTTCCCGCTCTGGCTGGCGTTACAAAAGAAGAAATTAAAGCCCGTAGTCTTTCTTCTTCGCGGCTTCCTGTGCTTGAGCTTTTGGCCTGTCTTAAAAAGCATGAAGGGTTAGTACCACCTTATGCCAATATCTCCCAGCTCCAATTTCTATCTGACGGCTTCGAACTGCTTACGAGAGATGCATTGAGGGTTAGATTTTGGGGGAAAACTTTTGACGAATATCTCTGGGCTTATAAGAAGCTTGATCGGATTTTGGTTTATCTTTACGAAACTAAACAATATCGTCGTATAAAGGCGGTACGTTTAGATTATCCACGAGATCAAGCGGCGTTAATTTTCAAGGCAGGTAAAGGATAATTTATTATGATTGTTGGGCTTGATGTCGGAACTACCAAAGTTTGTTGCCTCGTGGCTGAAGAGGTAGAAGGGGAATTACGGGCCTTGGCTTTAGGGATGGTCCCCTCTACTGGGCTTCGGCGGGGGGTAGTAGTCAATATTGAAAGTACGGTGAATTCCATTTTAGAAGCAGTACGCCAAGCCGAAGAAGCCTGTGGAGAAGAAATTACCAACGTGGTAGTGGGTATTGCCGGCACACATATCAAAAGCCAACAAAGCCACGGTGTTATTGCCCTCAAAGGGGGAGAGGTAACCCCTGAAGACGTAGAGAGAGTGATTGAAGCGGCAAGGGCTATAAATCTTCCCAACGACCGCCTTATTCTTCACGCCATCCCACAGGAATACATTGTAGATGAACAAGGTGGTATAGAGCAGCCGGTGGGGATGAGCGGGGTGCGGCTGGAGGCCAAAGTGCATATCATTACTGCGGCGGCTTCGGCAGTACACAATTTAGTGAAATGTGTGGAAAAAGCAGGACTTGAGGTAGATGCGGTGGTGCTCCAACCTTTAGCCTCTGCAGAGGCGGTCCTCACCGAAGAAGAGAAACAACTCGGGGTAGCTTTGATAGATTTTGGAGGTGGTACTACCGATGTAGCGGCCTTTCTTGAGGGGACCCTTCGTCATACTGGAGCCGTGGGGGTAGGAGGGCAAATCCTTACCAGTGATCTCACGGTTGGTTTGCGTACCACTATGTCTGCCGCAGAAAAATTAAAAATTCACTATGGTTGTTGCCTAGCTCCCATGGTGCCCCGGGAAGAATATATCGAGGTCCCGGGATTAGGTAATCGGCCGGCCAGAAAACTTTCACGTCAGGTGCTAGCTGAAATTTTAGAACCCCGAGTGGAAGAGCTTCTGGAGATCATCAATACAGAACTTGAGCGCTCGGGTCTTAAGCCCCGACTTGGATCCGGAGCGGTGATCACCGGGGGGTCAGCTTTGCTCCCTGGGCTTTTAGAAATGGCAGATCAAATCTTTGAACTTCCTACACGGATTGGTTTTCCGCAGAAATTACCCGGTCTTCCAGAAGAAGTTTATCACCCTCGTTTGTCTACCGTGATAGGTTTAGTACTCTTTGGCCGTAATTTAGGAATGGAACGCCCTAAGGGTATACCCAAAAATCCTTTGAAAAAAATCCTCGAACTCTTTGGGAGGGGGCTATGAAATTTGAATTTGTTGAAACAGAACATCAGGCCAAAATAAAGGTCATCGGGGTTGGCGGGGCAGGGGGAAATGCGGTTAAAAACATGATCAGCAAGGGCCTTAAAGGAGTAGAATTTATTGTAGCTAATACAGATTACCGAGTGCTTGACCTCTCTCCCGCTCCCATAAAAATTCAGCTCGGCAAAGAACTCACTAAAGGTCTTGGAGCTGGCGGTAATCCCGAAGTTGGCAAAGAAGCGGCCCTTGAAGCTGAAGATGAGATCCGAGAGGCCTTGGCTGGAGCGGATATGGTTTTTATTACCGCGGGACTAGGAGGTGGGACAGGTACGGGAGCAGCTCCTATTGTAGCCCGGATAAGTAAAGAACTAGGGGCTTTGACCGTCGCTGTTGTTACCAAGCCTTTTAGTTTTGAGGGTAAACCCCGGGCCAAAGTAGCCCAAAAAGGGCTTGAAGAATTACGGCGCGAAGTAGATACCATTATTACTATTCCTAATGATCGTCTCCGGGCCCTCGCTTCTCCCAAGGCCAAATTACTTGATATGTTTCGCCAGGCAGACGATGTCCTTTACTATGCGGTGCGGGGTATTTCGGATCTGATCCTTTTCCCCGGATATGTAAACCTCGATTTTGCTGATGTGCGGGCTGTAATGAGTGAGATGGGAATGGCTCTAATGGGGACCGGGGTAGCTTCTGGAGAGAATCGCGCTGAGGAAGCGGCCCAGATGGCTATTTCAAGCCCGCTTTTAGACGACGTCTCCATTGCCGGGGCCAGGGGCGTCCTTTTAAATATTACGGCCTCTGCAGAAACCCTTACTATGGAAGAGACAGAATATATCTCCGAGCTGGTTTCTAAAGAGGCTCATGAAGAGGCTAAAATTTTCTGGGGCGTGGTCTTTGATGAGGAGGCAGGAGAAGAATTGCGGGTTACAGTAGTAGCTACCGGAATCGGTGCTCCTCAGGAAGAAATAACCCCCGAAAGTATAATCGAATCATCCGAGAAAGAAAGTGTTACAGAGCTCCGAGTAGTAGAAAGATTTGGAACTAGATCCAAAGAAAACATTGAGCCTCCTCCCGCGCGGCCAGTTTCCCTCAGACGCCGACGCCAGCGTGTTCTTGACCGGGTACCTTCCGAAGAAGAGCTCGAAGTGCCAGCTTTCCTGCGTCGAAAAGCGGATTAAAAAGCCTTTTTAGGGAAGGGTATTATTTGAGCCCGGTAAGAATCTTTCGGCTTTAGATTTTTGGCCGGGCTTTTCCCTTTCTGTAGGTCTAGAAGAACATCGCGCAGAGTCTCTACCGCCTCCAAAAAACCACCTTCTCCGTAAACCATTTCCATTAACATATCGTAAAGACGAATACAGGAACCAAGTGGGGTTTTAGCCCGCTCTCTCTCGCGATCTATACGCCATTGGAAACGCCTGAGACGTTCCTGATTCTCAGGAGAGGCTTGTGAAATGGCTTCTTCTATGAGTTCTTGCCGTTTTTTTTCGAAAAGCTCTGGGTTTTTCTGGGCTAAATGAGCCATTTCTTCAAACCAATCTTCAAAAGAGATCTCTTTTGGTTCCATAAGTCTCTCCTTAAAAGGGTTTGATTTTTCTTTCCTTGGGTATTTCTTTCTTGATACGGACTCCGCTCTCTCCATAAAGCACAGTCTTCAGCCATTTGAAACCAAATTGGAGGAGGGCCAGATCATCTTCCTTAATACGTTCCAGAGTTTCTTTGTCTACATCATAAATTTCAAGAAAGCGGCTTTCAAAAACAAAACGTCTGAAACGTTCCGGATTGGTACTTACCATAAAGAAGAGTTCAAGGCTTTTTTGAGGTACTTCTATAGGACCAAGAGATTCTTTTTTCATAATGATTTCGGCCCATTCTAAGACAGGTTCTTCAAATTCTGGTATTCCCTGAGAGCGGCGGTATTCTTCTACAGTGATTTCCGACCCTGTATCAAGCCCCTGGCAGAAACCTTCTTTAACCAAATAGTAAAAATCTTCGTTGCGTCCTTCGTCCCGGTTACGAAAGATGCCAAGCCCTAAAGGATAATAACGACATGCCAGAGGCCGGTCTTCATAGACCTGACAGCCCTTTTCTGAGATGAATGGGCAGGTTTTGTTTTCGTCGTCTCGCATCTTAAGACGGGCAACAGGAAGCTTTGATTTAGGCAAAATAAAAGGTTCGGTGTAAAGGACTAAGAATTGATCTGTGGTGAGTTTGAGACGGTTTCTCAGGCGTAAGATGTCATAAGGCGTAAGGGGAAGATAAAGCTCTGAGCAGCAGAGCTTAAAACATGGAATTCCTGGTCCACATTGAAAACGGATCTTGGTGTGAGGTTCGAGCTTGATGGGGACAATAATTCGATCTGTTCCCCGTAATTCGGTAATGGCTTCGCCCATAATTTCCCCCTCTTTAGCTTTTAGAGCTATACTATTCCATCCCTCCTTAAAGGGCAAATTTGAAATTTATTATTGTTACTATTCGCCATTGTGAAAGACTCTTTAAAGTCCTGCAAGAAAGCGTGGGCGCTATCAACTATGGTTAAGTCTTTTGTCAAATTTTCAAAGTTTTCTTGCTTTTTATGCTTATATGAAGCTAAAATGAAACATTATTCATGCGTTTCACCTTTCAAAGTATTTAGGGAATAGGGGAATAATAATTTTTGGAGGGAAAAAATGTGTAAACGTCTCTTATTAGGATTAATGTTGGTCTTGGTAGGAGTTTCTTTTCTGGGTCTTTCTTGGGCACAAACCTTAAAACCTTTGATTTTGTCTCCGCAGAAACAAAACGAAAGAAAAGGGTCTTCCTATGTATCATCAAAAATTAAAGTACCATCAAAAATTAAAATTCCAAAGCCGGCAAGCCGAAGGGCCCTTGAGGCTAAACTTCCTGAGATAATAGCTGAAGCTCAAAAGAGGGGTATCATCTTAGACAAAATAAAGCCTGGTGCCCTACCAGGATCTTTCTTTTCTAAGGATGAAGGGGTAGTTTTAAGGCCATTTTCCTATCCTCCTGAGATCAATAGAAATCCAATCGGTTATTTTCGCGTTTGGGGTTTTACCGAGTTTTGGATCATAGGCCCCTGTTCTTTAAAAGAACAGTCCGAAAAGAATTTTCTTATGCTTGGTCCTATAGGTGTAGCCTATCAGATACGCCAGGGTATCAAATGGGATATATATTTTAAGGTGTATTTAGAGCCCGGCTGGCAGAACTTATCTAAGGTTTTTATGATCCGTCTTCGAACTAATACTATTAAAGATGACTCCGTTATTGTAAATGATCAGCTGGTAAGATTAACTAAGATAGGAGATGAAGAGTGGGCAGGTCTAGTAACTCCAAATTCAGAAGGTCTCATTCATATTATAGTCAAACCAGGAAATAAAAGATATTGGTTTATTTATAGTGTTTCCTGCAAGCGCTTTGAATAGCTTTATAAAAATTAGGCTAAATTTTACTAGCACTTCTTATGGACTTAGCAAAACCAATTCTAATATTTAGACCGATAAAATACTAAAATAAGTCACAAAAATCTTGCTTGAAAAGAAGCTTTAGTTTAAATTTCTAAGAAATAAAAATCGTTTTAAGGGGGGATCTTATGGGTAAAGCAAAATGGTTAGAAGGACTTTGTTCGTTTCTGTTTTTTGTTTTTTTAGTGGCGGGTTTAGCTTTCGCCGAAGAAAATTGTATTACCTGCCACAAAAAGATCAGCCCCGGTCAGGTAAAGGATTGGAGTATTAGTAAACATGCTGAAAACGATGTTACCTGTTCTGTTTGTCATGGTACCGCTCACCAGAGCGCTAAAGATGCTGCTAAAGCGCAACTTCCTGATGAACATGTCTGTGCCCAGTGTCATGAAGAACAGTTTAATCAATTTGTGCGGGGCAAACACAATCTTGGTTGGAAGGCTATGAATGCTCTTCCGGTAACTCATCTTGAGCCCGATGAACTCATGGAAGGGGGCAAGGGCTGTGGTGGCTGTCACAATATGGGTATTAAGAGCGAAGAACAAAAGAAAGAGCTTCACGCACGGGGTTATCGTTATCAGAACAACTCCTGTGATGAATGTCATACCCGACATGCCTTTTCCAAAAAAGAGGCTCTTGATCCGCACGCCTGCCAGCAGTGCCACATGGGTTATGACCATCCCCAGTGGGAAATGTGGTCAAGCTCCAAGCACGGAACCCGTTATTTTGCCAAACTGGCGGGCAATCTCCCCGAAGGAGCAGCTGCTCCTAAGTGTCAGGATTGCCATATGCCGGATGGTAACCACGAAAACCGCACTGCCTGGGGCTTTCTGGGAGTAAGGCTTCCTTTACCTGAAGATAAAGAGTGGGCAGATGCCCAAGTAACCATCCTTAAGGCCCTCGGGGTCCTTGATCCCTTCACCGGTAAACCTACGGCCCGTTTGGAAGTAGTGAAAGAACTTCAACTTGCACGTCTCACCAAAGAAGAATTTGACCGAGAGCGTAACCGGATTAAAAAAGTCTGCTATCGTTGTCACTCCAAAGATTATGTAGATTTTCAGTTCAAACAGGCAGACCAGTACTACAAAAAGATTGACATGCTGTTGGCAGAGGCCATCAATACCGTAGCTGATCTTTACAAAGACGGTATCCTTAAAAAGCGCGGAGACCAGCCTTACGCCTATCCGGATTTCCTCTATTTTATGAGAACTGATTACGGTGCCGGCTGGGATAAGCTTGAATACATCGAACAAGTTCTTTTTCAGATGTACTTAAAACATAGGATGCGTGCTTTTCAGTCTTTCTTCCACATCAATCCGGATTATGCTTACTGGTATGGTTGGGCAATGATGGTTAAGGACCTTGGCGAAATTAAAGAACTTGCTCGTCAAATGCGAGCTGCCCACGCCAAGGGAAAATAGTTAGCACATAAAGAAAGGTAAAAAGAAGGGGGAGCTTGGCTCCCCCTTTTCTTTTTTGGGGCAAACCCTTTTGCTCTCTCAAAGTTTGTGCTATTTACTGCCAAACGGTCAAACCTTGAGGGCGCTATGAAAGAAAGAGAGGCTTTATTGAGGAAAATCCCTGCCGTCCACGAATTAATAGAAGCTTTGCGTCAAAGGTGGCCCCGTCTTTCTGAAAAGCTTGTTACCCAGGCAGCCCGTAAAGCTACTGAGAGCGTAAGAGAAGAGATACTTAAAGGGATTCGCCAAAGTATCTCTTTTGAAGAAGTTCTAAAGGTTGCTGAGACAATTTTAAAGCAGCTGAAAAGACCTCATCTCAGACGCGTGGTCAATGCTACCGGAGTGGTGGTCCATACTAATTTAGGTCGTTCTATCCTTCCAAAGGAAGCACTTGAGGCGGTAGCTGAAGTCTCAGCCCATTATTCTAACCTCGAATTTGATCTCCATACTGGAAAACGGGGCAGTCGTTACGTACACGTAGAAGAGATCCTTCTAGAACTCACGGGGGCTGAGGCTGCTCTGGTGGTGAATAATAATGCTGCAGCTGTATTGATAACCCTTAACACTTTGGCGGCGGGCAAAGAGGTGATTGTTTCGCGGGGAGAGCTTGTGGAAATTGGTGGTTCTTTCCGTATCCCCGATGTGATGGCTCGTTCCGGGGCGATTTTAAGAGAAGTAGGGGCCACCAACCGTACTCACTTGCGCGATTACGAAGAAGCTATTAACGAAAATACCGCCCTTTTAATGAAGGTTCACAAAAGCAATTATGCTATTGTAGGCTTTACGAAAGAAGTATCCGGGGCCGAACTCGTTGCACTTGGGCGTCGCTATCATCTTCCGGTGATCGAAGACCTTGGCAGCGGGTGCTTTGTAGATTTTTCCAAATACGGCCTTCTTAAGGAACCTACGGTGCAGGAAGTCCTTGCTACCGGGGTCGATGTGGTGACATTTTCAGGTGATAAACTTCTTGGGGGGCCCCAAGCAGGGATTATTCTTGGGCGCCGGGAATTTATTGCTGCTATCCGGAAAAACCCTCTCAACCGAGCGGTTCGGATAGACAAGATGACTCTTGCTGCCTTAGAGGCCACATTGAGACTTTACCGCGACGAAAAAGAGGCGATAGAGAAGATTCCTACCTTGAGGATGATCACCACCCCTTCGGAAATACTTAAAAAGCGCGCTAGGCGTCTTAAAAACAAGCTCTGCAAGCTCTTACCTCCAGAGACTGAAATCAAAGTGGTGGAAACCATTTCTCGAGTCGGGGGTGGAGCTTTACCTCTCGCGAGTCCAAAATCTTATGCGGTGGCTTTGCGAAGCCCTCAGTTTTCTCCGACCCGGTTAGAATCTTCTCTGCGGGAAGCCAATCCTCCTGTTATCGCCCGGATAGAAGAAGATGCCTTACTTTTTGACCTGCGTACCATCTTGCCAGAAGAGGAAGGCCTTATTTCTCAGATTTTGGCCCAGATTTTCGCCCAAAAAGATTAATGCCGAAATTGAGCTCCTGGACAATTAAGCACCTTTTACCGCTTCTCCAAGAGGCCGCCACTCCCCTTCTTCCTCTTCGTTTTCAAGTTAAAGAGGAGGCTGAGGGGCATAGTCTTTTCTGGAAGGGAGAAGCTATAGCATTTTTTGTTTTTGAAGATCTTCCCGATGAGGAATGGCAAAAATGGGGCCCTACGGTTTTGGCCCTTCTTAACGAGATTTTTGCCAGACTTGTGCGGGAAAAGACCCTTTACGGATTGCCTGGTAAAGACCTCCTTTGCCGTAAATTGGAAGGCGGGCCTCAAAAGGGTCTTCTCCTGGAGTTAAGCGCTCCACCAGCTTCGGAAGGGCTTTATGCTTTAGGAAGGAGACTTTTTTTCCTGCCTGAGGGGCAATTTCACCCCCGTAAGTTTCTAAAAGAACTCTGGCAGAAGAACTTAAGCTTCCATGCTGCTGCTATCGAACTCGAATCTCCAGAGGAGATCACCTTTCTTCCTCGTTTCATGAAATTCTTAAAGGCGTTCGGTTTTCGTTGGTTTACGGGAAAAGCAGCACGTTATTTTAAAGAACTTGGCTTGAGGGAAGAAAAGTGGGAGACCTTGGCCCAGCTTGCCTCTTTCGCTAAGACTTGTTCTTTAGCTTGGGTGGCTGGGAAGCCCCCTTCACTTCAGTGTCTTAAAGAAAAGGCCCACCTTTTTATAGAGCTTACCGAAAACTCTGCCCTCATGGCTACTACCCTTTTGCCTGAGGAGTTAGAAGGCCTCTTAGCCTCACTTTCTCTGAAGGCTGGTCTTCTCCCTCCCGCCAAGAATCCATCGCCTTTGCGTTCTCTTTGGGCGGCTTTCGAACACGCTGGACGTCTCGGCGAAGAAGCCGTAGTTAATTTTTCTTCCTTTAGCCTCCACGTCTTGGGGGATATTTTTCTGGATTTAGGTGATTTTTTTGCGGCCCTTTCTGCTTACGAGGCGGCCCAAGAGGGCACTTTGCAGCCTATAGAGCTCTTAAATAGCTTGGCTTACGTTTATCTTGAGCTAGAGGATTTTGAAAAGGCCGAAAGTTTTTTACGCCAAGCCTTAAGCCTTGCCCCGCAAGACCCAATGTTGTTTTACAATTTGGCCCTTTTTCTTGAACAACGGGACCGCAAAGAAGAAGCCCTCCGCCTTTTTGAAAGGGCCTACCAACTTGCTCCCCAAGAAAGCCCCTTCGTGGAGGCCTTAGCAGAAAGATATGCCAAAAAGGGACTGTGGCTTCGGGTAAAAGAGATTCTTTCCGGAAAGGAGCTTTCCAAGAGGGCGGTTTTTTTGTTGGCAAGGGCCTTTTATGAAACCGGAGAGCTTGAGAAGGCACTGATACTTTTTAAAGAAGTAAGTCGTAAGGATCCTCAAAACCTAGAAGCGCTGGCTTATTTGGCCTTGCTTTATATTCAATTACGAGGCGAATATTCTGTTGCAGAAGCAGTGCTTCCTGAGCTTGAAAAAACTCCAGCCTATAAAGAGTTTGCTGAATATTTGCGCACTTTTATGGAGGTGGAAAGATGAAAGTTACGGTACTTGGCTCTGGAACAGGCTGGCCACGTTTGGAAAGAGGCTCTCCTGCTTATCTTTTAGAAGTTGCAGAAGAGAAATTTCTCCTTGATATAGGCCCAGCTACTCTTCCCAGGCTCCTTAAAATTGGGGTAACACTTGAGGAAATCGACGCCATCTTTCTTTCCCATTTTCATCCCGATCATGTGACCGATCTGATCCCCTTTTTCTTTGCCACCCGCTATGCTTTGGGGTACAAACGCAAGAGGCCGATTTATCTGTATGCCGGCGAAGGTTTTTCACGATTTTATGCTGGTCTTAAAGAGGCCTTCGGTCACTGGGTAGAACCACCCGAAGGGCTGCTTCAAATTGAAGAACTATCTACTTCGTGCGAAAGTGCTTTTTTGCGTCCTCCAGTAGAAATCCGTACTTCTCCCACAAATCACAACCCCGAAAGCCTGGCCTATCGTTTTGATTTTGAAGGAAAAAGTTTGGTTTACTCTGGAGATACCGACTATAGTCCGTCCCTTGTAACTTTGGCCCGCGAAGCAGATCTCTTCATTTTAGAATGTTCGTTTCCTGAAGGGCAAAAGGTACCAGGGCATTTGACGCCGGCCCTTGCAGGACAAATGGCGGGAGAGGCCCAGGTGAAAAAGCTCCTCCTCTCCCACCTTTATCCTCCTTGTGAAGAAGCAGACCTCATTACCCCCTGTAGGCGACATTTTTCCGGAGAAATTATTATAGCTCAAGATTTCTTGAGCCTAGAATTAACCTAGGCTTACAGGGCCACTTTCCCCTTCGCCCCATTCAATTTCGATTTCTAAGGAATATTTAGTTTTGCTAGGCTTTATTTTTTCTTCTGCTTTAAGTTCTAACACCACGTTGGGAGGTATATTGAGGGTGACTTCTTCTCCTCCCCGCCGCAAAATGACTTTTCCTTCAGAGAGGCGATCGGCAAGCTCTTTTAGAAAATTTGCTACTTCCTGAAGGCTTCGGGGCTCTTCGCTTTTGAAAAGTACTTTCTTTTCTGCCATAGGCTTCCTCCCCATTTTTACTTCAAAAAAAAAGACTTAGGACTATCTTTGTCAAGATTAAGGAAACACTTTACCAGGGTTTAAAATTCCTTTGGGGTCAAAGACTTTTTTAAGAGATTTCTGAAGAGAAAGAAGGGCAGGGGAAAGTTCTTGTGGAAGATAGCCCTTTTTGGTAAGGCCAATCCCGTGTTCCCCTGAGATCGTACCGGCAAAATTGAGAACCTTTCCAAGTATTTCGGCCCGAAGATTTTCTACTTTATCGTAAGGAGTTATTTGGGGATCAAAAAGGATATTGACATGAATATTTCCATCTCCCAAATGCCCGAAACATGCTACTGTTATTTTATAGCTTTGAGCAAGTTTTTTAGTTTCTTTTAAAAAGCGAGGCACAAGCCTCCGGGGCAAAACTACATCGTCTGCCACTTTGGCAGGATAGAGCTTTTTGAGGGCGGGAGATACCTGACGCCGGGCCTTCCAGAGTTTTTCTCTGAGTGTTGCCTCCTGGGCTGCCTCTATTTTGAGAGCAAAGTCTTTTAAGACTTCTCTTCCGGCCCAAAGGTCTTCTTCCACTTGTTTGAGCCCCCCATCAAATTCAAAAAGGACCAAAGCCCCGGTCGAAGAGGGGAGGGCCGAGTTAAGAAAGCCCTTTATTGCTTCAAGGGTAACTTCATCTAAGAGTTCTGCGGTTGCAGGAAGAAGCCCCTCTTTAATGAGCTCCAAAAAGCCTTGAGCAGCCTTTTCTACCGATTGAAAATAGGCTGCAAGCGTAGCAGAGGCCTTTGGCTTGGGAAGGAGTTTAAGGATAATCTTTGTGATGATACCAAGTGTTCCTTCAGAGCCACAAAAGAGGTGTACCAGATCATAACCTACTACCCCTTTCATGGTTCGACGACCACAAAAGATGACCTCCCCTCCAGCAAGGACTACTTCCAATCCAAGGACATAATCTTTGGTAACCCCGTATTTTAGTCCCTTAGGCCCTCCGGCACATGTGGCTACGTTGCCTCCCAAAGTAGAAAATTCATAACTTGCGGGGTCTGGGGGATAAAAAAGTCCTCTTTTTTCTACCTCGCTTTTAAAAATTCCATTAAATACCCCCGGTTCTACAACGGCTACTAGGTCTTCGGTATTTATTTCTAGGATACGGTTGAGACGCAAAAGAGAGAGGACAAGCCCTCCTTTAGCAGCTAAAGGGGCTCCGGTAGTGGCTGTGCCAGCACCCCTAGGGACTACGGGAAAGCCTTCTTCATTAGCTAAGGCCAAAATTTCTGAAATTTCCTGTGGGTTTTCAGGGATAGCTACCGCCTCCGGGCGGTAAAAAAGCCCGGAGGCATCAAAGGCGTAAGCGAGAAGATCAGCTTCTTTCTCTAGAAACCTTTTGCCAAGAAGT
Organism: Thermodesulfobacteriales bacterium; assembly: GCA_026986115.1. Classification (GTDB taxonomy): domain Bacteria; phylum Desulfobacterota; class Thermodesulfobacteria; order Thermodesulfobacteriales; family Thermodesulfatatoraceae; genus Thermodesulfatator. The sequence goes on from JALSPG010000133.1 coordinate 13,825, forward strand.
TTCTTCAGCTTCTTTTTGGCTCGTGAAGGTATTTTCTTGTAAATAGTCTTCGATCTCACGGCACAAATATTCTACCTGATATTTAATGGATCCGGGACGACTTATCTTTTTGGCCACACTATTGAGGGCATAAACCACGGTGGCATGATCACGGTTGAAGAGTTTGCCAATGGCCTCAAGGCTTTCTTCGGTAAAGCGCCGACAAAGATACATGGCTACCTGACGCGGAAAGGTAATACGTCGGAGACGAGAACGGGAGGTCAGCTCTTCTCGGCTAACTTTAAAATGCCGGCAGACAAGGTCTACAATAAAATCTTTGGTTACCTGGGCATTTTGAGGGACAATTTCCTGGATGAGCTCCTTTGCTAGGGCCAGAGTAATAGGTTCTCTTAAAAGGCTTGAACGTGCCACCAAGCCTATGACGGCACTTTCAATTTGGCGAATATCACCCCGCAAATGTCGGGCGAGATAATCTAGCACTTCTTCTGAAAGGACTACTCCTTGTTTTTGGGCTTTTCGGCGCAAAATGTTGAGTCTGGTCTGATAATCAGGGGGGTTAATTCGAATTATGGCACCGGCCTGCAGCCTGCTCCGAAGCCCTTCGTCCAGCTTCGAAAGCTCTTGTGGAGGTTTGTTGGCCGTAAAGACGACCACTTTTCCAGAATCATAAAGATAGTCAAGGGTTAGGGAAAGCTCTTTTTGAGTAAAATCTTTTCCCGCTAAAAAATGGACTTCTTCCAGCATGAGAATCTCACAACCTCGCCTTAATTTTTCCTTAAAATCTTCCAAACGATCGCTTTTAAGGGCCCTTACTACATGAGAGGTAAAATCTTGAGCAGTGAGATAACAGATTCTGCTCTGCCTGCTATGTTGTAAAAGATGATTTCCTACGGCCTGACTTAGATGACTTTTACCTAGGCCTGTTCCAGCACACAGATAGACAATTTGGTGCTCTGGAACTTGGTTGGCCAAGGCCCAACAAGTAGCATAGGCCAGACGGTTGCAATCTCCTACCACAAACTCGTCAAAAGTAAAACGTTTTGAAAGCCTTCTTCCTATCAAACGGGTAGGATCATAAGGGAGCTCCATTTGACGCACCCGAGGGGGTTCATCTTCTACTACTAAAAGTTTTATCTCTAAAGAAAGGCCTTGGTCTCTTAAAGCGGCTTTAAAAAGGTGAAGATAATTCTCCTGCACCCATTCCAGACTAAATTGGTTGGGGCAAGATATTAGGAATTCCTTCCCCTTAAGCCCCAAAAATTTGAGAGGTTTTATCCAGACTCGAAAACTTGCTTCAGGCAATCTTTCACGGACAATCTCTAATATCTTTTCCCACAACTTCTCCATGGGCCACCCTCCTTTGGAACGCTGCCAAGACTAACCGAGAGGTATAAATGGGTCAAAATCCATTAGAGGAGGTTAAGCCGAAATAGAGATGTTAAACCATGGCTCCACTTTTTTCCTGATAAAATAAGCGTTTAAGATAAATTTTCCGGGAAAATAAGAATTTTCTATGTTCCCACAAATTTCAAAATTTTTTCGTATTATAAGGTATTTGCTTTTCACAATTTTATCTTTCAACATTTAGGTCTTATCTTGATTTCTTTGAAAAACAATTTTTTTCGTTTATTTTTGGCCAAATTCTTCTTTACGATAAGATGAAGGGTTAGGAGGCATAGCAATTTGAAAAGGCTCGGGTATGATGAAGTCATGGCTTGTCGGAAGCGTTACTCACGGGTTCCAGACCGAGCCCGTTGTTATGAAATATTACGTGAGAATCAAGTTCCGCAGCATATTGTAAAGCATTGTGAAAAGGTGGCTCTGGTAGCCACTTTTATAGCGGAGGGGCTTTGTGAAATTGGTGAAGATCTGGACTTGTCGTTGGTAGAGGCAGGGGGGCTTCTCCACGACGTTACCAAACATCTATCCCTCAAGACGGGCGAAAATCATGCCCTTTCTGCAGCAAAGCTCCTCGAAAGGCTTGGGTATCCTGAGGTGGCGAAGGTGGTAGCCAGGCATATTTTCTGTCCTCCGGGGCCTCCTGGAAGCCCAATTCGAGAGGAAGAAATTGTTTATTACGCTGATAAGAGAGTAAAACACACCCAGATTGTAACTCTTAAAGAACGTTTTGAAGATTTAAAAGAAAGGTATGGTCATAATGTTTTTTCCCTTATTCGGCTGGACCACCTCTACGAGATGACAAAGCTCCTTGAAAGAAGACTTTTTAAGAGGCTTCCTTTTGGGCCGGAAAGAATTTTAGAACTTGAAAAACAATCTTAGGGTCTTGTCTATGCCAACATTTAAAAAGCGTATAGCCCTTTTATGTGGAGGTAATTCACCGGAAAGAGAAGTTTCCTTGAAAGGAGGACAGGCGGTCAAGAGGGCCCTTTTGTCGCGAGGGTATCAGGTGGAGGTCTTTGACCCACCGGCTGATCTTCCCAAATTGGCTTTGCGGGCTGGAGAATTTGATTTAGCCTTTTTGGTTCTTCATGGCCCGGGTGGTGAGGATGGCACTATTCAAGGCTTTCTCGACTCCGTGGGCCTTCCGTATCAGGGGGCAGGGGTTTTGGGAAGCGCTCTTGCTATGGATAAGGCCCTTAGCAAATTGCTTTATCGGGAAAGTGGGTTAGAAGTGCCCCTGGCTACGGTATTACAAAAGGGGGAAATTCCCCAACGTGTGCCTGGTTTTCCTTTGGTAGTAAAACCAGTCTCCCAGGGTTCAAGCGTGGGAATTTCCCTTGTGCAAAATGAAAGAGATCTCCTCCTGGCTCTTAAAAAGGCCTTTTGTTTTGAGGAGCGTGTGCTATTGGAAGAATATATTGCGGGGCGAGAGTTGACCGTGGCGGTGCTGGGGGAGGAAGCCCTTCCGGTGGTAGAAATCATACCCGGAGAAGGGCACCTTTTTTTCGATTACGAGGCCAAATATACTCCAGGTCTCACCAAGGAAATTTGCCCTGCCTCCCTTCCAGAAGAGCTGGCCCGCAAGGCCCAAGAGGCTGCCCTTCTGGCTCACAAAGCCTTAAGGCTTAGGCATTACAGCCGCACTGATTTCATTCTTTCTCCTGATGGCCGACTTCTGGTGCTTGAAACCAATACTATTCCCGGGATGACCGAAACCAGCCTTCTCCCTCTAGCTGCTCGTGTTGCAGGATTTAGTTTTGAAGATTTAGTAGAAAAATTGGTAAATTTAGCGACAGCCGGCCTTTAAGCCCTCTTCTATCCGGAGTCTAACGAGTTGGGCTAAAGAGGTTTTTTCTCGAATGCTGAGCCCTTGGGTGGGAATTGGGGGAAAGATACGCAACCTTACCAGCCCTGGGCGTACATAGAGCTTGCCTTTGGGCATGACCTTTCTTGTACCACAGATGGCTACCGCTACTACTGATTTACCACTTTTAATAGCCAGTACAAATCCGCCGGTTTTAAAAGGAAGGAGAACCCCATTGGGGCTCCTTGTTCCTTCCGGGAAAATCACGATAGAAAACCCCTCTTTTACCTTTTCAGCGGCACGCAAAAGGCTTTCATAGCCTTTGCGGGGGTTTTCTCGTTCTACAGGAATGTAGCCAATGGCCTTTAAAGCCCAGCCAAAAAATGGAATTTGAAAAAGGCTCTTTTTGGCCAACCAGCGGATTTGGTAAGGAAGGGCTACCGCAAGGACAGGAATATCGAACTGGCTTTGATGATTGGCGGCAAAGATATAAGCCTCATCTTTTTTCAGATGTTCAAGTCCTCGTACTTCCACCCTGACACCGGTAATAAAAAGAATCCCCTGGAGCCAGAAGCGCCCTATTTCATGGGTTAAGAGCCCCCGTCGATCAACAAAAGAAAGAAAGATTATTAACACCGCAAAAGGGGGGACGGTAACCAAAATAAAGAAATAAAGAACCAAATTGCGGGCAATAATTTCAAAGGTCTTCATGACAGCAAGTATTTGTTGCCATAACCTCTAGGTGTTAAGAAGAAGTTTGCCGTTAATAAACTTTGAGAATTCCCCACGATTATAAGGCTTGACATATCTGCAAGGGAGGCCACTTTTTCGGCTTCTTTGAGTCTTGTAAGAAGGATGCTTTCGTCTTGCCGGAAGACAGCTCGTACCAACGCCAAAGGCGTTTCAGGTTTCCGAAACTGTTTGACAATTTTTAGGGCCTCTTCGAGTTGCTTCTTACGCCTTTTACTTTTGGGATTGTAAAAAACTATTACAAAATCTCCTTCAGCTGCCAGGGCAACGCGTCTTCTTATGGCCTCCCAAGGAGTAAGACGATCAGAAAGAGAAATAAAGGCGCAATCGTTACTTAAAGGGGCCCCCAGGCGGGCGGCAGCAGCACAAGCTGCTGTAACCCCCGGGATGACCTCGATCTCTACCGAAAAGCCTCCGGGATTAGCGGCAAGAATTTCAAAAACAGTGGCTGACATGCCGTAGATGGACGGATCTCCTCCAGAAATAAGGGCTACCTTGTAACCTTGAGAAGCAAGTTTTAAGGCCTCTTTGGCCCTTTCTACCTCCTGTGTCATTTGACTGGTACGAATTTCCTTCCCTTGAAGGAAGGCTTCTATTTGGGCCAAATAGGTCTTATAACCAAGGATTACCTCAGCTTTCTCAAGAGCCATCTTAGCGGCAAACGTTAAGAGAGCATGATTTCCTGGGCCGATACCTATTATATAAAGCTTATTATTTTGTTTTGGCATTTTTCTTGAGTCTAGGCTAAACTCTTTTAAGAATTTATCATGACAGCCTCTCAAAACGTTCCAAAAGAAAAACTTCTTGCTCACGCTCTAAAAGAGAGTGAAATCAAGTTTCGTACTTTAACAGAATCTGCCGCGGTGGGAATATTCCTTTATCGGGAACGTTTTCTTTATGTAAATCCCGCCTTTGAAAGAATCACTGGTTATTCCCAAAAAGAACTTGAAAGATTTTACCTCTGGGACATTGTCCACCCGGAATTTAAAGATCTTGTAAGAGAGCGGGTCCTTGCACGTTTAAGAGGAGAGTCACCTCCGCCTCATTATGAGATCAAAATCATTACTAAAGAAGGCCAAGAAAGATGGCTTGAGGTAACGGCAGCCACTTTCGAGAAGGAAGGTCAGATTATAGGGATAGGCACTGCTATTGATATCACTCCACAAAAGGCCTTCGCCCAGAAGCTTGAAGAAACCCTAGCTCAATATCAAGCCATCTTAAACGCCTTTGAAGGTTTAATTTATGCGGTCTCTCAAGATTTTAAAATTCGTTTTGCCAATCATAAATGGGAGGCCAAGACCTCTTCTAAGCTCACCGGTGAAATCTGTTATCGAAGACTTTATGGTTTTAATTCTCCGTGTCCGTGGTGTTCTCTTAAAGAGGTAATATTATCTGGCTGTTCGGTCCAAAAAGAGGTCTATATTCCTCACGAGGGGCGCTGGTACCAGATGGTAGGAACACCTCTGCGGTATCCTTCAGGAGGAAATTATGCTCTTTATCTTCTGATGGATATCACGGAACAAAAAAAGGCCCAGGAGGAACTTTTACGTACTGCCAAATTAGAGTCTCTGGCCTTTCTTGCTGGGGGGATTGCCCACGATTTTAATAATTTTTTAACGGCTATTTTGGGAAATTTAAGTCTTCTGCGCCTTAAGGCTCGGCTCTCTCCCAAAGAAGAAAGACTCTTACGCCAGACAGAGAAGGCCTGTCTTAAGGCCCAAGGCCTTACTAAGCAGCTTTTGACCTTTGCTAAAGGGGGAACACCCATCAAGAAGGCTGCTCCTCTGGAAGAACTTTTAAGGGAGACCATTTCTTTCTGTTTGCGCGGCTCACAGGTGGATTGGGAACTCAAAATCGAAGAAAACCTCTTTTTGGTAGAGATCGATACTACCCAATTTGGACAGGTGATTAGCAATCTTGTTATCAACGCCAAACAAGCCATGCCAAAGGGTGGAAGACTCTGGGTGCAGGCCAAAAATTTGGTCCTCTCCGAGCCTAAAGGTCCTCTTGCGCCGGGAAAATATGTAGAGCTTTCCTTTCGGGATGAAGGATGTGGTATCCCCAAAAAATATCTCTCCAAGATCTTTGACCCTTATTTTACGACCAAAAGCGATGGTAGTGGTCTGGGGCTGGCTATTTGCTACTCCATCGTCAAGCGCCATGGAGGCCATATTGAGGTCGAATCAGCCGAAGGCAAGGGGACGACTTTTAGAATTTATCTTCCAGCCACTGAAAAAGAAATTTCTAAAGCCCCACAGTTGATCCAACTCGAGATTTTTAAAGGTAAGGGGCGAGTGTTGGTCTTTGACGACGAAGAAACCGTTCGCGAAACCTTAAAAGAAGCCCTGGAAATAGCGGGCTTTGAAGTGGAACTCGCAAAAGATAGCCAAGAAGTACTTCAAAAAGTAAAAATGGGCCGTTTTGATCTTGCCATCCTTGATCTCACCGTTCCTGGAGGGATGGGAGGGAGGGAGCTTTTGCCTTTTCTTAAAATCTTTTCCCCGGGCCTCAAAACCATCCTTATAAGCGGCTATCCTTTAGAAGACGAAAAGATAGGAGATTTTGACGCCTTTTTGAAAAAGCCCTTCACAATCCCAGAACTTTATGGTGTGCTCCAAAAACTCCTTAAGACTTAAGATTGGGTCTCTCTTTCTTGTCGCCTTGGAAGGTAAAACCCTTACCGAGGAAGAGAAAGAAGCTCTCTCTCTTTTTGGTTTGAAACACTTTATCTTTTTTTCCCGAAACCTTGGCTCTTATACCGAAACCCGTGCCCTTTTGCAGGAAATAGAAGCCTTGGCCGGTAAAGGGCTGCGAGCCATTGACCAGGAAGGGGGGCCAGTTTGTCGTCTAAAACCCCCTTATTTCCCAAACCTTAAAGCCCCTTTTTCCTTGGCACAGGAGAAGGATCCCGAAAAAGCGGTTGCCAAAGAGGCTTCCCTTTGCGCTAACGAACTTAAACGCTGGGGATTTAATCTGAACTTGGCACCGGTCTTAGATTTAGGAGGAGAGAAGACGCCATCCTTTCTTAAGGGGCGTACTTTTGGAGAAGATCCGAAGAAAGTTGCAGTCCTAGCCCGGATATATATTAAAACTTTTAAGAAAGCAGGGCTTCTCTCTTGTGCCAAACACTTTCCAGGCCTTGGTGGCGTAAAAAATGATCCTCACTACAGCCTTCCAGTAAAGGAAGCCATAGAAGAAAAGGATCTCCTCCCCTTCCGTGAAGCGATAAAAGCGGGTGTGCCGGCTATTATGACCACCCATCTCCTCATTCCTTCCTGGGATGAGGCACCTGTTACCTTTTCTCCCAAGCTTGTCAGTTTCTTGCGGAGAAAGCTCCACTTTAAGGGTCTTATCCTTACGGATGATCTGTTCATGGGCGGGGCCTTGGAAATGGCAAACCTTGAAGAAGCTGTCTTGCGGGCCTTTCTTTCCGGCCATGACCTTCTCCTTCTCTGCGGAAGCTTTCAAGAAAGCCTTAAAGTACTTTCCAATTTTGCCGACGAGAGTGCAAAATCGACCATTTTACTGGAAAAACTCTTTCAGAAGAAAGATTTTATTGAGAAACAAATTTGTACTTTATTTAGCAAATCAATAACTTAAACAAATTTGCAAAAATTTAATAGGGAAATTTAATATTAATTGCAATTTTTTCGAAAATTTCGTTTTGCTTGAAAATTAAGAGATTGCTAAAGAGTTACAGAAATTTAACATGTGCTAGCACGGCCAAATTACATAAGGAGGTGGCTATGGTTAAACGGTTTTTATTGTTGTCGTTCTTTTTAATGCTGGCCGTTTAATGCTGGCCGTCGGCTGTACAGAGAAACTTGCGGAGAAGCGAGCAAAGGTGATCAAGCGCCTGAAGTAGCCCCAGGGGCAGAATACCTGGGGACAGAGGCGTGTCTTGAGTGCCATGAGGATCTTGTAGCCGACGCCAAGACCAATGTCCATCTGCGGCTGGCTTCTTACGAAGCTCCGGGCTATCAGGTGGGGTGTGAGGGGTGTCACGGCCCTGGTTCTCAGTATGTAGAGGGCGATGGTGATACGGAAAAGATTTTGCGCTTTGGAGAAGAAGGCCTTGAGGCCGAAGAGGCAAGTGCGGTGTGTCTTACCTGCCACCAGGCAGGAGAGACGATGCACTGGCTAGGTTCCGAACATGCCGAAAACGACGTGGCCTGCACTACCTGCCACAAGGTACACCACAATGCTAACTCTCAGCTTCTGGCCAAAGAAAGCGAGTTTGAGCTTTGCAGTCAGTGCCACCGCGATGTTCAGTCCAAGATGTTTTTCATCTCACGCCATCCGGTAAAAGATGGCCAGATGTCTTGCTCCGATTGCCATAATCCCCACGGCACCGGAAACCCCATTGCCGGGATGCTGCGCACCGAAGAACGCTTAAATGACCTTTGCCTTACCTGCCACACCAGGTATCAGGGGGCCCTTTGTCTTTGAGCATGAGCCGGTAATTGAAGATTGCACCATCTGCCATGATCCGCACGGCACAGTGGCCAACAATTTGCTTAAGCAGAACGAGCCTTTCCTCTGTATGCAGTGCCACGAGGTGCACTTCCACGCCACCCGTATTAATGACGAGGTGCGAAATGACGGCACGGATCGTTTCAACCCTGCTGGTTATCCGGTAGGAAAAGATTGGCGTTATCCTTCCGCATCCAATATTCAGACGGTCCATGAAGGCTGGCAGAAAGGTTTCCTTACCAAGTGCACCCAGTGTCATCAGTATGTACATGGTTCCAATTTTCCATCTCAGACTATACCTGGTCAGGGTAAGAAACTTACGAGGTAAAGCTTATGGCTAGAAAAAAACACATCTTAGGAGGTGTGGGGATGAAAAGACTCTTGTTGCTTCTTTTGGTCCTGGGCCTTGCCTTTTCGGGCTGGGCATGGGCCGAAGAGGAAAAGCCTTACGAGCTAGAAGTAAGTGTCGGGGGCTCTAT
>JALSPG010000134.1 GCA_026986115.1 Thermodesulfobacteriales bacterium
AGGCTTTAAAGGGCCGGTATTCATACAGGGAGACCATTTTCAGTTTAAACGCCAGGCCTTTTTCGCTGCTCCCGAAAAAGAAAAAGCCAATATCTATAAACTTATCGATGAAGCTCTGGAGGCGGAATTTTACCAAATCGATATCGACGCCTCTACCTTGGTAGAAATCGAAAAACCTACTGTTGAAGAGCAACAATATTACAACTCTTTGCTTACTGCTGAGATGACAACCTATATCAGAGAACGTGAACCCCAAGGAGTCACAGTAAACGTAGGAGGAGAAATCGGTGAAATTGGGGGGCATAACAGCAGGCCTGAAGAATTAAGGGCTTTTATGAAAGTTTACCAGACCCATCTTAAAAAAGGGCCTGGGATCTCTAAAATAAGTGTCCAAACCGGCACCTCACACGGTGGGGTAGTACTTCCAGACGGACGAGTAGCCCAAGTGGCTGTAGATTTTGAAACTCTGCGCACCCTTTCCGAAATTGCCCGGCGCGAATATGGTATGGCAGGGGCTGTCCAACATGGGGCCTCTACCCTTCCAGATGAAATGTTTCATCTTTTCCCTGAGGTAGGGTGTTGTGAAATTCATCTCGCTACCGGTTTCCAAAATCTTATTTATGATCACCCCGCCCTTCCTGAAAGTTTCCGAGAAGAAATTTACGAATTTTTGAAGAAAAATTTTGCCAAAGAATGGAAGGAAGGATGGTCTGAAGCCCAATTTATCTATAAGATGCGTAAAAAAGGTTTTGGACCCTTCAAGAAAAAATGGTGGGATCTTGACCCTCAAATCAAAGAAAAAATCATGGAGACTTTAGCCCAAAAAATCAGCTTTCTCTTTGAAAAGTTAAAGGTCCAAAACACTAGAGGAATAATCAAGGAACATGTAAAACCTATCTTTATACCAAAACTACCATCTGCTAAAAGTTAAAAAGAGAAAGGGCCGATATCTCGGCCCTTTCTCTTATTCTTCTTTCATTCCTTTCTCAAGATCTTGCCCTGGCAAGCTATACATAACCGTAGAGCCAGTGGAGAAGTACTCAAGTTTTCCTTCTCTCACAAGCTCATTAGCAGCCTTTTTGATAAGCATAGGCTTGGCATCAGGAATAGCCCGCTGCATATCTTTTAGATAAATCTTTGATTTAGACTTAGCCTTCTTTTCCATAAATTCCAAAATCTTCTGTTTGACCTCTTCAATATCCATACGACAATCCCTCCTTATTTATTCCCACGTGTTTACTTAATCTCCACGTGGCTGGTGAACTTAAAGTGCATCGAAGTCCGATAAGTATCGTAAGCCAGACGATAATCGTCCATCGTCTTATCAGTAAATGGAATCTCGCAAAGTTCGAAGAAGCGTTCCCAGCCAATACGCTCCGCCCACTCTCCGAGACGCTCATATTTGCGAGCATGCTGAGCATAAGTCTCAAGAATCTTGCGAACCCACTTTACTACTGTGGGCCAACGCGGAGGCTCATTGGGAATATAGGGAATAACGAGCTTGGAGAACTTAGGCGGGGAAACCCGGTTAGAAATCTTACCACCCACCAAAATGGCAATTCCGTCACCTTCTCCATCAGCAAGAGGCATAGCCGGACACATGGTGTAGCAGTTTCCACAGAACATACAACGTTTTTCATTTACCCGGACCGTCTTTTTCTTTTTACCATCGATCTCAACTGTCGCAGGCTTAATAGCACCAAGAGGACAAGCAGCAACTACGAGCGGAATCTCACACACATATTCCAGACGGTCATCTTCGATTAAAGGGGGCTTGCGGTGAATTCCAAGAATAGCAATATCGGAACAATGGACCGCACCGCACATATTGAGGCAGCAGGCCAAAGCAACCCGTACCTGAGCTGGAAGCTTGTGGCTCCCAAAATACTCAAAAAGATCATCCATTACCGCCTTTACGATACCAGAAGCGTCAATAGCCGGAGTATGACAGTGGACCCAACCCTGGGTGTGGACGATATTAGTCACACTGGCACCCGTTCCACCTACCGGAAACTTATATGAACCTCCAGGGTGCTTCCGGTTTTTGAGATCTTCAAGGAGGTTTCGCAAAGTTTCTTCATCGGTAACATGGAATTCGATATTATTACGGGTGGTCCAACGAACATAACCTTCGCAATATTTATCAGCAATCTCACAGACCTCACGAATATAATCCGTGGTGATGAGACGAGGGGTACCACAACGCACGGCATAAACTACATCACCTGTTTCACTGGTGTACTTAATCACACCGGGCTGGATGATTTCATGGCTCTTCCACTTACCATAATTCTTTTTAATAACTGGCGGGAAGAACTGAGCATAATATGGAGGACCAATATCAGTAATACGGTTCTCCATAGGTTTTTGAGGATTATAAAGCTTTTCTCCCAGTTCAGGGTCATAAGGCTTGCTAAAAATTTCGTCTAGCTGAGCCTCTTGGATCTTTTGATAAATCTGATCAGACATCTTCTCCCTCCTTAAATTTTCAAACTTTTTATAGATAGAGGGGGCTTCGCCCCCCTATTTTTCAAAAATATCCTAGGCCGGATGACGTTCACGGAATTCTTTAATGTCACGCTTCCATCCACCAGGCACTTCTTCTTCCTTCCAGAATACATACGGGTTGGAACGCGGTTCCCGAATCATCTGCGGGATATGCTTGAGCTTCACAATTTCTACAAAATTGGCCAAACCAACACGCTGCATAAGCTCTCCTAAACGCTCACGGTTCTTTCCTTCTTCCATCCAGAACATCCAGACGTTTTCAATGATCTCTTTAAGCTCGTCATAAGGAGGCTCAAGCCTAATGAATGGAATCATCACTGTAGAAAGCTGAGCACCCTCAAGGATCGGAGCCTTAGCACCCATAAGAATGGTGGCTCCCGTATCGGTTCCCGGGCGCAAGGCCTCAGGCATTACGTTAATACAGTGCATACAGCGGTTGCACTCTTTATTATTGATATGGAGTTTTTCACCATCCCAGTACATACACTGGGTAGGACAAAGGTCAATGACCTCTTTTTGGATATCAAACGGGCCCCAATCCCGGTCAGAATGAGCACCGGCATTGGGTTTAAGCTCACCGCCCACATAAGCCTTTACAGCCTCCTGATCAATACGGATATCATCAATCCAAGTGCCGATGATAGAAAAATCTGCCCGGGCAATAGCGGCCACACAGTCATTAGGGCAACCAGAAATCTTAAATTTGAACTTATAAGGGAAGGCCGGACGATGAAGCTCATCTTGATAAGTCATAGTAAGGTCATAACAAAGCTCCTGCGTATCGATACAACTCCATTCACAACGGGCTTTACCGATACAACAAGAGGGGGTACGAAGGTTAGAACCGGAACCACCAAGGTCCATATTCATCTGGTGGGTAAGATCAAAGAAAACAGGCTCAAGCTGCTCCGTCGTGGTCCCAAGAAGGACCATATCACCCGTGGAACCATGAAAGTTTGTCATTCCACTTCCACGGTTATCCCACAATTCACAAAGTTTCCGCAAAGCAGAAGTATGATAAAACTTAGAAGCGGGCTGGTTTACACGGATAGTATGAAAAGCCCAAATAGCAGGGAATTTTTCCTGCTGGTCAGAATAACGGCCGATAACACCACCACCATAACCGAAAACGCCCACAATACCACCGTGCTTCCAGTGGGTCTCTTTGTGCTTGTAAGAGAGCTCAAGCTGGCCGAGAAGATCAAAACAGGACTGTTTTTTATGCTTCTCACCGTATTGCTCAATGTCATCTACAAAACTCGGCCAAGGACCACTTTTAAGCTCTTCCAGCATAGGGGTGTCGTGTTTTTTGATTTCCGACATCAATAACCTCCTTAAAGAGTTTTTCTCTACACCTGGTTAACGCGAGACTAGTAAGCTTCATAAAAGGTGTCAAGGAAGAAGGCGGTAGCTAAATCCTGATTATCCCAGATTAAAACTTAAAGTCCTCTAAAAATAGCGTTAAATTTCACTTAAGTTTTTATTCTATAATTTAGTTAATTCTATTCTTGATCAAGAAGCGATGATTCCTTGCCAGGCTGAAAGGAGTTCTTCCTTTTCTTTTTTAAGGGCTAAGACTGCTTTTGAGAGTTTGTCTTTTTGGAGAGGAAGTTCTCTAGGCCAACGAGGCAGCTTTGAAAAATCTATCTCTGGGGCAAAACCTGCCGCACGCGCCACAAGATCGGCCTTAAAAATAAAAAAGGCCCCCGGGTTTATTTGCCCATTAGTTAGCGGATGATGATGGTTTTTAATAATATCCTGGAGTTCGTCAGAAAATTTCCAATGTTTAGCCACCAAAGCCCCTACTTCCGCATGTGAAAGGCCTATTTCTTCTTCAGCTTCACGAAAAGAACACCCCTTCGCTTCCTGAAGGGCCAAGATTTTTAAGAAAAAATCGGAAAAAAAGACCGCTAAAATAAGTCTTCCGATATCGTGAAGAAGGCCCGCGGTATAAAGGGTATCGGGGTCTTGGTGTTTTTCAATTGTCGCTAAAATAAACCCGGCCCGTGCTACTCCCACCGCATGAATCCAAAGGCGTACTAAGTCAAATTTTTTGAAGGTGGCTGTAGGTTTTAAAAGGTAGTTTAAAGCGGTAGCCAAAACGATATTTCTCACTTCTCCAAAACCTAATCTTACGATGGCCATTCTGAGAGTTTTAATGGTATTTCCACCAGAATAAAGAGGAGAATTGGCTATCTTGAGGATTTTAGCAGCTAAAGATTGGTCTTCATGGATGATTTTTTCGAGTTCTTGAGCAGAAGCATCTTTCTCTATTGCCGTAAGAACCCTTTGGCTTATCTGCGGAAGAGTAGGGAGTTTTTCTAATCTTTTAAGGATTTCAGCCCATTTTTTCTCATCCATTTCAAAAAGAAAGATTCGGCAAATCGTTTCTAAAACTTGATTTTTAAAGTCTCCCCTCTCTCACGCCGAAAATAAGGAATGTCATGGGTACAATGGTCGTAACCGCAGAAAAAGTAAAAGAATTACAAAGGGTCCTAGATAGCCAGCTCCTGGCCATTGGGGTCTCGCTAGCCATCCTGATTGATGAGGCCGGAAACGTTATTGTCGCCGCCGGAAACGAAAACGGAGTTGATACTACTTCGTTGGCTGCTCTGGCTGCTGCCAATTTTGGGGCTACTGCCCAAATCGCAAAGCTCTTGGGAGAAGAAGATTTCTCAATTCTCTACCACAAGGGAAAGCGAGACAATATTCACTTCACCAAAATCGGGATGGATTTTATCTTGGTAACCATCTTTACCGACGAGATCCCTTTAGGCCTAGTTCGTTTAAGGGTAAATCAAGTAGCCCACGAACTTCTCAACCTCCTTACAGAAAACGATTAAAAAGGCAGGACCCTTGAAAGGTGAGGTATGGCACTAATTGATCTCAACCGGCGAGAAATACATTGTAAGATCGTTTACTATGGCCCTGGCCGCTGTGGGAAGACCACTAATCTTTTCTACATTTATAATGCTATTTCCGAAAAATATCGTGGAAAACTACTTACCATCGAAACGCGCGGAGAACGAACCTTATTTTTCGATCTCCTTCCTATCAATTTAGGAAAGATCCATGGCTTAGATATTCGTATCCAGCTTTATACAATCCCTGGGCAATCACACTACCGGGCCACTAGAAAACTGGTGTTGAAAGGCGTTGACGGTATTGTTTTTGTGGCAGACTCCCTTCGCAAACGCCGTGAAAAAAATATCGAAAGTCTTTTAGATTTGAGAAATAATCTCAAAGAGTACAATTTAAATCTGGAAGAAATTCCACTTGTCTTTCAATATAATAAGCGTGATCTGGTAAGCGCCAACATACCCCTCCTTACCATTGAGGAGCTCGAAAACGACCTTAACCGTGAGCTTAAAGCCCCTTATTTTGAAGCCGCTGCCATTAAAGGGATCGGCGTTTTTGACACTTTAAAAGAAATTAGCAAACGTACCGTTAAGTATGTAGCTCGCAAATATGTTTTTAGCCAGGCCCAAGCCAAGGCCGAAGGAGGCATCATATGAGTCTTCCTAACGATAAAGATTTCGAATTGGCCGTAGATAAGGCCATCGATGAAATCTTTGGCAAGGTAGAAAGCCCTAAGAAGGAACTAGAAGTCGTTGAAGATGAATCTTTAAAGACTCCAGTAGAACTTGAACCTCTTGAATTAGAATCTCCAAAAGAAGAGGGTAAAGTTATTGATTTTCCCAATCTTGATGAAGTAATAGAGCCGGGTATCGAAATTGATACTCCTCAGGAAGAGGGGCTCCATCAAAAAGACCTCGAAAAACTAGCCGCAGCCCTTCTCGGACTTGAATGGGAAGTAACTCCTGAAACCTCTTTTGAGTTTTTAACAGCCCTTGAAGAGGCCAGAGAAAAGGCACCATCTCATCTTCACCCTATTTTTGATCTCCTTCACGAAGTAGGAAGCTGGCTTAAAGACCGCGCTCACGAAGCCCGTCCTGAATGGTTGCATTTTTTGCATCAAGGCATTGTGGCCTTAAACCTCATTGTAGTACACGGCAAAGAAAGTGAACCTTATTATCATCACCTCAAGAAGGGCCTAGAAGGACTTAAAAAGGCCTCTTCACCTCAAACCCCGGAAGAAAAATTGCACCAAAACTTAATAAACCAACTAGTTCAAAATTACCAAAGATTTCTCATCCTGAAATGGCTTTTTAGTCGCTCTTCGAAGATGAAGGCCTGGCAAATTATCTGTCAGAGGGCCTTGAAGGAAATTAGTGAAACCTTAGAAGCTCTCCCCAAAGAAGAAAGGCCAGATCTATCTAAAATAAAAGAAAAGACCTTTGCTAAATTAAAAAAGCACCCAATAAGCCCAACAGCTAGGCCTTCTACTTCTGCCACAGCATCCTCTAAAAAAGACCTTCCTTTCAAGGAGGCTTATCAAGTTTTTATCGACGAAAAGGAATTTCTCGTACCCGCAGAACAGGTAGCTTATTTAGGCCCTTTTAAGAGCAAATGGTTTAACCAAATAAATGGAGGCTTTCCGCTAAAACTCTTGCTGGGTTTCTGGGTGTATTTTTCCTTTGTAAAACTCAAAAATAAACTCCGCGGAAGCCTTGCTAATAAAGAAGAAAAAGAGCTCCGCAATCTGGTACTTCCCCTTCTCAAAAAAAGCACAAGCCCCAAGGTTATTTTAATTCTTTGGGAGGAGGAGCGAGGTGGGGTGATTTTGGCCGAAGAAGCTTTGCCCTTTTCCATACCTGAAGACGCTTATTTTGTCTCCAAAAAGGGTGGCGGCTCTTTCTTTATCAAGGAGCAAGAGTTCCCGATTCTTAAAGTATGATGACAGAACAAGAATTCGAGCAAATATTTCGAGAAGCTGAAATTTATGCCGAACAAGGGCTTTATGACGAGGCCATCTTGGCCTTTAAAGCCCTTCTTGAAAAAATAAAAGATGAAGGAAGTGAAAATGGCCTTTCAGAAAAAGTTCAGGCCCGTATCCAAGAGTTAGAAGAGTTAAAAGCCCAAAAGGAAATCGAAGAAGACTTAGAGATTGAAGTCGAAACGTCTTTAGATGAGTCCCTACAAGAAGCTCAAGTCCTAAAAGAGAGCGGTTTTTTTGAAGCCGCAGTTGAAATTTTTCAGCGCCTTCTTGACGAAGGACACCAGGATCCAGAAATCTACCGGGGAATGGCCGAATGTTTCTTAGCCCTTGGAAAATACGAAGAAGCTGCCTCCATCCTCAAAATGGCCTTAGAGCTTCCAGGGCTTACCATCGATGAAAAGGCTGCCTTCAATTATCTTTTAGGGCAAGTTTATGAGAAAAATCAACGTTTCAAAGAAGCCCTAGAGGCTTATAGTCACGCTTACCATTATAATTCTTCTTATTTAGATGTCGCTGAAAAAATCAAAAAACTTAAGGAATTTCAAAGTAAATACGGACGTTTACAACTCCTTTTTAGTGAAGGACTTTTGGACGAAGAAATCTACGAAAAGGCCCAAAAATTGGCTGCCGAAAAAGGACAAAGTTTAGAAAACGTCTTAATTGAAGACTTTGGAATTCCCAAAGAGAAAATCGGAAAGGCTCTCGAAGAGTATTACGGCTACCCTTTTCTGGAATTTAACGAACTTGATCTTGGCCCCAAACCCTCCTGTATTGGAGGGATTAAAGAACAATTCTTCCGGCAAAATGTTTGCATCCCTATCGCTGAGGAAAATAATCGCATTATTCTCCTCATAGATGATCCTTCTGACACCCTTCGGCTCGATATGATACGCCAGGTCCTTAAGGCGGACAATTTTGAAATCCGGGTGGGTATCAAAGAAGATATCTTTAAATTTATTGACTACTTTTACGGAAAAAGCGACTTTAACCTGCCGGAAGATCTTAGTGAACTCGAAGTAGTAAGCGAAGATGAAGATCAAGACGTAAGCGAGGAAGAACTTGCTGACAGTGTCGTTGTCCAGCTAGCCAACCACATTTTAGAGGAAGCTTATCGTAGAGGAGCCTCCGATATCCACATTGAATCCTTGCCCGGCAAACGAGGAGCTCAGGTCCGTTTGAGGATTGATGGCGAATGCCATCCCTTCAAAAAAATACCTTTCACTTACAAAAGGGCCTTAGTATCACGCTATAAAATTATGGCTGGTCTTGATATTGCCGAAAAGAGACTCCCTCAGGACGGTAAAATCAAGTTTCGCCTCAAAAATGGACGTTTTTTTGAGGTACGTGTTGCCACCATTCCTACTATCGAAAACAACGAAGATGTTGTGATGCGTATTTTAGCAGCTGCTGAGGCCTTGCCGCTTGATCAATTGGGTTTGCGGCCGGAATATCTTGAACAATTCAAAAAGCTTGTTGAGATGCCCTATGGCCTTATTTTGGTAGTAGGGCCTACCGGTTCCGGTAAAACCACCACGCTTCACGCCGCGCTTAAATACATTAATCGTCCCAATAAAAAGATCTGGACCGCTGAAGACCCAGTAGAAATTGTGCAAGAAGGGTTAAGGCAAGTCCAGGTAAAACCTAAAATCGGCCTCGATTTTGCCCGGGTTTTGCGGGCTTTCCTGCGGGCCGACCCAGATATCATCATGATAGGGGAAACTCGCGATGAAGAAACTGCCCGCACGGTAATAGAAGCCTCCCTTACGGGGCATCTGGTTTTCACCACCCTCCACACTAACAGTGCTCCCGAAACTGTAACGCGGCTTTTGGGAATGGGTATGGACCCCTATAATTTTGCCGATGCCCTTCTGGGAATTTTGGCCCAGCGTCTGGCTAAAAGACTCTGCTCTCGTTGCAAAGAACCTTATCAACCTTCCGAAAAAGAAATCGAACTCCTGATCGAAGAATATGGCGAACATCCTACCACTCCCCTGACTCCTGAAGCCTTTAAAGAAGCTACCCTTTTTAAAGCTAAAGGTTGTTCCTACTGTAATAACACTGGTTACCGGGGTCGGTTAGCAATCCACGAACTCCTAGTAGCAAATGATGAAATCCGCCAACTTATCATCAAAAATGCCCCGGTTCATCAAATTAGAGAGGCAGCTATGCGAGCCGGGATGCTCACTCTTAAGCAAGACGGCATCTGGAAAGTACTTGCCGGTCATACGGATCTTAAACAAATCCGGGCTGTTTCTATCCGTTAGTCTTATTAGAGCTTAGAGGAGCAAAGAAATCTTTTAAGTTTTCCTTTTTGACCTTAAAAACAAATTCTCCCTTTTTAAGGAGACAATTTTCCTTTTGACATTGAAAAAAGAGTTGACCTTTTTGCCCTGTTCGCAAAAGATAATTCAAGGTGGCTGAAGGCTTTTGGAATTGATCTGGTGGGACTATTCCTTCAGCAAGGAGAGGAAAAAGACGACGTAAAAAATTTTTTCCTTCCTCTGAAGAAAGTTTCTTTTTCTGACTGTCCTTTTCAAAAATATAATTTTCGCCTTCCAAATGCAGACTCCATGAAATATTAGGGGCTTTAAAGGAAAGCTCTTTTATTTCTTCGAGGGGGAGGGCCAGAACTTCCAAATCTAAAAAAGCCTCTTCTTTCGGTAAACTGGGGCTTTCATCCCATATTTCTAATTTGGCTAAAAGGTTTACCGGCACAAGGTAAATCTTTTTTCCTCCCTCAAGCCTTACAAATGAACTTTCCCACCAAGGCCCCCTCTTTCCTACAATAAAATGAGAAAGCACCTCACCGTCTTTCTCAAAAACGATGTGAAGACCGTTCTTTTCATCCACTCCAAAACGAGAAAAATACTTCTGGCCTTGGGCCCGTTCTTCTCCAGAAAGATCGGCAAAAGTCTCCAAAAACTCTTGGACTGTTCCTTCCTTGGCAGGCTTACGAAAATCGGAGATGATAACCCAATGCTCACCTTCTTTTAAAAGTTTAAACCCTTTTCTTTTTTCACCCTGATATATTTCGATTTTATTGGCTTCCCTTAAAGTCTTATCCCCCAAGGAGGTCAAGACAACTTTGGCACCTTCGCTGCTCTGCCTCGTCACACTTGCATAGAAGGCCAATGTGAAAACAAAAAATACTGCCAAAATCAGCACCACCCTTTTGCTCATTTCTTCCTCCTCCGCAGGTATTGTTCACGGCGTCTTCGACGTCTAACCGCATGCAGGAGCCCAAAAGTTACCCAAAGGGCCGGAGGTAAAAAGGTGGTCATAAAGCGCCAGAAAAATTTTTGACGGTCGGTAAGATCAGGGAGATAACGTTGTACCTGGGTTTTGGCTCGAATATACAAGAGTTCTTCTCCCAAGGTGAGGCTTTCAGCCAGGTTAGCCGCTAAGATCGCGTTACTGAAGGCCTGAATAGCCGTATTGGCAAACATCTCACTGGAACCTATAAGCACCAAACGGCTCTTTCGCGCCTCCTTAAGATGTCTTTCTGCAGTGGGAGTTTTTGGAACTTTTTTTGTTTCTTTATCCTTAGCAGGCCAAGGAGGAACTTCTTTAAAGGTCTGAGGAAACTTTCCCGAAACCATCACTGCTAGGGGAAAAGGACCTCTTAAGTCTTTCTTTTCAGGTTTGAGCTTTTCTGCTACTAGAGGGCCGGGGCTAAATGGATGAAGCCAAGAACGCGGACTTGAGTAGAAAAGTTCTTCTACCTCAAGACCTTCTTCACGAAGTCTTTGGGATGAAATTTTGAGTGCACTCCCCCAAAGATAAAGGAGACCATTGAGCCTGCTCGTCACCGAAAGTTTTTGGTTCATCTGGGAGGGAAGAATCTCTATCTGCATTGGAAATTTCACAGGCTGGCGCACAATGGCGGTAAACATCCCGATTCGGCGAGGAATGGAAAGGGCCAGAACTACACTTTGTTCGTCAAAAAGATGCCTTTCATCTATTTCTAAACCAATTTTTCGAAGCCAGCGGTTAATAGCTAAGGGCTCTTTCATGGGATAAGCCACAATTTCGCCTTCCGGCCCGGGATTGTAAGAATATTTGAATCCTTGGGCTGCAATAATTACGGGTTTTCCTTCCCGTAGAAATCGTTCAATCTCGTAAAGTTGACGATCATTAAGCTCTTTGGGTTCCACAATAAAAAGAAGACGGGCCTCTTTAGGAATCGTATCTTCTTTGGTAAGCGGAGCAGTACGTACTTCAAGACCAGTATATTCAAGTACTTCTCGGAGCGTACGGTAAGGATCTTGGGGCCCCATCATAAAAGGGGAACCAACAGGGGCAGGAGAATGAAGAGCTACAACCGGCTTTTCTCTGAGGGTAAGCTTATAGATACGAGAAATGATGTCGTATTCTAGGGTACCCAAGGTATTAGGCATGATTTCCGGGATAATCTCTTCTTTTTTGTCTAGATAAGAAATACTTAAGGCACTATAGATGCGTTTCACACTTACTTCATCACGTTCGATAGTCTGCACCGCAAAAGGTACAATACCTTTTTCGCGAAGTTTAGGAATAAGATCTGGATCTTTGGTAGGATCTACAATCCGATAAGAAAATTTGGGAGAAAGGGCTGCAAATTCTGCTAAAATATCTGCCACATCCCGGGCAATGGTCTTCATAGGAGCAGGAAGTTCCTCTTTGGGAGAGACGTAATAGGTAACTTTAATCGGGACTTCAAGTCTTTCTAAAATTTTTCTGGCTGCTGGCGAAACCGTGTAGATCTTTTCTTCGGTGAGATCGAGACGCGGAAGCCGAATCTGGGCCAAAGCGGCATTCAAAAAGAAAAGACCCGCTACCAAGAAGAACGAACCCAAAAAGAAGGCCTTGCGCTCAAAATAGCGTAAATATCCTCCTATTGTAACCCCGTTCCACCAAAGAAAAGCCAAAGTATAAAAAACAAAGAAAAAGAGGTCTCTAAGGGAAACTACACCCTTGGCTAGAGAAGAAAAATGGGGAGGGATACCAAAGGCCTGACGTAGGAAGTGCCCTACCCCTGGCAACCAGCTGTCAAGGGAAGTGGATACTAGATCTGTACCGAAAAGATAGGCCGAGAAACCTATTACCAGGGCAATAATGAAAGCCACAATTTGATCTTCAAAAAAGGCTGAGATCGCCTGTCCCAAAGCGATAAGAAAGGCAGCAAGAAGGGCTCCTCCTAAATAGCCCCCAAAAATGGGGCCCCAGTCCGGGTCACCAAGACTTGCTAACATGACCGGAATCACAAAAGTACTTGCCAACGTAAGAAGAGCAAAAAAGAAAGCCGCCAAAAATTTGCCTAGCACTAAAGCCCCGGTAGAAGCTGGAAGGGTATAAAGGAGAGAAATAGTACCGCTTTTTCTTTCCTCGGCCCAAAGACGCATAGTAAGAGCAGGGATGAAGACAATAAGGACCAAAGGAAGGGTCTGAAAGAAATTTCGCATATCGCAAAGGCCGGTCAAAAAGAAAGTGGTCATAAAAAGGCCGTTGGTCACGAGGAGAAAGACCACCGCGAAGACATAAGCGATGGGGGCGTTAAAATAAGAAACGAGTTCTCTTTTGAAAACCGCTTTAAGCCCCGACATTCTTTCCCTCCTTTTGGCGGGCTATAAGGCTCAAAAAAATCTTTTCAAGGTCTTCGCTTTCACGTTCCAGAGAAATGATGTTTACCCCTTCTCGACAGGCCTCTTTCATGATCTCTTTCTCTTTTGGTTCTTTACTGCGCAGACGATAGCAGTAACGCCCTTCTTCTTTCCGAAAATCTTCAACCTTCAAACCAGCAATCTTTTTTACCCCCTCAAAAGGTTTATCCGTACACAAAGACAAAATCTCTTCCCCAAAGGCCTCTTTGGCAAGCTCGGAAAACCTCCCTTGGGCTACTATCCTTCCCTCGTTGACTATACTTACCCAATCCGCCAGAGCCTCTACCTCCTGAAGGATGTGGGTAGAAAAAATAATGGCCTTCTCCCGCGCCAAATCCTTTATAAGCCGCCTAATTTCTATAATTTGAAGAGGATCAAGACCAGAGGTAGGTTCATCTAAAATAAGGCATGGAGGATCATGAATAAGGGCCTGGGCCAACCCCACACGCTGGCGATAACCTTTTGAAAGTTGAGAAAGAGGAGTAAACCAAACTTCATCAAGGCCGCAAGTTTCCCTCACCCAAGAAAGTCTTTCCCTACGATTTTGGGGAGAAATTCTTGCCTCTGCAACAAAAGAGAGATATTCTCCTACCTCCATAGCGTCGTAAAGGGGGGCAGTTTCGGGAAGAAAACCCAAATTACGGCGTGCAAGTTCTGGATTTTCGACAACATTCACCCCGGCCACATAAGCTTCGCCTTTAGTAGGAACAATTTGGGTGGCAAGTATCTTGAGAATAGTGGTCTTCCCGGCTCCATTTGGGCCAAGAAGCCCCATGATTTCGCCAGGTCTTACCAGAAAAGAAACCTCTTCCGCTGCTATGACCGGACCGTAGACCATCGTAAGACCGCGGGCTTCGATCATATCTCTTCCCCCTCACAATCAAAAGACTACCGAATTCTAATCACTAAACTAATTAATCACTTTCTAAAAGGAGGCAATTAGCGGGCGGATACCACTTTGGCAACTTTGGCAAGACGCCTTTCGGCTCGAATAAAACGTAGGGGATTCAAGCTCCTTCCCCAACGCCTTATTTCGTAATGAAGATGAGGCCCTGTACTACGGCCCGTATTCCCCACGTAGCCAATAATGTCTCCTTTGCGAACTCTCTCTCCGCGTTTGACTACGTATTTGCGAAGATGGCCGTAAACAGTCATAAAACCGTGTCGATGCTTTATTTTCACGTAGCGTCCAAGGCCTCGGGAATACCCTACCCTGTAAACAACACCATCTGCCGTGGCACGCACCGGGGCCCCATAACGGGCTACAATGTCAACTCCAGCATGAAAGGCCCGTCTTCCAGTAAAAGGATCTCGCCGGTATCCATAATAAGAAGAAATGTAGCCTCGACATGGCTTGCCAAGGGGGACTTTTTCAAACTTAGAAATGTAAGTAGCGATTTTTTCTAGCAAGATTTCGTATTCTTTTTGAGGAGGTAGATAAGGTCCACCAAGGGCCTTTTTATGTAAGGCTCCAAAGTGGCGCGAAAGACCCAATTGACGAATAATCTTTTCTACATAAGAAGTTCTTTTTCTCAGAGCCCCTACTGCCTGTTGGAGGAGCTCCTCATTTTCTTTTTCAAGTTGGTCGAGTTGGGTCTCAAGCTCTTTTTCTCGGAGCTCCAGAGTTACAATTTGGCGCTTGAGAGAAACAATCTCTTCTTTTAAGTGAAGATTTTGCCAAAAAAGGAAGAGATTTAGCCCTCCTAAAAAAAAGAGGGCAAACCATAAAAGATAAGAAGGTTTTATCTTAATATTTGACTTCTTAGGATTTGGCCGCAAATACCATCCCTTTGTCCACAGCATAGCCCGAAGATGCCAGAAAGCACTTTGAAAATCAAGTATTTCATGCTTAGTTTTCCGCCATGGAGAAAGAGAAAGAACGCCTCTGGCTTGAAATTTCCGTTATAGTTCCTGCATATCTGGCTGACGCGGTGAGCAATTTTTTCATAGAGGTCACCGGGCACGGAGTAAAATGTGAAGATCTTGAACCCCATCCGGAGGAAGGGCCTCTTACCCGTGTAACAGGATATCTGGCCCCGGAACAAACAGAGACCGGACTTATCAAAAAGATCTACCAATATCTTGCCAGCCTTGAAGAATTACATCCGGGAGAATTTAAATTTTCGTTGGAAACGAGACCTCTTCCCGAAGAGGATTGGGAATGTGCTTGGCAGGCCTATTTTAGGCCCCATAAAGTAGGAAAAAGGCTTGTCATCAAGCCCTCGTGGGAAGTATACGTACCTGAAAAAAATGAAATCCTGATTGAAATTGACCCTGGCCGGGCCTTTGGTACCGGACATCACCCTTCCACCTATCTCGTCCTTGAAAGAATGGAAGAACTCTTTGAAGAGATCTTCTCCCCTTCAGGGCTGGCCCCGGTTGCACTTGACGTGGGAACCGGAACCGGCATTCTAGCTATCGCCGCAGCCAAACTCGGAGCCCGAGAGGTAATAGCGATCGATATCGACCCCGAAGCAGCTGAGGTAGCCCGAGAAAATGTTCTCCGCAACCATCTCCACGAGAAGGTCTTCGTTTCCACTACCCCTGTCTGGGAACTTATAGGGGGCTTTGATATCATTTTTGCCAATATTTCCGCCTATGAACTGGAGCTCATGGCAGAAAAGTTGGTCGAACTTTTGAACTCAGGGGGGCATCTCCTCCTTTCGGGATTCTTAGAAGATGAAAGCGAAAAGCTTCTTCAAAAATACCAATCCTTTGGGCTTAAGCTTGTTTTTAAACGCCTAGATCCGGAATTCGAAGAATGGGTGCTTCTCGATCTCAAAAAACCTTAGCCCGGTTTTTAGCTCCTAAAATCGAACTTAAAAGCCCTTATTTTTTGAGCCCTGAAGAAAGTCATCATCTTAAAGATGTATTACGGTTAAAAGAGGGCACCTGGATAAGGCTCCTTGATCTTGAAGGAAAGGAATTTTTGGCCCGAGTAGAAAAACTGGGAAAAAAAGTCCTAGTAAGGGCAGAAAAAATATTACGCCAAGAGCCACCCCCTAAAGTTCAGGTCATTTTATTACTTCCTCTCCTGAAAAAAGAGCTCCTTTCCTTTTTGGTAGAAAAAGCGGTAGAGCTAGGAATAACCGAAATAATCCCCTTTTATTCTTCGCGAACAATAGTCAAAGCCTCTCCAAAACTCCGAGAAAAGCTTGAAAAGCGGGCTCTCCAAAGCCTCAAACAATGCGGAAGACTTTGGCCTTTAAAAATCTACCAGCCCCTCTCACTCAGAGAAGCCCTCTCTTTGGAGGCAGAAAAGAAGATTGTAGCTTATGAAAGGGAAGAAAAAGTTACCTTAAAAAATATTCTTGAAAGTTTTTCTGCCCAAAAGCTCTTATTGGCAAGCGGTCCAGAGGGAGGTTTTTCTGAAGAAGAAATTTCTCTCTTGAAGGATGCCGGATTTCTTAGCGTCTCTTTAGGCCCTCTAACTTTACGAGCCGAAACCGCGGCTTTTTATCTCATGTGTGTTAGTCACCTTCTTTTTTTCCAAAAGTCTTGATTTAACAGGTTTTTCGGTTATTTTTAATGGGCAAATACCTCATTTTCACCAAAAACTTTCTTGAAACTTTCACATCAGGAGGTTTCATGTTTACCAATACTTTAAAGACTTTTCTGCTCCTGGCAGCTTTGACAGCCCTATTTCTTATTATGGGGCAGGCCCTTGGAGGGCGCACAGGAGCTTTTATCGCCCTTGTTTTGGCAGGGGGGCTTAATTTTTTTGCTTACTGGTATTCAGACAAATTAGCCCTTAAGATGGCTGGAGCAAGGCCTGTCTCACCTGCAGAGGCCCCTGAACTACACCAACTAGTAGCCAAACTAGCCGCACAAGCAGGTATTCCAAAACCCAAGGTTTACATCATTCCAAACGAAACCCCAAATGCCTTTGCCACTGGTAGAAACCCAGAACATGCCGCGGTTGCCGTCACCACAGGCATTATGAATATCCTTAACTGGGATGAGCTTGAAGGAGTTCTGGCACACGAAATTGCCCACATCAAAAATCGCGACATTTTGGTCTCTACTATAGCCGCGGTACTTGCCGGGGCAATTGCATACTTGGCTGACATTGCTCAGTGGTCCCTCTTTTTTGGAGGTCTTTTCGGAGACGATGAGGAAGATCATAACCCCTTAGGTTACATAGGACTGATCTTTATGATAATTCTGGCTCCTCTAGCAGCAATGCTTATCCAACTGGCCGTAAGCCGGAGTCGGGAATATCTGGCCGATGCCACCGGAGCCAAGATTTGCCGTTGTCCACTTTCTTTAGCCCGGGCTCTTGAAAAACTTGAAGCCTGGAACCGGAAAATTCCTATGCAGGTAAATCCTGCCCAGGCCCAGATGTTTATTGTCAATCCGTTAAAAGGCAGCGGCCTGATGCATCTTTTTTCCACCCACCCTCCTATTGAAGACCGTATTAAGAGGCTTCTTGAAATGGCCCGCCGTCAGGGACTTGCCGCTTAAAGGAGGCACTTTGGGCCAAATAGTCCTAAAGAAATGCCTACAACTCGCGCGCCCCTATTGGGGGCTTTTATTGTTAGCACTTCTCCTGAGTGCGGTGGCTTCGGCCCTTTCAGGCTCGGTGGCTTGGTTGGTAAAACCGGTCCTTGACGATATTTTCATCGGTAAAAACTACACTTATCTTAGACTTTTGCCCCTTGCCATTATTGCCCTTTATTTTTTGCGGGGCTTTACCACCTTTTTGCAGGCCTATCTCATGCGAATGGCCTCTTTACGTCTTTCAAATGACCTGCGTGAAAAAATGTATGCCAAACTCCTGAAGCTTCCAGTAGGAGAGGCAGGAAGAGAAACCGCCGGTCGGATAGTGTCACGGGTAATAAACGATACCGCCACGGTGGAACCCATCCTAGCAGATGTGTTCAAGACGCTTACCCTTGAAGGTTTTACCATTATTACCTTAGTAGCAGTAGCTATCTCAAGGAGATGGGATTTGGCCCTGCTTTCCTTCACCGTCTTTCCGGCTGTAGCCTTCGGAGCACGTAAGATGAGCCGAAAGGCCCGTAAAACTCGCCATCGTGCTCAGGAAGAAATTGCCAACCTTACCCACCGGGTCAATGAAAGTATCCAAGGGCTTCGGGAAATAAAAGTTTACAGACAAGAAAAATCTCTCCTTCAAAAGTTTCGCAGGGAACTTTATGCCTATTATCGCTTTCTTCTAAAAGTCACCAAATACCGGGAAGGCTCTAAGCTGATTGTAGATATCCTCACCGGGGTAGGAGGGGCTCTCGTACTCACTTATGGAGGGTTTCTTATCGTGCGGGGTTCTATAACCCCAGGAGATTTCTTTTCCATTCTTACGGCTATCCTGATGACCTTCACCCCGGTACGAAAAATATCCCGGGCATATACCAGCATTCACGACGCTTCTGCTGCTTTAGAACGCATCGAAGATATCCTCTCTTATCCAGAGGAAAAGGGTGGTAGAAGGAAGGCTAAAGCTCCCCATAAGGGTTTAAGCCTAGCACGGGTCTCTTTTAAATATCCTCATACAGCGGATTGGGTTTTAAAGGATATAGAACTCGAAATACCAGCTGGCAAAGTCACCGCTATCGTCGGGCCTAGTGGAGCCGGAAAAACCACGCTTATCTCTCTCATTCCACGCTTCTACGACCCCACCCTCGGCAAAGTCCTCCTTGATGGAATAGATCTGAAAGAGTTTGATCTCTCTTCTTTGAGAGAACTTATCGGGCTGGTCTCTCAAGATATCGTCCTTTTCAACGCCACAGTTTACGAAAACATCGCCTTTGGCAAGCCAGGAGCCAGCCGTGAAGAGGTAATCGCAGCGGCCAAAATGGCTTATGCCCACGAATTTATCGTAAAGCTTCCTCAAGGTTACGATACCGTCTTGGGGCACAAGGGTTTTAACCTTTCAGGAGGCCAAAAACAACGGCTTGCTATTGCCCGGGCTATTCTCAAAAACCCCCCTATCTTGATTTTAGATGAAGCCACCAGTCACTTAGATGCCGTCTCGGAGCAGAAAGTTCAACAAGCTTTAGAGAAGCTCATGCGTACGAGGACCACTATTGTTATTGCTCACCGACTTTCGACCATCCGAGATGCCGACCTTTTAGTAGTTATGGATCACGGCAAGATTGTTGATCAGGGCCGACACGAAGAAATAATAAACCGCTGCCCCCTTTACCGAGAACTTTACTACAGCTTTTCTCGCCCCAGAAAAGTGATTCCCTTAAAGAAAAAAAAGTAGCCTATGGAAAAGATTTGGTCCAAGGTGGCACCCCTGTTTGCTCCTTTGGGTTTTCTTTATGGCGTACTCATGCTCCTCCGAAGGAAAGCTTATCGAAAAGGATTTTTAGCCGCCTATCGGCCTCGGGCCTTGGTAATAAGTGTAGGGAATCTTACACTGGGAGGCGAAGGAAAAACCCCTTTGGTGCTTTGGCTTGCCAATTTTTTGGAGGCTAAAGGGATACGGGCTGCTATCCTCACCAAGGGCTATCGCGGAAAACTTAAAGGTCCTGCAATTGCCAGCCGGGGAGAAGGGCCCCTCTTGAGGCCTGATGAAATAGGAGATGAAGCTTTCTTGCTAGCCCTTAAGAGTAAAAGCCCTGTCATGGTAGCTAGAGATCGGGTACAGGGGGCCTTTTGGGCGATTAAGGAATTCGAGGCTGAAATTCTGATTCTAGACGATGGTTTCCAACACTTAAGACTTGAAAGAGACCTTGACTTAGTGCTTTTTTCTGCTGAAAAAAACCATCTTGCCCAACGAGTCTTTCCCGCCGGAAGGCTAAGGGAACCCTGGGCAGTCCTAAAAGAAGCTTCTGCCCTTCTTCTAACCAAGATCAACCAAGCGGGAGAGGTAGATAAGGCCCTCTACAAAAAACTTAAATCCTTTCAAAAACCCCTTTTTAGGATTCCCTATAAGCACCTAAGGCCTTACCTGCTCGGCAAACCAGGAGAGGGGCCATCAACACTTCCATTTAAGATCTTTGCCTTCGCAGGCCTTGGAGACAACCATTCTTTCTGCCGCAGCCTTAAAGATCTTGGATGCGAAATAGTTGGTTTTTGGCCCTTTCCAGACCATGTAAAGTACAATAAACAGCTTGTTGAACATCTTTTAAAGAAGGCAAAAGCCTTAAAAGCCGAAGCTTTTTTGACTACTGAAAAAGACGCTGTCAAGCTCCTTGAGTTTCAAAAGTTGCTCAAACCGTGTTACGTTTTACCTTTAGAACCTGCTCCAGGGAGGGATTTTGAAGAATTCATCTTGCAAAGAATCCGGCACAGAGCCCGTTTTTGAAATTCCTGCTGATACCGAAGCCCTCTTTGTAGAGCGTCCTAATCGTTTTCTGGCTTTGGTTGAAAAAGACGGAAAGATCCTCGAAGCCCACGTTCACGACCCGGGAAGACTCCCTGATCTTTTAATCCCCGGAAACAAAGTCTTACTCAAACACGTCCCCAAAGCCAAACGACGTACCTCTTGGGACCTTCTAGCTGGCAAAGCGCAAGGGCATTGGGTCTTTGCTAACTCTGGTTATCACCGCAGGCTAAGTGAAGAGATCCTTCGAGCTCAAGGGGCTAAACTCTTTCCAGGACTTTTGGATTTTGTAGCAGAACCGCGCCTTGAAGGAGCCAGGCTTGATTATCTCTTCCAAATGGAAAATAGCCCCCCGGTTTACGTAGAAGTAAAAGGCTGTACCTGGGCCAAAGCACAAGAGGCCCTCTTCCCAGATGCCCCTACTACCAGAGGCCAAAAACACCTGCGTCATCTTATCGAACTCCAAAAGAAGGGATTCGGGGCCCTTTTGTGGATATTATGTTTTCGGAAGGAGGCCACCTGTTTTCGTCCGGCCCATGAGATAGATCCCGAGTTTGCCAAACTTTTTGAAAAGGCCTTAAAAGCCGGGGTCCGGGTACGGGTAAACAAATTATACTATGACGGAAAGAAAATTTACCTGGAAGGGGAAATACCCCTTTGTTAGCCCTCGCTCTTCTCTTTTGGCTTTTTCAGACCACTTTAACCTTTGCCCTTCCAAGCTATTTGACTCCAGATCGCGTTTTGGTGATAGCAAATCAAAGATCGCCCCGCTCTGTAAGAATTGCTAAGTTTTACGTAGAAAAGAGAAAAATACCTCTCCAAAACCTCTTTTTTCTTGATTTGCCGAGCAAAGAAGAGATTTCTAGGCCTCTTTACCTTAAATTTATAGAAAAACCACTAGCAAATTTCCTCAAACAATCGGCCCTCATGGACCAGATTCTCGCCATCGTGCTCATGCCAGATATTCCTCACAAGATTAAAGGAAGGATAGCCCGAAAGGGTGATGCCTCCTCTTTGGATTCTGAGCTTACTCTTCTTTACCGAAAAATGCTTTACGGTCCTTATCGTCTGGGAGGCTGGCTCCCAAACCCCTTCTTCAGAGCCCCTCTTGAAGTTCCTTTTGAACACGATCGTTTTGACATATACCTAGTAACTAGAATTGCAGGATATACCGAAGAAGATTGCCGCCGGCTAATTAGCAACGCCCTGCTTGCCCCCCAAGTAAAACCTCCTTACACTCTGGTGCTTGACGCCAAAGACGGGCCCAAAGCAGCAGGAGACAATTGGCTCCATGCTACCTATCTTCTTCTTAGAGATTTTCCAGGGCTTCAGTTTCAACTCTCCTTTGACCCGGCTTTTTTACTTTCTGCCAAAAGGGTGATCGGCTATGCTTCCTGGGGGTCAAATGATCCCAACTATCCTCCTGATCGTCGCCTTTTTTTAGATTTTCTTCCAGGTGCCATTGGAGTTACCTATGTAAGCACCAGTGCCCGCACTTTTCGCGAACCACCCCCTGGCTGGAAGGTGGGAGCTCCTTGGCGTGCCAAACACAAGCACTTTGCTGGCTCTCCTCAATCCTTGATCGCAGACCTCATCCACCTTGGGATCACGGGAATTTCGGGAAACGCTTATGAACCTTACCTTTCTGCCTCGGCAAGGCCTTATCTTCTCTTTCCGGCCTATTTGCGCGGAAAACCTTTGGCAGAAGCCTATTATAGGTCTCTTGCCTATCTTAGCTGGCAAACCGTGGTAGTAGGGGACCCCCTCGCCCATCTTTCTGGAACGGAATTTTACTCCCGAAAACCTGAGGCTTGGTTTGAAAAGAGGAAAAAACTCTATCAAGAGGCCTTGAGCCGAAAAGACCATCTCTTTTTAGCGAGACTTTACCTTTTGAAGCTGGGCCTTGAAAAAGAGGCTTTTGGCGAACTCAAAAAATTGCGTCAAAAAAAGAGTTTTCCTCCCCAAGCCTATACCTTACTTTTTCTGCTCACCAAAAACGAAAAACTGAGAAAGCCCCTCCAAAATTTTTTAGAGAGTGACCCTACCCCTTCAGGAAAATTTCTTCTGGCCATTATTTATTCGCAAGAAAAGAGGTTTGAAAAAGCCCAAAAAATTCTATCTCCCCTCTTAGAAGAGCCTTCAGGGGTTCAAAGCCAGGCCTTAGCCCTTGCTGGAAAGATTGAACTTAAGCGAGGAAATTGTAAGAGGGCTATAAAATATCTGGAAAAAGCCATCGCTTTAAAACCACCAGGCTGGCCTCATTTCCCTCTCCTTTATAAAGCCCTCAAAAGATGCGGGCAAACGCATCGGGCAGCCCACCTCCGGGAAAAATTTCTCTCCCTTCCAGAACTTACCGAATGGTGGCCTGCATTCGGAGACTAAAAACGGCGGGC
>JALSPG010000135.1 GCA_026986115.1 Thermodesulfobacteriales bacterium
TCTGGTGTAGTGCGTTTAGTTGATTTATCTGACGATTATTATATTTTAGATGAGAAACATCACCGTTTGATAGGAAGACGCACGGGCAAAGTCTTTCAAGTAGGAGATCTTGTACTTGTAAAAGTAAAAGAAGTAAACGTCCTCCGTCGTCATATCACTTTCGAACTAGTCAAAAAAATAAGTCCTTCAAATTAAACTTCTTTCCCCTTTCTTTCCGAAAAGAAATACAAAGCTTCAAGGAGTCTTTTATGGGGCATCCCCTTGAGAAAAACACTGCCCAAGGTATTGAACGCCGCATGAGTAAGTTGAACGGTTCTCCCATTATGGGAGGAGAATTAGCTGATATCTCTCTGGCTGATATTTTGCAGCTTTTAGCCAACCGAGAAGGCCGACACGTTGTAGAAATAATATTATCGCACGCTGTTGGAAAAATTTATCTTGATGGTCCAGATTTGTATCACGTTGAGATTGTAGGCGACGAAGAAAAAGAGGGCATGGAGGCCTTCCGGATTTTAGTGGGCTTGGAGGAGGGTCATTTTGAAGTAAGGCGTCCGGCAGTGTGGCCAGAAGGGGGAAATTTGAAAGGTCCTGTCCTTGCGCTTTTAATAGAGGCCATTCGTCAGCGCGAAGACCAGAAAGAGACCTTTTTTAATGAAGACCTTTTTGAAAAGGCTATAGAACTTAATCCTCCAGATGCTCCGGAGATAAAAGATCACAATCTTTTAGAAGAAATATGCCAAAAACTCCCTGAGGTGAATTTTGGGATAATTCTCAATTCAGCTGGGGAGATAAAAGAAGCTTTCGGGCAGGGAGATGCTGAGCATTTGGCAGGTTTTGTTTCTTACGGAGTATTTCAACTCCGAGAAATCGGAAACCTCCTAGGAATGGGCGAACTTAAAGCTTTTGCCATTTCAGGAAAAAGGAAATTAAAAGCAGGTTTAATTTTGGAAGACGAGATTTTGGCCCTTTCTGGTACTTCTCGAAAGGGTCTTCTGTGGTGGAGCAAGAAACTTTTAGAACTTGCCCAGGTGGAAAAGGGGTCATAGGTGAAGAGCCTGCTTACCAGTCTTGTTAAATTGGACGACGTCAACGGGGTTTTGGTAAGCCGGGAGGGAAAACCTCTTTTTTCTCATCTTCCCGAGGTTTTTGGCCCTGAGCTCCAAGAAATACTTTATCATTCTTTTGAAGAATTGCATGCCACTTTTGCCCAAGAAAACCAAGATCAAGCCCAAGAGCTGGTGGTCCTTTTTGAAAGAGGTTCTCTGGTAGTTAAGGATTTGAATGGATATCAGGTTCTTCTTATGTTAAAGACCCCTACTCCAAGCCCTTTGGTTAGTGTGGCATTGAACGCTTTGGGTCTCAAGTTTGAGAAGCTGGCCTCTAAAGAAAAACAAACTTCTTCTGAAAAAAAAGAAGAACTCATTCCGTTAGTGCTTTTTAACGATCTTGTAAGGCTTTTGGTCAAGCACTACGGGCCGGCAGCCAAATTATTAGTCAAAAAAGCCCTGAAACAAGCTGATGCTACTGAGAAAGGTCTTTCTCTGGCCAATGCTTCACTTTTTTTAAAGGCCTTGAAAAACGAAATTGACGATCCACATCTGGCCCAAATTGCCCTAAATAAGGCCAAAGAAATTATCAGAACTGGGAGGAATAAATGAAAAAAATTCAGCGCCTGAGTTTGGCTGATAAAGTAGCCCTTTTCTTTCTTTTGGTTTTGTCTCTGGGGGCTTTCGGCATCTATCATAGCGCCAAACATATCCAGCAGAAAGAACTTTTAGAAAGTGCCCGGGCAATGGCCCAACTTGTAGAAAGTTTTCTTACCAGCACAGAATCATTCGACGGCCTTTGGGTTACCAAACCCCAAGGTCTTAAAGCCGTCGCTAAAGCCAATGGAATTAAAGAAGAAAATGGAGACGAAATAGATTTTTTCCGACTCCATGACCCAGAAATTGCAGGCTATATAGCAAACCTTGCTAAATCTTCTCAAGTCAAGATCTCCTTTGATTTAAGGGCCCTTGCTTCCGAAGAAAACTGGGCCTTTAAAGACAAGGCCTTCCAATACGAGAAACCTATCACTGTAAAAAAGAGCTGTGTCACTTGTCATGAGGCCAGAAAAGGAGCACCTTCTTTTCGCCTAGGTGAAACAGCCGGTGTCATCCGGGTAACTTTCTTTAAACAGAATATTTGGAGCCTTTTGGGTCAATCTCTTACGCTAGACGGAGCTTTGGCGTTTTTTGTAATTACTGTTTTTCTTTACGGGCTGGTTCGGTTTGAGCTTTTAACTCCTTTGGCTAACCTTACCCAAAAGGTACGAGAAATGAGCCTTGGGAATTTGGATATTGACCTTGGGGTAGCAAATCTTTCCGAAGAACAAACCCGAGATGAAATTACCAAGTTAGCTATTTCAATCGAAAGATTGCGGAAGAGTCAAAAGACCATGGAAAAAATGTTAGATGACGATTCATTAGTACTCTGATTTCACCTCGATTTTTTCAAAAACTTGCAAAAGGGGGCTCAAAGAGGCCCTTTTTATTTACCTTTTTAAATTGGGCTTGCCTTCCAAGAAATTTTTGTGTTAAGGAAGAAAAAACTTCACAAGGAGGTTTTTGATGGGTAAGTGGTTTTATTTCTAGCTTTTTCTTTTGTTTTCTTTTATTTTTGTGGCCAAATCCTGGAGTGCACAAAACAATTCCAAAGCGAGGACAATGGCAGAGTTAGCGGCCCGATATGATTCATCTTCATGTAAAGAATGTCACGAAGAAATTTATGAAGAGTGGGAGAATTCTCTTCATGCCCGTTCACTTTATGGAACAGGCCGGACGGCACCAACTATCATTACTTCTATTGAGAAAGGTCTTAAGCGTTGGCCTTACTCTGGAGTGAAGGACATCAAAGATATTCAGGTTAAACACTTGATGATCTGTGCCAAATGTCATTTGCCCCAGCTTGACGAGGCCACCGATGAGGTAGCTCGTGAAATTGTAGAGACTCTTTATACTTGGAAAAGAGCTATTCAAGAAGGCAATGAAGATCTCGCAGACGAAATGGAAGAAAAACTTAATTCATTGAATATTGGTTGTTTGGTATGCCATCAGAAAAAGGCCATCATTCATCCCTGGGTAGATAGTCCGGTGGATAAAAATGCTGTTTATGGGAGCAAAAGCTACGCACACGATTTTGAAAAGTATCCCAAGGTGAAAAAGGCGCCAGCATTATGAGAGTCAATCTTCTGTGGGCAATGCCACGGGTTAGGGCCAACTTTTGAGCTTGAGCATCCTTCTCAATGTGCCACCCTTTATGGAAGTTATCTTTACGCTTATATCCCCGAAGTAGGGCACGAAAAGTGTCAGGATTGTCACATGAAAAAAAGCGGCCTAGGGCATGACATGGAGGCTTATCGTGATGTAAAGGTTGACGTTGATGCTATGTCTTATTTTTGGCGCAAAAATAAAGAAGAAGGGGTTATTCCGCTGGCGGTTTTAAATGTGGAAATCTTAAACAAAGCCGGGCATGTGATTCCCGACGGATGACCTACTCCAAACCGGGTGGTCCTGGAAGTGACCGCTAAAACTTTGGGCCAGAAAGTCCAGGAGATTTACAAAAAGCAAGTTATCTTCATGCCCCATCCGGGCCGTTTTGGCCGTGGAAAAGAAATGGGCCGCGGACCTTACGAAAAATGTGGCCTCCTACGTGAAACGAGTCTTCCTCCTTTAAGGCCGGTAAAAAAGACCTTCGAGATACCTTTTCCTTATAAAGATACCACCAAAAATGGTAAAAAATGGCGAGAGCTTTTGGCTGACGAGCTAGAAATTGACGTTAAAATTTGGTATGTACCCTATGGTGAGTTTGATGGTAACGAAGTCCTTTTCTTCCATGATACGAAGAAAGTAGATCTTAAGACGGAATGGGTCTGGCGAAATTAGGACAAAGGGCCCGCTAAAGAGCGGGCCTTTCTTTTTAAAAAAAACCTTCTTTTTCTTCCCCAAATTTGGCATTATGGCTATGAGAAGTCTTTTAAAGGAGGTTGTTATGGGGGAGATAGTGCAAATTCGGGCCCGCGAAATCCTTGATTCGCGAGGTAATCCCACGGTTGAAGTAGAAGTTTGGTTGGAAGGAGGGGCTTTCGGACGGGCAGCAGTGCCTTCAGGCGCCTCTACTGGAACGCATGAAGCGTTGGAGCTTCGAGACAAAGATGAAAAACGCTATCACGGAAAAGGGGTCTTACGGGCAGTGGAAAATGTAAATAACATCATCGCCCCGGAACTCATCGGGATGGAATCTACTGCTCAGGCCGAGATTGACGAACTCCTGATAGAACTTGATGGTACGGAAAACAAGAAGAGGCTTGGAGCCAATGCCATTCTGGGGGTTTCCATGGCCATTGCCCAGGCTTCAGCTCAAGAGGCTGGGTTACCTCTCTATGCTTATTTGGGGGGAGTAGGTGCCAGGGTTTTGCCCGTGCCTTTGATGAATGTTATCAACGGGGGGGTACATGCTGACAATAACTTAGATATCCAGGAATTTATGATTGTTCCTTTAGGAGCGCCCAGTTTTGCTGAGGCCTTGCGTTTTGGGGCCGAAACCTATCATGAACTGAAAAAGGTTCTCAAGGAAAAAGGATATCGTACCTCTGTGGGAGACGAAGGAGGATTTGCTCCAGAGGTCAAAAGCACAAAAGAGGCCCTTGAAATATTGCTCACTGCTATTGAAAAGGCTGGTTACCGTCCCGGAGAAGACATTGCTTTAGCTTTAGATGCGGCAGCCAGCGAATTTTTTAAGGACGGTCAATATGTGCTTTCTGGTGAAGGAAAAACTTTTTCTCCGGAAGAGCTTGCAGATTTTTACGAAGAGCTCCTTAAAGAATTTCCCATCATCTCTATTGAAGATGGTTGCGCTGAAGATGATTGGGAAGGATGGAAAATCCTTAACCAGAAGCTTGGTGAGAAAATCCAGCTGGTAGGAGATGACATCTTTGTAACCAATATAAAACGCCTAACCCGCGGGATTGAAGAAAATATTGCCAATGCCATCCTGATCAAACTCAACCAAATCGGAACCGTTTCCGAGACGTTGGAGGCCATAAGACTTGCCCACACCTCTGGTTGGCGAACGGTGGTTTCTCATCGTTCCGGAGAGACAGAAGACACCTTTATTGCAGATTTGGCTGTGGCGGTAAATAGTGGTCAGATAAAGACCGGAGCTCCGGCTCGAAGTGAACGGGTGGCCAAATACAATCAGCTCCTTCGCATTGAGGAAGATCTGGGCCCAGCTTCCCGTTTTGCTGGCCGGAAAGCTTTTAAACATCTATGAGCAGCGGAAGAAAGAAGATTTCAGAGATAATTTACGAGAGGGCCTCAAAACATTACCAAAAAGGTAGGCCCTCTCGCTTTGAGATTAAAGAAGCCATTGAAACTATTTTAGAGCTTCTGGAGGAGGCCTTTCTGAGGGAAGAAAGGGTGACTATTGCAGGCTTTGGGGTCTTTGAGGTATATGAAGTTTGCCCACGGAAAGTTTACGATTTTGCTAAGAAAGAGATTAAAACACTTCCTTCACGGCGTAAGATTCGGTTTAAGCCTTCCCCCAAAATATTAAAACTTCTTAATCCTTAAGCTTTTAAGTCTTTTATACGGAGCTGAAGATATTGTCTTCCTTGAAAATGGCTGAAATCAAGGCTTGCTGCCAAAGCTCGGACCTGAGAAGGGGGATTGCCCTCAAAACGGAAATAAACCGCAGGGATCCCTAGCCCTTCCTGCCAAAGATAAAATTTGAGATGCCTTTCTTTAAGGATTGTGCTCGATCTGATCTCAAAGTTTCGCAGCGCAAAGACCGGTTCGGGATATTCTGCTCCAAAAGGGCCAAGCTTAAAATAGTATTCCAAGAAATTGGGTTCCAGAAGGTGCCGAATACGGACCCAGGCGTCTATACGGAGCTGCCTAACTGGTGGCTTGCCAGCTAAATGTTGAGTGACAGCCTTTTCAAAGGCCTCTGCAAAGGAGGCAATATTTTCCAGATCTAGTTTAAGACCAGCTGCTGCGGGGTGGCCTCCAAAAGCCCTAAGATAATCCCGACACAGGGAAAGACACTGATAGAGATTAACTTCAGGGATACTTCTTCCCGAACCTTTGGCAATTCCTTCCCGGAGAGAAAGAAGGATTACTGGACGATAAAGGGCTTCTTGAAGACGGGAAGCCACAATTCCAATTACTCCAGAAGGCCAATTCGGGCTTGCTAATACGTAGGAGGAGCGCTTAAGTCCCCACTTTTCTTTGATCTGCTCCCAAGCCTCCCGTAGAATGCGTTCTTCAAGGCGTTGTCTTTCGGCATTAAGACGGTGAAGCTCTTGGGCCAGAGTATTGGCTTCGGTGGGGTCTTCTGTGATTAAAAGCTTAAAGGCCAAAGCAGCTTCTTTTAGTCTTCCACCAGCATTAATGCGGGGGGCTAAACGAAAAAGAATGCCATTGGTATCAAGGGTTTCGTTTTCAAGCCCCGCTATTTTTTTGAGGGCCTGAAGCCCTGGTCGGGATGTGTTTTCCAGTTCCTTAAGACCAAAATAAGCGATGAGGCGGTTTTCTCCTCTTAGGGGTACAATATCTGCAATAGTACCAAGGGCCACAAGGTCTAAGAATCGTCTGAGATTGGGGATATTTTCATCTTTGAAAAAACCTTTTTGGTAAAGTTTTTGTCTTAGAGCCCGAAGGAGACAAAAGGCCACTCCTACTCCAGCTAATTCCCGAAAAGGATAGGCGCTATCGGGCCTTTTAGGGTTTATCACCGCCAGGGCTTGGGGAATTTTGGGGCCCACTTCGTGGTGATCAGTAATGATGACGTCAATACCGAGCTCTTTAGCAACTTCGCAGGCTTCATGGGCTGAAATTCCGCAATCTACCGAGATTAGGAGGCTTACTTTTTGTTCTTTTAAGGGCGGGAGAAGGTGAGCATGAAGACCATAACCATCTCTTTCTCGATGGGGGAAGATTACAACCGGGTCAAAGCCGAGCTCTTTGAAAAAGAGATAGAGAATAGCGGCTCCCGTAGTTCCATCTACATCATAATCACCATAAATGGCAATCTTTTCTCTCTCGCGTAGGGCTTTAATGATTCTTTCAACCGCTCTTTCCATGTCTGGTAAGAGAAAAGGGTCCAAAAAATCGGTGAGTTTGGGGTAGAGATGCCGGTAAATGTCCTGCGGATCTTTGATTCCCCTATTTATGAGGAGATGTAAAAGAAGTGGCGGAAGACCAGTTTCTTTGGCAAGTTTTTCAAGAAGCTCCTTCCTTACCGGAGCTGTAAACCAGGAGGAGTTTTCCATGGAAGGAAAAGTTACCGAAGAATTCCAAGAAGTGTCAAGAAAAGAGACAAAGTGTTGTATCAAGGTTCCCCGTGAAAAGATATATTTAGTGAAGTTTTTGTTAGAAGCTTCAGGACATTTAGCCTTTCCTACTATTCTTCCTAACGGATTTATCGTTTTGCGTTATGACAGCGAAAGAGAAAAAGAAATAAAACAATTTCTCAAAGCTCTACCCAAAGATTACCTTTTAGAAGAGACTTAATGAGATAATTTGAAAATATTTTTAAGGATTGGGAAAATCTTTTCCATTTTTGGGTAAAAATTTTCCCAATATTGCTTTTTTCTTTCCGAAGAACCTAATATTTATTAAAAAATTTGAGGCACAATTTTTGCATATTTAAAAGAGTAAATCTTTTTGGAGGTGTAACGATGAAAAGATTTTCCTTATTTACCGGTCTACTATTTTTGTTGTTTTCTTGCTTTTTTCTAAAAACGACTTTAGCTGGTCCAATGGATGGAGCTCACTTTTTTTCTCTTGATCCTGATAAATCTGGTCCTGGTGACATTTTGTATTCTTCTGAAAATGGAAAATTTCAATTTGCATTTACCATTCCTGGAGATCAAGAAATAGATGCTTTAAGCTCGCCGCAACATCCTCCTGTAGAACCCTTAGACATTTATCATAGATCGTTTTCCATGCTTTTTTCTATTGATGGTGATTCTGATATTTATGAATGGTGTGTAGATGGTACTCCTATTGATATCCTGAATGGATATTTTGGGCCACGAGATGTCTCTTTGGATGGACATTTCCTAAATAAAAACCCGCATCAGACTTTTTCCTATGTCCACGATGATGAAAATGATTTAGGTTTGGCTGATTATGATCTAGACGCTTTGGAATCTGATGAACATCGTCCTCCATATCCTAATCCTTTCCCATCGCATGCTTCCGGTAATGTTTACTTTTCTACAGAAAGAAGTTTATGGGATCCAGGAGATATTTATACTTCGAATTGGATAAATCCTCCACAACTTTATTTTGATGATAAATTCCTTCCTGATTACTTGGGTGATCCTGATTATAATTATGATATGAATCAAATAGATGCTATAGTTGTTTTTGATTTTGTAGGTTCTCAAGATAGTTTTGACGAAAATCCTTATGATCCTTATGGAGCTGATCTTATACTTTTTTCGTTAGCTCCAGGCCCTTATGATCCGACTGGAGACAATATTTACTGGATTAATGGTAATGGTTTTGGAGGTCTTCTTATAGATCCTCACTTATCATACAATGTTGATGCTTTAGATGTACATGGTTGTGTTCCAGAGCCCAATACAGTTTTTTCTGTTTTTACAGGATTGTGCATTTTAGGATTATGGATCAAAAAGAAAAAATTAGTATCCAACTAGAATAAGTAGGGGAAAATAGACCAAAAATTAGATTGTGGAAAGTACTTTGAATGTATTTTTCACTAGTTTGGAATCTTTCTTTTCTGACATTTACCTTCATGTAGTTTTAAATTTTTCGGTTCTACTTAGAATTCCTAAGGTAGAACCTCTTTTTGTAATTTACAATGCAAAATCTTGATATCTATTACTAGAAGCACTTTTTATTAACATATCTTTTGGGATCCGTTACTATTTTCGTGCGAAAAATAGTAACGGATCCTTAACACCTTCGAGCCTTAAATTTATTATAATACAAACAAAAAATTGGCATTGTCGGTGAAAGCAGTGATTCTATAGTGTTTCTTATATGAGCTTTAAAGGCCCCACTTTCTATAAAAATAAAACTTAATTTAAGACAATATTTTGCTCTTTATTTTAAAGACGTGCTACTTTGTGTTTTCGTGTCTTTATTGGTACTACATTCTTGCTTTTTCTTTTTGCCAACGGTTAAAGCTAGATTATGGCTTTGGCCCTGGCAGATAAACTTCTTACCAGGTTTGAAAAGCATCTCGTTTCTCTTTCTTATCGTCCTGCATTTTTTCATCCCCGTTTAGGAGATCTTTCTCATCCTCAGGCGGTAAAAATGCCTACAGAAGGCCTTTTCCCTCCGCTAAAAAAAGAAGAAGATCTTCTCCTTCATATTACTGTTACGGGGCGGTGTAATGCCCGTTGTGAGGGTTGTATTAATACCTCCCTTACTTGTGAAGGGAGAAATGAAGTTTTAAAGCTTTTTGAGGCCAATCCTCTACGAGATGCCAAGGCACTTGCACAACTCATTTTGCAGGAGGGGAAAAGGGCTACCATTGCTTTTTACGGTGGGGAGCCCCTTTTAGCCCTTTCAAAAATGGAGCGTCTTATCGAAGCGTTAGATGAAATGGGGCTTGGAAAACAGGTAAGATATATGGTTTATACCAACGGGCAATTCCTGAAGCGTACCGTTGAGAAAGCCCCGGGGTTTGTCTCTCGGATCTGGCTCTTTTCAGTTTCTATCGATGGCAGACCTGAACAACATGCTCGTTTTCGCAAAGGCACGGATCTCTTTCTAATTCGAGAGGGTCTTTCTCGTCTTAAAAACGAGACAGGGACCCGCGTACTGCAATGGTCTACTATTCGTGAGGGGCAATCCCTCTGGGATTGTTTTGAAGAATTTGTTTCCCTTTATGAAAGAGGGCTTGTAGATTTCTTTTTCTGGCATCTTGCAGAAACAGATGAACCTTTTCGAGATTTTAAGCTTTTTGCTTCTCTTTATGCCACAGAGCTTGAAAAGATTTTAGATACCTATGAGGAATATCTTAAACGAGGGATTCTTCTGCCTATCCTCCCGCTAAATGAACTCTTAGTTTTCTGGCTTACTGGTGAGGTAAGAGGGCATTCGGCCTGCGGAGTAGAGCTTGCCACCAATTTCGATTTGGTAGGGGGGAAAGTGCTTGCTTGCGCGGATCTCCCTCCGGAACTTACCTTGGGAGAGATATTACCTTCTGGGGAAATCAGGTGGCAGGGAAATGGTCTTCTTAAAAGCCTTGTGGCTTACCGGAAAATCCTCGGCTGTGAAAATTGTGGAGTCTATCCTTACTGTGGCGGGAGGTGTCCGGTACAAGTCCTTACCGGCGATCCGGCTAGGACCTTGGCTTATTGTATTCTTACTAGACTTTTTGTGGGGTTAGTCGCAGAGAGAGTTCCTTACTGGCAAAAGATCCTT
Source organism: Thermodesulfobacteriales bacterium (assembly GCA_026986115.1). Taxonomy (GTDB): domain Bacteria; phylum Desulfobacterota; class Thermodesulfobacteria; order Thermodesulfobacteriales; family Thermodesulfatatoraceae; genus Thermodesulfatator. Next base: position 10,443 of record JALSPG010000135.1, read on the forward strand.
ATAGCCCAGGGCCGTACTCCTTCCAAAATTTACGAACATTCCGCTTTTCTGGCACGCTATACCGATGTGATCCCCTGATTTTTCTTGCCTTGCTTGAAGTGCGGATTTAAATTTCTGCCCATGAGTTTAAAGATCATCATCGTGGGCGCTGGCGAAGTGGGCTATTATCTTGCAGACCGCCTTTCTCTGGAAGGGCATGATATTGTGGTTGTTGACAGTGACGATGACAAAATAAAACGGCTTGAACGTTCCTTAAATGTGATGGCTATCAAGGGGTCTGGGGCCTCGGCCAAAGTGTTGGAAAGGGCAGGGGTCAAAGAGGCCGATCTCTTTGTAGCGGTTACCAATAGCGATGAAATAAACTTGATCGCCTGTCTTTTGGCTAGAGAATATGGGGTCCCTCGTAAAGTAGCCCGGGTAAGGAGTGAAGATTATCTTTCTCCAGGTTCTCCCTTAAACGAACAAAAGCTGGGCATCGATCTTATTATTAATCCGGCTCGAGTTCTCGCTGACGAAGTCGTCAGGCTTTCTGAAATTACCGAAGCCACCGAGTGGGCCGAATTTGCCCGTGGTAAAGTCATTCTTTTAGGCTATCAGGTAAAAGAGGGTTGTCCTCTCATAGGCATGTCTTTGGCGGATTTAAGAGAACTCAGGGCCCTTTACGATTTTGTTATCGTGGCCATTATTCGCGAAAACGAGACTATTATTCCTAGCGGTGCTGATGTCCTTAGAAAAGGAGACAAAATTTTTATTATCACCAAAAAAAGAGATATTCCTGCGGTGGAGCACCTTTTAGGTTTTACCACTAAGACCCCATCTCGCGTTTTTATTATCGGAGGTGGGCAGGTGGGGGCTTTTATCGCCAAACAAATGGAGGCTAAAAATATCGAAGTTTATTTGGTAGAAAAAGACGCAGCCCGCTGTGAAGAACTTGCTGAATTTCTTAAACACACGGTGGTTTTAAATCTTGATGGTCTTGATGCTCAAGAACTTTTAAAGGAAGGAATTGACCGTTCTGATTTGGTAATAATGGTAACAGACGTAGACACTGTAAATATCTTAGGAGCCCTTCTTGCTAAGCATCATGGAGCTCAAAAATGTATTGTTCGTATTGATCGGCCGGACTTTATTCCTCTCCTAAGTAATCTCGGAATTGACGTGGCCTTAAGCCCCCGTCTCCTTGCTGCTAATCAAATACTGCGCTTTGTGCGCCGGGGGCAAATACTTTCCGTGGCTACCTTTTTGGGGAGCGAGGCTGAAGTGGTAGAGATGGTGGTTCCAGATACAGAGTTTTTCCGTAAGGGGCGGAAACTCCAAGAATTAGAATTCCCGAAGGGAGCTATCGTGGGGGCGGTTTATCGTGCTGGGGAAGTGATTATTCCCAAAGGAGAGACCACCCTTTATCCAGGTGATGATTTGGTCATCTTTGCCAAACGCGAAGCCCTTCCCAAGCTTGAAAAGCTCTTTTCTCTATGAGATTAGGGACAGTCCTCTATATTCTCGGTTGGTTTCTTCTCTTTTTTGCAATAGCCCTTTTGGTTCCGGCAGGGATAGCATTCTTTTACCACGAACCTCTTGCACCCTTTTTGGCTTCTGCAGCTATTTCTACCTCGGCAGGGCTTGCTCTTCTCTTTTTATTGCGTCCGGAAAAAGAAATCGGCTACCGAGAAGGTTTTGCCGTAGTAGTATTTTCTTGGACGGCAGCTGGAGTTTTTGGGGCCCTTCCTTTTGTCTTTGCAGGGTATTTGGGCTTTGTAGATGCCCTTTTCGAATCAATCTCTGGGTTTACGACCACTGGTTCTACGGTTTTTTCTTCTCTTGAACATCTCACCAAAAGTATTCATTTCTGGCGAGCCTTCTCACAATGGCTTGGGGGAATGGGAATTATCGTCCTCTCTCTCGCTATTCTTCCTCTTTTGGGCATTGGGGGAATGCAACTTTATCAGGCCGAAATGCCAGGTCTTACTAAAGACAAGCTAGCTCCCCGGATTCAAGACACGGCCCGCATCCTCTGGGGGGTTTATATCTTCTTTACGCTTTTTGAAGTTCTCCTTCTCCTTGCAGGGGGGCTTGATTGGTACGAGGCTTTCTGTCATGCCTTTACGACTTTGGCTACCGGAGGCTTTTCAACTCGTACTGCAAGTATCGCGGCCTTTGGAAATGCTTATGTAGATTATGTGATTGTCTTTTTTATGTTTATGGCTGGGGTGAACTTTACTCTTCATTATCGCTTTCTAAAGGGAGATTTTGGAGCCTATTTTCGGAGTGAAGAATTTCGCTTTTATTTTGGGGTAGGGCTTCTGGGGCTTCTTATCTGCCTGATCTTTAACTACGGCCGCGTATATCAGGATCCTTTAGAAAACTTGCGTTATTCTCTCTTCCAGGTTTGGTCCATCATGACCACTACTGGCTACGGTACTGCGGATTTCGATCTCTGGCATCCGGTGTGCAGATTACTTCTTTTAAATCTGATGTTTTTTGGAGGAATGGCAGGCTCTACTGGAGGAGGTATCAAACAAGTCCGTCTTCTGATCTTCTTCAAATTCATTGGTTTTCAGTTCCGTAAACTCATCCATCCCAAAGCGGTAGAAATCGTACGTTATGATGGCGCTAAAGTCCCTAATGAAATCGTCCAGGCGGTTCTCGGCTACATGGCGCTTTACGCCTTGGTCTTTATGGCAGCAAGTCTTCTTGTTACCGCCCAAGGAATAGACCTTATTACCGCCACTTCGGCGGTGGCAGCTACTTTGAACAATATTGGCCCGGGGCTTGAAGGGGTAGGGCCAACCAAAAATTTTGGCTGGCTACCTTCTTTTTCTAAACTTGTGCTCACGTTTTGTATGTTAGCCGGAAGACTTGAGCTTTATACGGTGGCCATTCTCTTTACCAAAAGTTATTGGCGGGGGTTGCGTCTGCCGGTTTGGAGGGTTCGTCAAGCTTCAGGAAGAAGGGCATCTTTCCGATAAGACTTAGAGCTTGAGTATTTGGTGAGGAGCAGCTTATGGCCACTGTCTTAGATGCCCTTATCTCTTCGGTGGAAGAGGTTATCGGAACTTATACAGGTTTAAAGCCCAAAGCAGGTAAGCCTTTTGTGCGTACGGAACCCAAGGCCCTAGGCGATATTTCTGCCGTAAACGGCCTAGCAGGTTCGGGCTTCACAGGAATGTTGACTGTTACCTTCACAGACGAGTGTCTTTTTAAGATTTTGGCAGCACTTTTCGGCAACCAACCCTCAGAACTCAACGATGAGGTCTGTGACGCTGCCGGAGAGCTTGCCAACCAGATTTGCGGGGCCTTCAGGCGCCGTTTTGAAGAACAGGGAGTGTCTCTGCAGGCAGCAGTGCCGGTGATAGTGATGGGAAAAGGCCACTCCATAACGCCTCTCTGTACCAGCCAGCGGATGGCGGTCCCTTTTGAAGTTGATGGTTCCAAAATGGTGGTAGAACTCTGTCTGGATAAAAAGAAAAATTCTTCCTGAAAAAAATGCCCCTTTATACAGTACGTTTTGTCTTTGAAGTCCAGCACGTGCCTGCAACCGCTCCACAGGAAGCTGCGGAAAAGGCCTTGGTGGAGGTTGCCAAAAGGCTTGAAATAAAACCCGCCCAAAAAGCGGTTTTTCGGATCTTTTTGGGGCGGGCAGAAATAGGGCGTCTGCAAAGAGAAGACTAAGGGCTTTTCTCTCTTATAAGAGGCCAGTTTTCACGCGGTTCACCTCGGCCTACACAGAGGCCCAGGTAATAGGCTTCCTCCAAAGCAGAGGGATGCTCTTTTATGGCTTGCTTTTTTTCTATACCCCGGTAAAAAAGACCACCCTCATATTTGGCATAGATGGCATCGAAGAAATAGCGAATAACACGCTGGACCCCTTCGAAAAGCTTTTTCCCTTTGGTGGCCCCGAGAGAAAGAAAGATCCCGGCTTTTTCCTTTCCGTAAGGGGGCTCCTTTTTAAGAACATATTTGCAAACCCAACGAGCTTGAGATCTTTCTACCAAGGCTTGGGTATAAGAAGTAATATTGTAGAAAAAAATAGGAGAAGCCACCACAATAACATCGGCAGCGTCTATTTTGGGGTAAATTTGTGCCATATCATCAGGGATAACACATTCTCCGGTAGTATCACATTCCCCACATTCTAGACAAGGTTTGATTTTTATCCGGTAAAGGTTGATTTTCTCACACTCCGCTCCACCCTCTTTTGCACCCCTTAAAAAGGCGTCAAGGAGAAGATCTGTATTGCCACCGATTCTAGGGCTACCCTGAAAGGCCAAAATCTTCATCTTTAGTGCTCCTTTTTTATACGAATTTATAACAAATATCAAAAAATAACAAGAAAAAGTAGCTCTTTTGAGAAGAACAAAAATTCTTGTTAAAAGAGGCCTCATGAGAGAGGAGCCGATCTTGGTCTTAAGGTACAGTCCCGAAGGGCTTATTGATTTAGAAGCCTTTTTGGGAGAGCACAAAAGAAGGTCTTTTTATGCCTTTTTGGAATCAAGTCGTATGGGGCCTGAAGATAAGCGCCATTTTTTATTTCGAGATCCGGTCAAGATTGTTTCTCTAAATCCTGGTGATAATCCTTGGCATTTCTTTTCCGTTTTGGAAAAGGCTTTGAAAGAAGGATTTTGGGTAGTAGGGTTTTTCTCTTATGAGCTTGGCTATTTCTTAGAAAAGCGATTTTCATCTTTACCCTTCAAGGTTTCTTCTCCCCTTGCCTTGGTAGGTCTTTTTCGGAAGCCAGAGGAGTTTTTTGCAAGTCCTGCCAAAGACTACCGAGCAAAACCTCTAGCTTTAGAGAAGTTAGAACTTTCTCTTACCAAAGAGGAGTATTTTGAAGCTTTAAGAAAGATTAAAGCCTATATCGCTTCTGGAGATACTTACCAGGTAAATTACACCCTTAAGTTTTTCTTTAAATGTCCGCATTTGCCAGAAGAAATCTATCTTTCACTTCGCAATAAGCAGCGGGTACGCTATGGAGGGCTCTTCAAAGCAGGTGACTTTTCGGTGGTGAGTTTTTCCCCAGAGCTTTTTTTGCGCAAGGAAGGCCCTTATTTGTGGACCAAACCCATGAAAGGGACTGCTCCCCGAGGATTAAACTTTGAAGAAGACCAAAAGATCGCTACCTGGCTTAGAAGGGATCCTAAAAACCAGGCCGAAAATGTCATGATAGTCGATCTCTTGCGAAATGATCTCGGCCGCGTTTGTGAGCCCGGAAGCGTTTACGTGCCCAGACTTTTTGAGGTGGAAAAATACGAGACGGTTTTCCAGATGATTTCTACGGTAAAGGGGAAACTCAAAAAGTTTTCTCTTTATGAACTTTTTGCCGGGCTTTTTCCTTGTGGTTCTGTAACCGGGGCTCCCAAAATCCGTACGATGGAAATAATAGCCGAACTCGAAAAAACCCCTCGCGGGGTCTATACAGGGGCCTTTGGATTTATTTCCCCCGCAAAAGAACTGGTCTTAAACGTGGCAATTCGGACGCTAGAACTCAAGGGAAGGAGTGCGGAATTTGGTATTGGTTCAGGGATCGTTTGGGACAGTGAGCCAGAGAAAGAATTTGAAGAATGCCTGCTCAAGGCCAAATTTCTGACTGATCCTCCGCAAAAATTTGAGCTTCTTGAAACAATGCGTTTTACCCCTCTTAAAGGAGTTCCTCTTTGGCCTTGGCACCTTAAGCGTCTAAAAGAAGCGGCTTCTTATTTTGATTTTCCTTTAAATATTGAAGCAGCTGAAGACCTCCTTAAGCGAGCCCAAAAAGGGCTTGATATAGAAGCCAAGTTACGACTTCTTTTGGCATCCGATGGCTCTTTAAAACTTGAGGCCTATCCGTTGCCAAGTTTTGAGGGCCCTATCAAAATCGGCCTTGTTCAAAAAGATTGGCCCCTTTCACCATTTATCTTTTACAAAACCACTTATCGGCCTTGGTTTGCAAAGTGGCAGAAAGAAGCCCGCGAACTCGGACTCTTTGAGATTGTCTTTTTTGATACTGAAGGTCGTCTTCTGGAAGGAACTATTACCAATCTCTTTCTTGAGTTAGAAGGAAAGCTTTTTACTCCACCCAAAACCTTGGGCCTTTTGCCAGGGGTTTTGCGTCAAAGCCTTCTTGAAAAAGGTCTGGTCGAAGAAAAAATACTTTTTCTAGACGATCTTTCCCGGGCAGAAAAGATCTTTTTGGGCAATGCCGTAAGGGGGCTCCTTGAGGTTTCACAGTGGTACCATCTCAAGGTGATGAAAAGCCCCTTTGTGCCAGAGAGCGATTTCTCCCGGGTAAAGAATGAGGCTTTTTAGTCCGTGTTTGCGGGCGGCAAGCTTAAATAGTTTGGGAGGAGCATCAAGGGCTTCATCTCCCAGCTTGTAGGCTCCCCAGTGGATGGGTGTGGCTTGTTTGGCTTTGAGATCGAGAGCGGCTTTGACGGCCTCTTCCGGGCTCATATGAAAAGGGGCCATAAGCCAGCGTGGCAAAAAGGCTCCAGCAGGGAGAAAAGCCAACTCAAAGGGGCCAAAAAGATTGCCAATTTCCTTAAAACCAAAAAAATAGCCAGTGTCTCCGCCAAGGAAAATCTTGAGATTTTCAATTTCAACCATAAATCCGGCCCAGAGGCTATAATTGGTATCGGAAAGTCCGCGTTTAGACCAATGTTGAAGGGGAAGAGCGGTGAAGCGTAAACCAGCTTCCTCAAGACTTTCGAACCAATCAAGCTCTACTAGGTTAGATGTGCGTAGGTAGCGCGAAAGGCCAAGAGGGGCAATGATTTTAAAATTTCCGGGAATTTTTTTGAGAACACCAAGATCACAGTGATCGCGATGAGTATGACTATAAATCACATAGTTTATCGCTGGAAGCTCTTGGGCCAGAAGGGGAGGAGGGGTATGTCTTTTTATCAGCCCTCCGATGTGAGAAAAGATTGGATCGAAAAGGATGTTTGAACCTCCTAAACGGAGGAAAATTGTATTGTGTCCTAAGAAACAGACAAGGGGATTTGCCCTTTCCAAGAGAGATCTTGCGGGCTTGAGTACAGGGAATCGCGGTCTGTCTCTTAATATCAGGTGGGAGAGCTTCCACTTGAGGATTTTGTGTAGTGCTGGGGCTTCTTTTTGAAACCAAGGGTTTCGAAAACGTCCGTTCGGCAAATGATGAGCCTTGGCCAAAGCAAATTCTAGCAAGATACTTTTCGATGGAATTTGGGACATCAGGCCATTTTAGCCATTTTTAAAAGGAGGTTCAAAATCTGACTGCGGCCTTTAAAGATTCCTTTTGGAAGAAAGGTTTTAGCTCTTCGCCGACTTTTAAAATAGCCTGGGCCGCTTTACTCTCCCGCTTGAAAGACAAAAGCGGTCTCTGTAACCGAATACTCCTTTCGAGTTCTGGATCCTTAGGCACACTTCCCAGAAAGTACGGACTTAACCCTAGGTAGCGATTGATAACTCTGGTTAGGTGGACATAATATTGTTCGCCCTCTTTCTGGGAAGCTTGGTTCGCAAGAAGGAAGAAATTTTTCTGACCATAGTCTCTTGAAAGGACTTTGATTAAGGCGTAAGCATCAGTGATGGAAGTAGGTTCAGGGGTATAAAGGACCAAACTATAGGCAGCCAAACAGTTGAACCAAAGTACTACTGGGCTGATTCCAGCTCCGGTGTCAAAAAGAAGTAGATCGTATTCGTTATCCAGTTCTCGAAGGCCCAGTTCCAGTGCCCCTTTCATTTCAGAATCCGGTTGTACCAGTTCTACCACCCCAGAAGCAGCAGGTAGGATATCAAATCCGTAGCCACTTTTGATAATAGCTGCTTTTATAGAACGCCCCTCTAGGAGTACATGGCGTACAGTGACCTGCGGGGCTAAAGAAAGCATGACATCTACATTGGCAAGCCCAAGGTCCGCATCTACCAAAAGGACCCGATATTCCGGGCTTAACGCCAGAGCTAAATTTACGGCAAAAGAGGTTTTCCCCACCCCGCCTTTGCCGCTAGTAATGCTTATCATCATAGGACCAAACTCCTTTTAAGGCTTGACGTTCTTCAAAGGAAATGCCCTCTAGCGCTTTGTCTTCGGTAGGGCTTTCCCTCTCAGGCATAATGAGATCTCTGCCCTTCTCTTTGGCCTGGTAAAGAAGGGCGTCTATTTCTGAGAGAAACTCCTGGGCTGAGGTCCCGTTTAGAGGACGATACGTTCCTACTCCTATGCTAGCCGTAACCCGAATAGGTTTTTCCTCTGTACCAAATTGGTATTCCCGCAATTTCTTCTTTAGACGCCAGGCTGCCGAAAAGGCACCTTCAAAACTGGTTCCAGGGAGGAGGATTGCAAACTCTTCTCCTCCATAACGGGCCGGGATATCAACCTTGCGAATACTTTCTCTAATAAGTTTTCCTACACCTTTGAGAACTTCATCTCCTGCTAAATGCCCAAAGCGATCATTTATACTCTTGAAGTGATCTAGATCCATAAGAATGAGAGAAAAAACGCACCTTTCTCGCTTGGCCCTTTCCACACAGAGTTCGAGTTCTTTTTCAAAAAATCTGCGGTTGTAAAGACCTGTTAGAAAATCTATAGAAGCCTGTTCGTAAAGTTCTTTACAAAGTTGGTAAAGTTCTTCAAGATGGATCCAGAGCTCCCCTTTTGAGAGGTTTTTTTGGGTTTTAGCCTCCAAAAAGGCCTCAATTTCCCGTAGTTTTCTTTCGATTTCCATCTTAGTTTCTTTTCGGCAAGGAGAGATTTTTTCCAAAATGGTTTGTAAAGGCAGGAAGATCTGGAGGGAAAATCAGTAGGGGGCTTCTCGCCCCCCTTATTTAGAAGCTGAAGGAAAGGCTTATGCCACCGTAAAAATGGTCATGATTATTATCCCAAGAAATTCTCTGGATGAGATCATCGGCATCGTCTGTGAGAGAAAAACTATAGTAAATTTTGGGAGTGAGAGAAAAATATTCTCCCAGAGGGATTTCGACTTCAGCCCCAAGTTTGAGATAGAGCCAGTCTGAGAATTCGTCGTTGTCGTCCGGATCAGGATAGGCTCCTTGGTCGTCACTTGAAAGATACATGGCTTCCAAAGAGATGTTTAAGGAGCTTTGCGCATAAGGTAATTTAAAATCTCTTCCACCGGCGATAGAGATCCACCAGCCCGGATAATGTGAAATTTCACGGTAAACGGTGGTACTTAAAGTAATTCCAGTTTTGGGGCAGGTTCCCGAAAGACTGGCAAAAATCTCAAAGGAGTCTTTTGTTCCATCTAAGGCGTAATAAATGCCCCCTACATCTAAAGAGAGACCAAGGGGAAGTCCTTCATAGGTATAGCCAAAGGTAAAATCGGTTTCATTCCACTTGGCCTCACCGTTGGTGTCTTGATCGGTATCGTAGTTCCCCCAGAAATTGATATAAAAGCCCAAGTAAGAGACCGTCATGGAAGGTTCAATAACTACCGAATCATCCGAAAGAGCAAAGCCACGCCATACGTACTGCGAAAGCACATCGACTGTATAGTCGGCCTGGGGCCTTTCTGCCGCCCAACCACAGGAAAAAGAAAAGACAAAAACCAGCAATACTCCCCACAATTTCTTCATGCTAACCTCCTTAACAATTTTTTAACAACTTCGAAACTTAAAAAACTTTGAAGCATAAAATGTGCCATCTTCGGCAATTGACTAAAATTACGAAAACTAAAGAAAGGTCGGTATAGTTTTTTAACAAATTTGTTAAATAGGTTGTTGAAACTGGAATATTTTTTACCGAAATGTAAAAGAGGCGTGGATGGCTACTGCTAGAGTGATGTTCTGAAAGGACACTTTAGTTAAAAGAAGAGGTCCTCCTTCAGCGGCGCAAAGGGCGCAAGGTTCAGCTACCCCCGGGATTTTGAGGGCCTTTTGGGCATAAGAAGGTGTGGGCGGTGAGAGAAGGGAAAGTTCTTCTTTGGTAAAAGAAAGTGCTTCAGCGTCAAAGACCTTTGCCAGTTTGTAAAATGCAGGTGTTTGAGATCGGCTATCTAGGGTGGCAATGCGTTTTATTGCTTTGGGAGAAAAGCCCTTTTCTTGCAAAAGTCTGGTTACTTTTTTGTAAAGTTCTTTCTCTTCTTTATGAAACCCTACCCCTAAGCAGAGGGCTTTCACGATGAAACTTAGTTTGGGGTAAGAAGAGGGCCGGTAAGTAAGAATAAAATCAGCTTCCGAAGGGTCTGAAGTTTCTTTTAAAGCCTGGGGAAGGGAAAAAGCAAGGGGATCTTCTAGGAAGACGCTAAGTTTTCCGGTTTCTAAGAGTTTGCTCTGAAGTTCTTTAAGACTTTTCCAATCTTCTATGACGACATTCCTTTGGAGGAGCCAGAGATCTAGTGCCAAAAGGCCCCTTATATCAGAAGCGGTGGTAATAACTGGGGTAGCGCCCAGAAAGGAAGCTATTTCGCGTGTCAGTTCATTTGCTCCTCCAAGATGTCCGGAAAGAAGGCTTATGACAAACTTTCCTCTTTCATCGATTACTACTACTGGGGGGTCTTTACTTTTGTGTATTAAATAGGCAGAGACGGCCCGCACTATAATTCCACAGGCTCCGATGAAAATGAGAGGACGCTTTTCATCAAAGGCCTGTTTGATGGCAGAGGAATTGTAACGCTGGGGTATAATACCCCAAAGAGGGGTCAATCTTTCAGCGATCTTTTTTCCTTCTTCGGTTACAAAAAGAATTAGAGGGCTTTTCATGAAAGAAAACTTTTTACCGTGTGGAGATCAATTTGGCGGAAAACAAAGCTATAAAAACCCAGGTGGAGGATGATCCAGAACCACAGGGGTACACGATAAGAAATAGCAGGCTTGGAAGCATCCCTTTCCCAACTTCGGCCTTCCCGCAAAATATTGATAAAGTTCATCATCACATAACACTCTACAGCAAAAGGAGGAAAACCCAAAAAGCCGAGTACTGGCATCTCAAAAAGTTTTACTTTTCCTACAAAAGGCACGGTATAAACCCATTTGCTAGTGGCCCAAAAGTTCCAAAATTCCCACAAAAAGCCACAGATAAGGCCAGAGAAGAGTAAGAGATAAAGTTTTCGAAAAGAGCCTTTTTCCCATTCTCGAATTAGGGATGGAGCTTTAAGAGAGTGATTAACGGGTTCTAAGAGAAAAATGAAACTTCCCCATACGAGAGGGAAAAAATAACGAGGGTAAGCCACTGGTAGAATAAGGGAGAGAATACCCAGAATAGTAAGGAAAGGATAGGTTTTAAGAGGATTTTGGAGGGGAGGGCGATTTTTCCTTTCAAAAAGGCCATAAGCCCAGAGGAGTTCGTAAGTTTCAAAAAGCCCGGGCAAAACCGTACCATAAGAAAGAAAATAACCCCACCACCGCCAGGGTGTTTCGGGGATTATGTTTATATAATGCCAATTTTTGAGATACAGATTAAACCACTCAAAAATAAGCCAGATAAAACAGGACCAAGGAATAAGGACGAGGAATTCTCTTGTTCTGTCCCAAATCAAAGAGTTATTAGTTTTTCTTTTAACCAGCCAATCAACGAAAAAGATATATGGCCACCAGGCAAAACAGTAAAACCATTTTCCGACAAATTGATTTTCTTTGAAAAGAAGAATTTCAGCGGCAACAAGTACAAGAAGTGCTAAGGGGCCATATATCTTTACCAGCATGGTGCTTTCTGCCAAAGCACACGAGCTTTTTCTAAACTCTGCCGAACCTGATCTTTTACTCCATTTGGCCAGCTTTCAAATTCTTTGCGGGTGATGGGATAGACGCGAAGAAAGCTTTTCCGCTGATCAGAAGGATAATAGAAATCCAATCTTTCAAAATAAGACTCTTGACTATTTTCAATACATAAAAGAATATCTAGGCTTTTTCTAGTAGAGGTGGGGAGAATATAAATTCCACTTATTTCTTTTCTTTTTTGCCAAAAGTCTAAGAGATTCTGAGGTAGATTGAGATTCATGATCTGGATCTATTCAAAATTCTGTACCAAGATGATACCAGCTTTACGGGACTATTCAAGTGTATTGGCCTGGCAAAATGGAGGGGAAAGATGAGAGATATTAGAAGCTTGCTTTATATGCATTAGCTCAGACTTAATCTGACAGGTAGGCCTTCCCAAAGGGGGTCTAGGCTACCCTCCAGAGAGAGCTCCACCCAAAACTCAAAATAAGGAGGAATAGCCATGACCACCCAAGAGAAGTTTAT
>JALSPG010000136.1 GCA_026986115.1 Thermodesulfobacteriales bacterium
TTAGGCGTTTTATCACCTTGGGAGAACCTAAAATATTGAGCCCGTAAGGATGAGGTTCAAAAAGGAGTCGGTAATATTCTCGAATAGCCAACTGCAACGGATCATCCTCTTGCCGGGCAATGGCGGAAAGGAGCTCTGGCTTGAGCTTATTAAGCTCTTCTTCCCTAAAAGCAGGTTTCAAGGTGACTTCCGCAAAAAGATTAAAGGCCTTTTCTAACTCTTCTGAAAGAAAAGTTGCCTTAAGACCAAAGGTATTTCGTCCGGAAAAGCCTTCAATCTCGCCTCCTAGAGATTCCACCATAGTGGCTAAAAGTTCTGCAGATTTTTCTTCGGTGCCCTTGGTCCATAAGGCTGCTAAAGTGCGGAAAAGGCCGTTGGTTTCTTTTGTTTCATAACGTAAACCACCTGGAAAAATCAGCACCATCGAAAATGAAGGAACGTCCTTTTGAGGAGTTATCAGAACGGTAAGCCCATTGGGTAGGACCTTTTTTACGGTAGGACTTACCCATGTTTCAGCTTCAGATGAGACCCCAGAGGCCTCAAGTTCAGCTTCTTCTACCAAGTTTTTAAGTTCTTCAGGAGAGATAACTTCTCCTGCCCCCCGGGCCAAAAGCCCGGCTACTACCGCTTGGGGAGTGAAGTATTTCTGGGCCACTTTTCTTATATCTTCAGCCTTTACGGCTTTAACCGCCTCTAGGTACTCTTTGGCCTTCAGGGGATCACCCGCTATTATCTCAAAGGAGCCCAGCTTACGGGCTTCGCCTTGCATTGTTTCACGGCTATAGACGAAGCTTGCCGCTACCATGGTCTTGGCTTTGGAAAGTTCTTCAGGAAGGACAAGTTCGTATTTCAGACGAAAGAGTTCGACCAAAGATTCTTTGAGGGCCTCCCGTAAATTTTCGGGCGAAGCCGTCCCCGCAACCTCAAAAAGCCCCGGCCCCATAGGGGTGAAAGTATAAGCGTAAACAGTGTGAACAATCTCCTTTTCGCGCCGGAGCTTGCGATAAAGACGAGATGATTCTCCTTGGCCTAGAAGGGTAGCCATAACATCGGCCACCGGGGCTTCAGGTTCAAGAAGGCTCGGCCCGGGTAGGACCAGATGAAAATATCCTTCCTGAACTTCTCTTTCAATTGTTACTAAAACCGGCTCATTTTTAGGTGGTTCTTGAGGAAATTTAACCTCTTCCGGAGGCCTTTTGGGAGCTTTGCCAAAATAGGCCGCTGCTTTTGAAAGGGCGCTTTCGGCCTCCACATCCCCTACGATAACCACTGCAATATGGGGGGGACGGTAACGGCGAGCCATATAACTGAAAATATCTTTTCTAGTTATAGCTTTTACCGTTTCTTCATAACCGATAATAGGGCGTCGGTAAGGATATTTAAGGTAGGCTTTAGACATAACTGCTTCGGCCAGAGCTAAAGAAGGCTTGTCTCTGCGCATCCGCATCTCTTCAAGTACCACTTCTTTTTCGCGTTCAAGCTCTACAGGGTCAAAAATTGAGTGAAAAACGGCATCAGAGAGGACATCGAGGGCTGTTTCTAAGATTTCGGAAGGACCGGTTACGTGATAACAAGTATAGTCGTAAGAAGTAAAGGCATTGATGTTGCCCCCGAAACTTTCGATAGTCGAAGCAATCTCCCCGGGCTTATACTTTTCAGTACCTTTAAAAATCATGTGCTCGATAAGATGGGTAATACCTGCTTCACGGTCCTTTTCGTACACACTTCCAGCCTTCACCCAAACTTGAACTGCTACTACCGGTGCGCGGCGGTTTTCCTCTACAATAACGGTAAGTCCGTTATCAAGCTTTGTTTTGTAAAGACCGGGGGCGATTTCCATAGCCACTACTCCTTTCAGAAGCACAGAAAAAAGAAAAAATATTAAGAAAAAATATTCTCTTTTCATGACTCCCTCCTCTTTGCATAAGGAACAGCACCTCTTCAAAGTTGACAAGATCTTTTTTGAATGAAAATGCTAATAAAAGCTCTTTTAAAGAGAGAGCCTATTTGTCAACCAAAAATGGGCCTAAAAGCTCCTCTAGGAAGATTAATCGCTGTTTTTTATTTTTAATTGCTGTTTTTGCCATAAATTTATTTTTTTTATCTCTTCAATATGTTTGACACTTACATTCAGTTTTGTTAGAGCGAGCCTACTGAAGAGGTCTAAATAACCTTTTGGCAAGGAGGGATAAATGTCTGAATTTAAAGAGGCTATTTCAAGGAGCTGGCGAAGTTTTGCCCTTTCTAATTGGTCTCCTTTGATGGGAGGGGTTATGTTAGCCCTTTTTGCCATCTTATTGGAGGCTTGGTATCGTCCTTGGGGTATTGTTGGTGGTATCAGAAATTGGGCGGATTGGTTCTTTTACGGTATCGGGTTTTATGAAGATGCTCCCCCGCACCCTTTGGAGTTTTCATCTTCTATTTTAGATATCGGCTTTATTTGGGGAGCAGCTATTTCTGCCTTTCTCGCCCGGGAATTTGGCCTGCGTTTTCCTCCAAAAATTGAGTATATCAAGGCTATTGTAGCAGGAATCCTAATGGGAATTGGTTCAGCTATGGCTATGGGATGTAACGTGGGTGGTTTTTATGTAGCACTCCACAACCTGGCAGCCAACGGTTTAGCTATGGCAGTAGGACTTATTTTTGGTGTAATTGTCGGTATCAAGTATCTCTATTGGGAGATTGAACATTTCCCAAGTGCCGGAGGTTTTGAAATTAGTCTTCGTAAGGTAGGACCTTATATCGGATTTCTTCTTTTAATAGGGCTTATTGTTGCTACCTATGCCTATTTTGGAAATGAAGAAATCGATAATGCGGATGTTTTGGGAGGGTGTCTCATCATTTCTGCAGGTATTGGATATATTATGCATCGAAGTCGGTTCTGCATGGTGAATGCCTTGCGTGAGCCCTTTATGACCGGTGAAGCCTCTATGGGCAAAGCTTTGATGGTAAGTATTATCCTAGGGGCCATAGGGGTGGCCATTCTTAAATATCAAGAGGTTCAACCCGAGATGGCTTACGTTGTTCCCACATTTGGACTCGGAGCCCTAATAGGAGGATTTATCTTTGGCGCCTCCATGGTCGTAGCTGGAGGGTGAGGTTCCGGTAGCCTTTGGCGGGTCGCCGAAGGACAAATCAAGCTTTGGGTGGTGGCTATTTTCTTTGCTCTCTCTAATTCTGTCGTTCGTTATTATTTTTCAGAATATGACGTTATCGAAGAAGGCTATCTCGGTAAGGCGGTATTCCTCCCAGAATATTTAGGTTACGGCGGGACACTCTTTCTGATTACCTTGATCTGTGTAGTGTGGTATGTAATCATTGACTGGAACGAAGAATCAAACAAACTAGTGATTGAGATGTAACCTGACAATTAGTCAGGAAAATCAAATTCATTTAAAGGAGGTTAATATGTCTGACATTAAAATTGCCCCAGAAGGAATTAAACCCGACATGACTCTTGATTGTAAAGGTCTTTCTTGTCCTATGCCACTTCTTAAGACCAAAAAGGCTATTCAAAAGCTAAATAGCGGACAAATTCTGGAGGTACTTGGCACCGATCCTGGTTCTAGAAATGATATTCCTGGATGGTGTGAACGTGCGGGACATGAATATCTTGGAGAAAGAGAAGATGCAGGTTTTATGCGTTTCTATATAAAGAAAGGTTAAGTAAATAAATGGAGGTGTATTATGGCTAAAGATCCTGATAAACTTGGAATTTTTGTTACTGATCCCCAATACATGGGACATTTAATGAAAATTGTCGAAGCCACTCAACGTGCAGGTAAAAAGGTCAAAATCTTTTTCACTTTTAAAGCTATTCATCTCACCAAACAACCTGATTTTCCAAAACTTGTAAAAATGATCCCGGAAGAAGATCTTGCCATTTGTGCTGATTCTTACACTTGTGAGGGCTTCGATGTAGAAACTGATATTCCAGGAGGTCTCACTCCCAAACAGATGCGCACTCAGGCTTTCCATGGAGAGATACTTGATGAGTGTGGCAAATATTTTGTGCTTTAAATTTTAAAGGAGGTCTATTATGGCAGAGTCTTTAAAAGTTTACTTTTTAGTAGCAAATCGTATTTATATAAGTGATTGTATCCGTTCCACCCTGGGCCTTTCGGTAGAAAACCATTACTCTCATTGTTGTGTCTTTTATAATAAGATGCCTAATCTTACCGAGTACGTAAGGGAAAATATCGACTGGATACGTGATATGGAAGGCGATGTTTTTTGTGTAGTAGACACCATTGAAGATGAAGAAGCCAAAAAATACAACTTAGAAGAAGCCGGACTTACAAGTATTACTTTGGAGGAGCTAGCCCAAAAACTCAAAGAGGCAGATGTTATCATTGGTTATGGGCTTCCAAAGCAAAAACATGCTCCTCCACCAGCTTGTGCTGACTAACCTAAATCGATAAGAGGAGGCCTAAAATGAAGCTTCTCCACGTATATCGGAACGAACCCAATGAAGAAGTAAAAAAACTCGTTCAGATTTTAAATGAAGGTAATGAAGCTATGGAATTTAAACTTTACGAAGCTAAAGAAGATGCCGATTATGACAAGCTCATTAAAATGATTTTCGAAGCGGATAAAACCATCAGCTGGTGGTAATAATAAGGGGAGGGTTTACCTCCCCCTTATTATTTCTGAGGAAGATTGCCAAGCATTTTAGACCACATAAAAAGTTTAAAAAGCAATAAAGCCAACCCTATCCTCAATACCCACATATACCAAGGGCTATTTTTAAAATAGCTCCAAACAAAACCGAGAAATTTTTTCATCTTTACCTCACAATTTCATAAATTCCGGGAAGATGGCGGTATTTTTCAGCAAAATCTAGCCCGTAACCTACCAAAAAACCCTTTGGTATTTTAAAGCCGCAATAGTCGATTCTGATTTTGGCCTTTCTTCTTTCAGCCTTATCAATAAGACAACATATTTTCACAGAGCGCGGTTCATGGAGCTTTAAGACCTCTTGGAAATATTCCAGGGTATAGCCGGTATCGATAATATCTTCCACTACAATGACATCTTTGCCTTTGATAGAAAGTTCGATGTCCTTAGTAATCTTGACTTCTCCTGCAGAAACATCGCTTTTACCATAGCTTGCCAGACGTACAAAATCTAACTCTAGATCAGGAAGATTAACCACCCTGATGAGATCAGCCAAGAAAACAAAGGCCCCTTTGAGAATACCAATAAAGACCACTTCCCTCCCTTTATAATCTTCAGTAATTTGAGTTCCTATCTCCTTCACCCTGGAAGCGATTTCCTGAGGTGAAATGACCAATCTGAGCTCTGACATAGCACCTCCTTTGCCGCTTTTGCCTATGCTTTAACAAAAAAAACTCTCCCCCCCAACCCTTTCCTCTTGAAGGGAAAAACACCTTTTGCAAAGAGAGATAAAAGTGGCTAAGATTTGGGCGAAATTAAGACTTCTCGTAGAGGTGATCTTATGGCAGGACATTCTCACTGGGCACAAATAAAGCGTAAAAAGGCGGCTCAAGACGCCAAAAGAGGGAAACTTTTTACCAAACTTATTCGAGAAATCATGGTGGCCGCCCGCCTAGGAGGGGGAGATCCTAGCGCCAATCCAAGACTAAGAGCTGCTATCCAGGCAGCCAAAGCCGCTAATATGCCCAAAGAAAATATCGAACGCGCTATCAGAAAAGGAACAGGACAAGAGCCTGGAACCACATGGGAAGAAGCCACCTACGAAGGCTATGGTCCAGGAGGAGTAGCGGTTCTCATAAAGAGCGTTACAGACAACAAACGCCGTACCGTTTCAGAGTTAAGGCACATTTTTAGCAAATGTGGCGGCAATCTTGCCGAACCCGGTGCGGTATCTTGGATTTTTGAGCAAAAAGGACTTATCATAATCTCTCGTGACGGAAGCGACGAAGAAAAACTCCTGGAGGTAGCCCTTGAAGCCGGAGCTGAGGATATTCGTGAATATGAAAGCGAAGTAGAGATCATCACTGCTCCTCAGGATTTAGAAGCAGTTCAAAGCGCCCTTAAAGAGGCCGGGTTTAATATTCAATCTGCCAGGGTAACAATGGTCCCTAAAACTACGGTAAAGTTAGAAGACGAAAAAACAGCCCAACAGATGCTTCGACTCATGGAAACTTTAGAAGACCATGATGATGTCCAGCAGGTTTACGCCAATTTTGATATTCCTGACGAAATCATGGAGCGCGTAAGCGCCAAAATATAATGCGAGTTTTGGGAATTGATCCGGGCTCCCGGGTCATGGGATATGGAATTATTGAGGCCCCTCAGAAACCTCTTACCTGGGGGGCTCTCCGGCTAAAGGAAAGCTCCCTTCCTCATCGCCTGCACACAATTTTTCAAGAAATAACCAATCTTATCATCCGCTACAACCCAGAAGCCATTGCTTTAGAAGAGGTTATTCCCCAAAGTTTCCCGCACGCAGCTTTAAAACTGGGGCAAGCTCAAGGAGCAGCCATTTTAGCTGCGGTAACAGCAGAAAGGCCTGTTTTCTTCTATCATCCACTTGAAATCAAAAAGGCTCTTACTGGTTATGGTAGTGCCCCTAAAGAGCAACTCCGTTTTATGGTTTGTGCCCTACTTGAAATCCCTTGTGATCTTCCTACCGACGCCTCCGACGCCTTGGCTGTAGCCCTTTATCACTTACAGAGGTTTAAATATGCTCGCCCAGGTTGAAGGCCAGCTGCAATACAAAGAACCAGGAAGAGTATTTCTCAAAAGTGGCCCTTTTGTTTTAGAAATCCTAACCCCTTTTTCTTTAAGTGAAAGGCTGCCCCCTCCCGGACAAGACTGCCGTCTTTATGTTTGCTTGCGGATTAGAAACGAGATACCCGAACTTTATGGCTTTTTGAGTGCTGAAGCACGGGAGCTTTTCAGCAGATTACAAGAAGTATCTCGTCTGGGTCCTCGCCTGGCTCTCAATATTTTGGGAGTTTTCGAACCGCAAGAATTTCTCGAAATTATTGCCCAAAACGATGTTGAAAGTCTCTCGAAGGTGCCAGGAATTGGACCGCGACGGGCAGAACGTCTCTGTGTAGAGCTTCGCTCACGTTTAGGAATTCGTAAACCCCTTACAAGCCCTCTTTTTAATGAAGCTCTTTCTGCCCTTCTTAACCTGGGTTTCTCTCCCGATGAAGCCCGAATGGCCCTTGAAAAAAGTTTCCAAGAAGGGAAAGATCTTTCAGAAATTATTAAAGAAGCCCTCAAAAGGCTTTCGACATCTTGATGAATATAAATGAAATTCGCCCCAAAAGACTCGCCGATTATGTAGGTCAAGAGGAAGTCTGCAGGGTTTTAGCTGTTTATCTCTCAGCTGCTGCGACCCGGAAAGAGGCTTTAGACCATGTCTTGTTAACGGGTTACCCCGGGCTTGGCAAAACTACCTTGGCCCATATTATCGCTGAAGAGCTCGGAAGCAAAATTCATGTTACTTCCGGAGCTGTATTGGAAAGGCCTGGAGACCTGGCAGCCATCCTTACCAACCTTTCTGAAAGAGATGTACTTTTTATTG
This sequence comes from Thermodesulfobacteriales bacterium, assembly GCA_026986115.1. GTDB lineage: Bacteria > Desulfobacterota > Thermodesulfobacteria > Thermodesulfobacteriales > Thermodesulfatatoraceae > Thermodesulfatator. The sequence goes on from JALSPG010000136.1 coordinate 7,523, forward strand.
ACGAAATACACCGTCTTCCCGCAGCTGTAGAAGAAATACTTTACCCGGCTATGGAAGACTTCCGCCTAGATTTAGTAGTAGGTAAAGGGCCAGGAGCAAGACTTCTTAAGCTTTCTCTTCCACGATTTACCCTTGTAGGCGCCACCACTCGCAGTGGACTTCTCTCTGCCCCTTTGAGAGATCGCTTTGGGATTACTTTCAAGCTAGACTTCTATTGTGAAAAAGAACTCCAAGAAATTCTCCTCCGCACTGCCAAAGTACTTCAGATACGTTTGAAACCCGAGGGAGCCTTTGAAATTGCCAAAAGGGCCCGGGGGACCCCTCGTATAGCCAACCGACTCTTGCGCCGCGTCTGGGATTTTGCCCTTGTTGAAGGGAAAGATATTATTGACGCCGCGTTGGCGAGAAAGGCCTTGTCTTTGATGGATCTCGACGATTTTGGTCTCGGCCCTTTTGACCGCCTTTTAATTCAGACCATCATGGAAAAATTTGACGGTGGACCTGTAGGGCTTGATACTTTAGCTACCGCCCTTTGTGAAGACCCTCGTACCCTTGAAGACGTTTACGAACCTTTTCTTATTCGCTGTGGTTTCTTACGGCGTACCAGAAGAGGACGAATGCTTACCAGTAAGGCTTATGAATATTTTGGCAAAAGGGGCTTCAAAGATGGCCGCTTACTCTAGACTTACAATTCCGGAACTCCAATCCAAAAAGGGACGCGAAAAGATCACAGCCCTTACGGCTTACGATGTCCTTTGGGCACGGATTCTTGATGAAGTCGGCATTGACCTCATTTTGGTGGGGGATTCAGCTGCTATGCTGGTTCTAGGCTACAAAGACACTTTGCCCATCACTATGGAAGAAATGCTTATTTTGGCAAAAGCTGTCTCTCGTGGAGTAAAACGAGCCTTGGTAATAGGAGATATGCCCTTTCTTTCCTATCAGATCAGCCCGGAAGAGGCCATCCGAAACGCGGGACGTTTCCTTAAGGAAGGAGGATGTCAGGCGGTAAAAATCGAAGGAGGAGAAGAGGTTTGTGAAATTATAAGGGCTGTAGTAAAAGCCGGGATCCCTGTCCTTGCCCACATAGGCCTTACTCCTCAGCGAGCCAGTTCATTGGGCGGATTTAAAGTGCAAGGACGCGATGTAAGCTCAGCCCGCAAACTCCTTAACGACGCCAAAGCGGTAGCAGAAGCCGGAGCCTTTGCCGTAGTCTTAGAATGTGTCCCCAAAGAGCTTGCTGCTCGCATTACCTCCTCCATCTCTATTCCCACCATCGGAATTGGCGCGGGGCCAGATTGCGACGGTCAGATCCTCGTTTTGCCGGACCTCTTGGGACTTTTCGAAGGTTTTCGGCCTCGTTTTGTCAAAAGGTATGCCAACTTTGCAGCCGAAGGTAAAAGGGCCCTTCAGAAATTCATAAGCGAAGTAAAAGAAGGTCTTTTCCCAGCAGAAGAACACTCTTTTAGTCTATCTGAAGAAGTCAAAAAATTGTTGGATCTTTAAAATTACCATTTGAGTTCCCAAAAGACCCTTTCAAACCCTTTGGGAATAATCAAGGCCGGTTTTTGAAAGTGATTCTGTAAGGGATCAAGCTTTATAAAAAGAAATATTCCTTTAGTATGAAACGGCGGGACTTCCCAAGAGACTTTTTGCAGACCTTCGTAGTTTAACCGGAGAAGTGTTCTTTCTTTTTTTACTATAATCTTTTCCAGCCGCCCTTCTCGATCAAAGTCCACTAAAATTCGAAAAGGCCCACTTTCTTTTTTGAGGTGATAACCTTTTTTATCTTCCAAAAAAAGGGCTCCTTCGAGAAGAGAGGAAGGAAAATATCCCAAGAAAAGCCCTCCCCAATAGTTAGTAATTTCTTTGGGGAGATAGATTTTGACAAAATAAGCTTTCTTGGTAGGAAAGACCACAAGCTGAGCCCTTTCTTTCTCAAGAATCCCCTGAAAAAGGGATAATCCAAAGGGTGAAAGTGCCTCAAGATAAAAAAACTCTTCTTGGGCAATAAAGAAACTTTCACCTTGGAAATTTCCCCGGGGAGTTAACACTTTGAAAAAAACCCGACCTTCTGCTCCTAAAAAGGGTTTTGGAACGGGTCGCCATTGGGTGGAGCGAGGAAGGGCACAACCTGCTGCTATTAAAAAGAAGAACAAGAGAATTTTGCGCACAGTTTTTGAATCTTTTCCTTCAGACGTTTGCGGTCTCGGCCTTTTTTGGCTAAAGAAAGGGCCTTACGATAAACAGATAAGGCTTCCTTCTCTTTCCCTAAAGCCATAAGAATGTCTCCATAATGTTCGTGTATAGTGGGGTCATTGGGAGAAAGTTTAAGGGCCCGTTTAATCTCTTCGAGTGCCTTTTGGTACTGGCCTTTTCGATAATAGACCCAAGCCAGGCTATCAATGATGTAGCCATCATCAGGTTTGAGAGATAAGGCTTTGCGGATGTATCTTTCGGCTTTAGAAAGATTTTCGTTTAGATCGGCATAAGTGTATCCTATAAAATTGAGAAGAGTCGGATTTTGGGGATACTTTTCTAACAAAGGTTCAAGAAGTTTTATAGCCTCTTGTTCTTTACCTTCACAAATCAATAAAAGGCCGAGGGCAACTGCTAAATCCACATCTTCGGGAAACTTCTCAAAGCCTTTCCTCACAAAGGGCTCTCCAAGACTGCAGGCATCAAGTTCTTCAAAAATTGACCCGGCAAGAAGATAAAGATTCCTATCATCCGGGTGCTGAGAAAGGGCCTTCTCAAAGAGTTTATAAACTTCCTGGGGATCGTTCAAAAGCTGAGCTAGGCGTCGTACTGCCAGAGTAAAGACCTCAGCTTGGGGTGGTATAGCCTCATAAGCCTTAATAGCTTCTTCTTTTTTTCCGAGCTTTTCTAAGGCCACACCGAGATAAAAAAGGGCGGTATAATTTTGAGGGTCTTCGCGGAGAAGTTTCTCAAGAAGCTTTGCCGCCTCTTCATTCTGGTTAAGATCAAGATAAATAAGGGCCTTGCGTAGTAACAAACGGGGATTGGAACCTATCTCCTTTTCTATGGCTTCTAAAATTGAGAGAGCCTTTTTGAATTGCTCCTGACGGATATAAAGCCTTAAAAGAGCTTCATAGAGATGAAAAGCCTGAGAAGTTTTCTGAAGACCTTGGCGGTAAACTTTCTCTGCCTCAGCAAAGGCGCCAATCTTTTCAAGAAATTCTCCGTATTCTAAATAAAGTGTCTCTTTATGAGGATTCAAAGAAAGGGCCTTTTCATAGTATCTTTTGGCCTTTTCAAAATCTCCCTGACGGCGATAAAGACGGGCAAGCTCCAAAAAAATAGCCGCATTTTCAGGATTCTTAGCAGCCAGACGTTCCAAAGTATCGATGGCCCCCTGAAGGTCTTTTTTCTGAAGATAAATACTTGCCAGTACCGAAAGGGCTTCTTCATAATCAGGATATTTTTCCAGCAGCACTTCAAGAGTCTCAATAGCCCGGGCGTAACGCTTTTGAGCCCAATAAAGTTTAGCTAAAATAAATAATACCTCTTTGTCGTCCGGAGCATCTTTTAAAATTTCTTTGGCCAAAGAAATGGCTTTTTCATAGGATCCACCCTCGGCATAGACTTTCATCAGCTCTTTGCGGGGAAAAAGGGCTTTACGGTCACACTTTACCGTTTTTTCAAGTTCTTTGCGTGCTTCTACAAGACGGCCTTGGGCTAATAGATATTCGGCTACTAAAAAATGAAAATAGCTTTCTCCTCGGCTACAGGAAGCCCAAACGCTTGTCTGGAAAATTAACCCTAAAACGAGCCCAAAACTAAGAAGCTTCAATGGCAAGAGGATAATTCTCTGCATCTGGAAGCCTTTCTTTTAGATACTTGCGGAGCTTTTTAAGCAGCCGCTCCTCTATTTGTCTTACTCTTTCCCGCGAAATTCCAAAACGTTGACCAATTTGCTGGAGGGTCAAAGGTTCCTCTGCAAGGAGACGCTCGTAAAAAATTACTCGTTCTTTGTCTTTGAGGTCTTTACCAAATTCTTCCAAAATAGAACGCAATTTAGTCAAAACTTCTCTTCTGGCCACTTGGTCTTCTACCTTTGGCCCTGGATCAGCTAGGAAATCTCGGTGTAATTCTTCTGAATCATCTTTAATGGGAGCATCAAGGCTTATTTCCCCCCCGCTCAGACGCTGTTCCATTTCGATAACATCTTCTTCCCGTACGTTGAGACGTTCCGAAATAAGCTTGGGAGCAGGCTCAAAGCCCATTGCATCCAGACGTTCTTTTTCTTTCCGCAAATTGTAGAAGAGTTTGCGCTGGGCTTGGGTGGTGCCAATTTTAACAAGACGCCAGTTATCCATAATAAATTTGAGAATATAAGCCTTTATCCAAAAAGAAGCATAATAAGAAAATTTTACCCCCCGGTAAGGGTCGAATTTTTTAACCGCTTGCATAAGCCCCACGTTTCCTTCCTGGATGAGATCCAAAAAGTTTTGCATCCAAAACTTTTGGAAATCAAGGGCAATCTTTACTACCAAGCGCAGATTTGAAGTTACAAGCCGGTAAGCAATTTTGGGGTCTCGGGTCTTGTAATATTCCTTGGTAAGCCTTTCCTCTTCCTCCCGAGTTAAAAGAGGATATTTACTGATTTCTCTCAAATATTGTTGGAGAGGATCAATGGCAACCGGTGCCTTATCTTCTTCTGGAAGAGCAGGAAGCCTGGTTTCTTCTTTGCGGTCTTCTTTTTTGGCCTCAAGTTTCTTTTTACGAGGACGGCCTCTTTTGCGCTTCGCTTTTTTAGAAGGCTTTGCAGCCTCCTCTTCGGAGAGCAAATCCAGAGGTACAGCTAAGGCTGGTTCTTCGATTTTTTGGAGTTTGATCTCCTCGGATATATCCTGTAACTCTTTATGAGATCTCGTTTCCTGTGGCATTTTACTCCTTCCTTCGCTTTTACGCAGCCTCTTTTACAGGCCGCCAACCGCGTTTTTTAAGATACACTTGAATAGCAGTAATTGCTGCCGGCGTTACCCCCGAAATTCTCAAAGCTTGCCCTAAAGACCTTGGTCTTATAGCTGAGAGTTTCTCACGTATTTCGGTGGAAAGGCCCGGAATTTCCCAATAGTTAAGGTCTTCAGGCAGCAACATCCCTTCCCAACGCTTGAATCTCTCAATCTCTTGGCGTTGCCTGTTAACATAACCCGCATATTTAGTCTCAATTTCAATCTGTTCCAAAATCTCTTCAGGAAGCCGATTCAAAAAACTAAATATTTTTTTAATCTCCTCAAGGGGGACTTCCGGCCGTTTAAGAATATCAAAAAGGCTTTGAGCCTGTTTGAGAGGAGTAGACCCCAAACGTAAAAGAAGAGGGTTAACCTCCTCTGGCCGCACCTTGTATTTTCGAAGTTCCTCAAGGCTCCGGACTAAAAGTTCCTTTTTGGCAAGGAAGCGTTGATAACGCTCCTCAGAGACCAATCCGAGACGATAGCCGAGCTCTGTGAGACGCAGGTCAGCATTATCTTCGCGGAGAAGAAGACGATACTCTGCCCGAGAGGTAAACATCCGGTAAGGTTCTTTAGTGCCCTTGGTAACAAGGTCATCTATGAGGACTCCGATATAGGCCTGGGAACGATCTAAAATAAAAGGTTCTTCTTCTTTTACATAACGAGCAGCGTTGATCCCGGCTATAATACCTTGCGCTGCTGCTTCTTCATAACCTGAAGTACCATTAATTTGACCTGCCAAAAAGAGCCCTGCCACTTTTTTGGTTTCAAGCGAGGGTTTGAGTTGGATAGGGTTCACATAATCATATTCGATGGCATAACCCGGGCGCATTATTTCGGCCCTCTCAAGCCCTGGGATGGTTCTTACCATAGCCCACTGAACATCTATTGGCAGGCTTGTACTGATCCCGTTGGGGTATATCTCGACGGTGTCAAGTCCTTCGGGTTCCAGAAAAATCTGGTGACGAGGTTTATCTGGAAAGCGAAAGACCTTGTCTTCAATAGAAGGACAATATCTCGCCCCAACCCCTTTAATAATGCCTGTAAAAAGAGGGGACCGATCGACTGCGGCTCGGATAATTTCATGCGTTTTCTCGTTGGTATAAGTGATGTAGCAGGGAACTTGGGGAAGAGGTGGCCTTCTGCCCTGATTTTCATAAGAAAAGAGCGGTGGAGGGACATCTCCCCATTGTACTTCAAGCTGAGAGTAGTCGATGGTACGCCCGTCAAGACGAGGGCAAGTTCCGGTCTTCAAGCGTCCGATTTCAAAACCTAGTTCTCGCAAACAATCGGAAAGTTTATTGGAAGGCGGGTCTCCCATGCGCCCGGCGGGAAAATTTTTGAGACCGATGTGGATAAGGCCTTTGAGGAAAGTCCCTGTTGTTACTATCACCGCTCTGGCATAAAAAGTCTCTCCGATAGAGGTTTCCACTCCTTCTACTCTTCCTTCACGCACTAAAATACGGTCTACCATGGCCTGTTTGAGTGTAAGACGGGGACTGCGTTCGAGAAGTTGTTTCATGTAGGCCTGATAACGCCAACGGTCTGCTTGGGCGCGGGTAGCCCTCACTGCAGGACCTTTGCGGGTATTTAGTTTGCGAAATTGGATACCAGTAGCGTCAATGGCCTTAGCCATTAGCCCCCCGAGAGCATCTATCTCCTTTACTAAATGCCCTTTAGCAAGGCCTCCGATAGCAGGGTTACAACTCATGGCCCCGATACGATCCAAATTGATAGTAAGAACTAATGTTTTACACCCCAGTTTTGAGGCCGCCATTGCTGCTTCTATTCCTGCATGGCCAGCCCCAATAACAATGACGTCGAATTTTTCAGGATAAACCGCCATAAGCTTTGACTTCCCAGAAAATATTTTTTACTTTCTGTTTAAGAAAATATTCCAAAATGCCGAAGGTAAATTTTAAAGAAAGAAAAGGATGACCAAAATGAAAGTCCATGAACGTATCATACAAGAAATTTCCACACCTAGTCAAAAATTAAACCAAAGCCCTAAAAGAGACGACTTCAAAATTCAATTGGAAAAAGCTTTAGGGCTCCAACGAACCGAAGAAAAAAACACGGATTTAAGCCAAGAAACAGAAAAAATACTTTCTTTGGCAGAAGAAATCATAGATCTTTTGGAAGCCGCAAGCAAAGGTCAAAAGGAGGCCTTTTGGGGCCTCGAAAAAAGGGCTCAAGAGCTTTCTCAAGCCTCTAAAAACTTCACCGGGGCGGCCAGACACTTTTTAGAAGAACTCTCCCTTACTGCTGTGATCAGTGCCGCTAAAGCCCAGGAAGGTTTTATTTAAGATTATCCTCTTTTTGAGGAGTTTTGACCCAGATTTCCAATTCATCGAGGCCCATTTTAGAGGCTCGTCGTATTTGGATTTTAACCCCGTCGAATTCGAAAACTTCGCCTACTTTTGGGATCCGACCCGCAAGTTTCAAAACAAATCCTCCGATAGTTTCGTAATCTCCAGGAGGGATCTTGAGCCCGAGTTCTTCATTTGCTCGCTCAACTTCAAGCCAGGCTTTAACTAAATAGTGGTTCTCCGCCAGTTTTACATAGGGTACAAGTTTTTGGTCAAATTCATCCCAAAATTCTCCCAACACTTCTTCTACCAAATCCTCAATAGTTACAATTCCAATAGCTTGACCATATTCATTTACCACCACACAGAGGGTTTGGCCGCGGCGTTGCATTTCCGCCAATAATTCTGAAGCAGGTTTGAATTCTGGAACATAACTCACTTCTCGCATAAACCGAGAAATAGGTTCCTTGTAGTTTTTCACATCCAAAAGATCAAGGGACAACACGAAACCAATCACATGGTAAGGATATTCTCGATAGACTAATAGTCTTGAATAACCGGTCTGGATAAAAAGCTTCAGGGCCTCTCCTACTGGGGTAAATTCCTCCACAGCTTTTACCCAAACCAAGGGAATCATCACTTGAGCGGCGGTTTTATGGGTGAAATCTATAAGTTTGGTGATAAGACGCCTCTCTCCTGGATCGAGCATCTCATCTGAAGTCACCAAGAGCCGGATTTCTTCTCTGGTGATAGCAGGAAGTTTGCGACTCTCTCCTTCCTTTCGGGTAAATAGAGAAATAAGGCTTGCAACTATCCAGACGAGGGGATAAAAGAAGCGGCTTACGAGGTAAATAAGAGGAGCTACTTTAGGGGCCAAAAAGAGGGCTCGCTGTTGGGCGATGCTTTTGGGGATCATTTGCCCGAAAAGAAGCATCGTGGGAGGAAGCCCCAAAACGGCTATTGCACCCCCAAAACGAGGGAACACTTCTAGCAAAAAGCCGGTGGTGACAACACTATTGCCTATTACGGAAAGGTTTAGGCCCAAAAGGGTAGTAGTGAGAAGCCATTCCGGGTTGCTTAGTAATTTGAGGGCTAACCGTGCTCCGAAGCTAGTGCGTGCCATCTTTTTGAGTTTGGTCTCGTCTGCCGCCACTAAGGCAATTTCTGCCCCGGCAAAAAAAGCTTCAGCCAAAAGTAAGATTAAAAAGACAAAGAGCCCTTCTAAGTGATTCATGCCGAAAGCCTTTCCACCCGGATACTTAAAAGCCTTGTGCCACGAATTTTTTCCACCACAAAACGAAAGCCGTAGGCCTCTAGAGAATCCCCCTCCTGTGGCAATTCTCCAAACAGATAGAGAACCAGACCACCAATGGTTTCAAAATCATCCGAAGGGAGATCTGCACCTGTGATCCTATTAAATTCTTCTATTCGGACCCTAGGAGAAACCCGCCAAACACCGGGAGATATCTCTTTTATAGGTTCACGGCGGACATCAAACTCGTCGTAAATTTCACCAAAGAGTTCTTCGAGAACATCTTCTAGCGTTACCAGGCCCACAATGGTGCCATATTCATCTACCACCAAGGCAAACTTAAGACGTCTTTTCTGAAATTCCTCAAGGAGGGTCCGCACCTTCATCATCTCGGGCACAAAAAAAGGCGGACGTACCAAATCAGCCAGGCGCTTGGCGCGTCTTTCTAGTTGCCAACGCAAAAGATCCTTCACGTGAAGAACACCTATTACATGATCCAGATCTCCCCGATAAACCGGGATACGAGAAAACCGTTTCTTTTTGATAAGATGCAAAAGTTCCTCAGTAATAGGCCCATCTTCCAGGGCAAAAATATCCCGGCGGGGCGTCATAATAGCAGCTACAGAGACATTTTCTGACTCCAAAAGACCATAAATAAAACGTTTTTCTTGCTCTCCCAAGATTCCGGAACGATAACTTTCTTCTACAAGATGAAGCAGATCTTCTTCGGAAAGAGCTGCCTCCTCCCGTAGAGGAAGCCCTAAAAGCCTTAAAAAGGTATTCGTAAAGGCAAGCATGAAAATTCTTACAGGAGAAAAGAAATAAATAAAGATTCTCAATATAGGTGCCAAAAAACAGGCCATCTTTTCTCGCTTCCGAAAGCCAATTACCTTCGGAATCAAGTCACCGGCCAAAAAGAGAAGAACCGTCATAAGAGGATAGGCAAGCAATTCACCGCGAGCTCCAAAAAGATTGACAAAGAGCATAGTGGCTATTGAAGAGGAAACGATATCGGAAAATTCGTTTCCAATAAGGATGGTAGCCAATACGTGACGAGGGCTTCTCAAAAGCTCTACTGCCAGACGACAAGCCCTGCGGGGATGCTCTTTGAGACGTAATTGATCCAGGCGCGAAAGAGAAAAAAGGGCTGTTTCCGAACAAGTGAAAAAAGCGGAAAAGACAATTAAAATACCGATTAGAAAAATTTCGAGGTAAATTTTTATTTCTGGAAGCAAAAAACTCATGTAAAGTTAAGAGCTAAATACGTTGCTATTTACTACATTACCTAGTAGGACATTCATATGGACCTTAAACATTCCAAGACCTACGAAGGACTTTTTTTAGCGGTTTCTGCAGAACGGGTGTGTTCCCCTGCTTGCCTCCAAAACCTTTTAGGTATCGCTGAAGAAAAGATAATCATCTGCAACACCAGAGGAGATATCCTACTTGCCAATTTGCGCCCTTCCAAGCCAAACATATTTTCCTGGTTCACCTCCCCTAAAGAAAAAGAAAAATTCGAAGAACTCCTCAAAAGCAAGAAACGCATAAAGGAATTTCACACTACGGTTATTTATGATTCTAGTCCTCACAAGGTCTCTTTAAATGCCGTCCTTCTCCCGGAAACCGATGAGCTTATCATTACTTTTAGTGAATCGGAAATACTTTCTAAACTTGCTGAGCAACTTTCTCATTCTGAAAAAATGGCTGCCATTGGGCAAATGGCTGCAGGGATCGCCCACGAATTAAATACCCCCCTGGGTATCATTTTAGGCTACACTCAGCTTTTAGAGGAGGATCTCGAAGGCCAGGGGGAAATATATGAAATGCTCAAAAAAATAGAAAGTCAAGCCCAGCTTTGTAAGCGTATTGTAAAGGGGCTCCTTAAATTTGCCAGAGAAGAAAAAAGGACTCTTTCCGAAGTAAATCTCAACCAGCTTATCGATGAAGTTCTTTCGTTAGTAGAACATACTCTGGCTATGGATTTTATCGAGGTGATACGTCGGTATGACCCTCATCTTCCCCCTCTCAAAGGTGATCCGGAAAAATTAAAACAAGTCTTTATGAATCTCATCACCAACGCCCAACATGCTATCGGGGAGAAAGGCAAAATTTATATCACCACCCGCTACGAGCCCCAGCAAGGCAAAATCATTGTTGCCATAGCGGATACCGGCTGCGGAATACCTCCTGAAATCCGGAATCGTATTTTTGAACCGTTCTTCACCACCAAAGGCGAAGGAAAAGGAACAGGGCTTGGATTAGCGGTTGTTAAAGCTATTCTTGAAGAACACGGAGCCAGTATTGAATTTCAATCTCCAGTTGAAGATGAAAAATTAGGAGAAAAAGGTAAAGGTACCGTCTTTATTATAAAATTTCCTGTCAAAAAATATATCTTAAAGGAGGAGAAAAATGGCTAACATCTTGGTGCTAGACGATGTAGAAGACGCTGTAGAACTTATCAAACGAATACTGAAAAGAAAGAAACATCAGGTCTTTGATTTTACCAAAGAAGAAGAAGCCATAGAATTTGTCAAAAAGAATCCTGTCGATCTTGCTATTTTAGATATTAAACTCAAAAAAATGAGCGGTGTTGATGTCTTAAGAGAATTAAAAAAGATTAACCCAAATATCAAAGCTATTATGCTAACAGGATACCCTACCGTAGAAACAGCGAAAGAATCTTTAAAACTCGGAGCGTCAGAATATTGTATCAAGCCTATAGACAAAGACGAACTAGAAGAAAAAGTAGCCAAGGTTTTGAGTTCAAATTAAAAAATCATGCATAGCAAGGAAAAAACTTACCTAAAATTATTTTTAGAAGTTGCACGGACTATATCTTCAACTCTCGAGATAGATAAAGTCTTAGATCTGATTGTCAAAAAAGTGGCAGAAGTAGTGGGTGTAGAAGCAGCTACTATACGCCTTTTAGACCCGACGGGTAAGAAGCTCTACCTAGCTGCAGCTTACGGATTATCGCAAGAATATCTAAATCGGGGACCGGTAGACGCGGAGAAGAGTATTGCCGAAGCCCTAGCAGGTAATCCAGTGGCTATTTTTGATGCTGTTCATGACCCACGTGTAGCTTATTCAGAAGCCGTTCGAAAAGAGGGAATTAAAAGCATTCTTGCAGTCCCGATTCAGATTCGAGGTCGCGTCATAGGGGTTTTGCGTCTTCTTTCCCGTACACCTCGCCTTTTTACCGATGATGAAATTGAATTTGCTACTGCCCTTGCTGAACAATGCGGCATTGCTATCGAAAATGCCCGGATGTATGAAGCCCAACGGAAACAGCTTCGTTATTTTGAAACTCTCAATGAGATTGGAAAAGCCCTTAATTCTATACGAGATCTCAAAGAGATACTTAACCTCATCGTCACCAAGCTTCCCGAAGTCATGAATCTCAAGGGGTGTACTATAAGGCTTTTAGATCTTTCTGGCCAAAAGCTCGAATTGGTAGCTTCCTATGGTTTGAGTCAAGAATATCTGTCACGCGGCTCTATTGATGATGAACTAAGTACTCATCAGGCTTTACAGGGAGAACCGGTAGTAATCTATGATGCCACAACGGATCCCAGGGTGCGTTATCAGGAGGAAGCCAAAAAGGAAGGAATTGGCAGTATTTTAGCAGTGCCAATCGTGGTACACAAACGAATAATCGGAGTTCTAAGGCTTCATTCCGCTGAACCTCGTCATTTCGACGAAGCAGAAATCAATTTTGTCATGGCTGTGGCAGAACAAAGTGGTATTGCGATTCAAAATGCTCTTTATTACCAAAAAATAAACAACATACTCACCCAATTAGAAGAAGAGCACAAATTTCTCGGCACCGTAATTGATTCCCTCGCAGCGGGGCTTGCAGTTATAGATCGTGAGAAACACCTAGCCATGGTCAACAAACGCATTCTTGAAGAGCATGATCTCCGCTACGAAGAAACAGTCGGACGCAAGTGTTATGAAGTACTAAGAACTTGCCGGCGTGATATCTGCCCCATGGAAAAAGTGCGCCAAAATAAAAAGCCTTTCTCTTACACCACTACCCTTGAAACTAACGGTGAAGAGCGCCATTACGAAGTTACGCTTTCTCCGGTAATAGGAACCTCAGGAGAAGTAGAACATATTATCGAAATTGTGAGAGACATTACGGCCCAGATGAAACTTCAACAGGAACAAATGGAAAGGGAAAGGCTTGAAGGAGTCCTCCAACTTGCCCGTACAGTAGCCCATGAATTAAATACCCCTATGTTTGCGGCTTTAGGAACGGCCCAACTTGCGCTCTCTGATCTTGACGAGGATAATCCTCTTCATGAAGATCTTGAAATTATTGTCCGTAATCTTAAGAAAATGTCAGAGCTCACCAAAAAAATGGCACAAATTACCCACTACGAAACCAAAGCATACGTGGGAGACATCCAGATTTTAGATCTAGAGAAGGCCTCGGATAGCCGGAAGAAGTCGTAATTCAATGCAACGACACTTTATCTCCACCATTATTGGCCTTCTCCTGGCAGCAAGTGTTATTTTTCTTACTTTGCGTCTTTATCTTCCCTTTTTTCAACCTATTGCTTGGGCAGCAGTAATAGCCCTCTTTCTTCATCCTTTAAACCGTCTTTTACGAAAGGGCTTGGGAGATAGAAAAGGCCTTGCCGCCTTCATTCTTTGTCTTCTCTTTGTGACTCTAGTCTTTGTACCTTTGATCTATACCCTCACTAATCTTACTTCCCAGGCAGTGGAATTAATAACTCATCTCAAGACCCAGCTTGAAAAAGAAAGTTTGGCCACTATCCTCACCCCTGACCCAGAAAAATATCCCCGGCTTTACGCTTTGGGAAAAATATTTTTTGAAAAACTGGCTATTTACGAAAAAGAAATTCAATCTGCTCTCCTCTCTATCGCCTCTTCAGCCGGACAATTCCTTCTCTCCCGGGGGACAACCATCTTTCGCAACACGGTTAACCTCATCCTTCAGGTAGTTTTCATGCTTTTCACCCTTTTTTATCTCTTTCGCGACGGAGATTATTTTGTGGAAGGGATAAAAGGACTTTTGCCAGTCCATCCTGAAGAGGCAAACCGCATTGTTGAAAAAGTCCAACAGGTAATAGAGGCCACCCTTTACGGCTCCATACTGACAGCTTTGGCCCAAGGAGGGCTTGCCCTCATCATCTATCTCATCCTAGGGGTCAACTCTCCTCTTTTATTGGGGCTTCTCACCGCCCTAGCCTCTTTTATCCCCTTAGTAGGAACAGCTATCGTGTGGCTTCCGGTGGTAATCTATTTTGCTTTCTCAGGAGCCTATATAAAGGCCCTTATTCTGCTGGCGTATGGTTCCCTTTTCATCAGCCAGATAGATTCTCTCATTCGGCCTTATTTCATTGGAGGACGCACAGAGATCCATAATCTTTTTATCTTTTTCAGTATCCTTGGAGGGCTTAAGTTTTTTGGTTTTTTGGGGGTTTTTCTAGGCCCCATCCTGGTGGCCCTCACTATTTCCATTATCGAAATCTATCACACTAAACTGGCAGAGGAGATCTATGCCCGAACTCCCGGAAGTGGAGACTATTAAGCGCACCCTTTCTCAAAAGCTTTCTGGGCAAAAAATCAAGGCTTGCGAGGTTCGTTTGGCAAAATTGGTCCGCCCGAAGCCTGAAATTTTCATAGACATGGTGCACGACAAAACAATCTTGGACCTTAAACGGCGAGGGAAATTTCTCCTGCTTCAACTTTCACAAGGTCTTGTCCTTCTTTTTCATTTTCGCCTCACCGGGCAGCTTATTTACTCTAGAAACGGTCCAGAACCTCCTTATACCCATCTTCGCTTTGATCTGGAAAACGGCAAACTTTTTTATGCTGATTTGCGCCAGTTTGGAAGCATAGAGGTCTTAAAAGAAGAGAAACTTTTACACCACCCTTCCCTTGTAAAACTTGGCTCTGAGCCGTTTGATCTGACACCGGAAGAATTCTATTCCCTTCTCAAAGGTCGACGGCGGAAATTAAAGGCCCTTCTTCTTGATCAAAGCCTTATCGCTGGCCTGGGAAACATTTACGTAGATGAAACCCTCTTTCGCGCCGGCCTGCATCCCGCCCGAAAGGCCTCTTCTCTTTCCTTTGAGGATGCCTCAAGACTACACCGGATTATTTGTAAGGTATTAAAAGAAGCCATTGCCACCGGGGGATCTTCAGTAAGAAACTATGTGGACGG
>JALSPG010000137.1 GCA_026986115.1 Thermodesulfobacteriales bacterium
ATGTGGCTATCTTTCGCAAAGAAAGCGTTAAAACTTTTGAAGCTGACGGAAACCTCCACCTAGGTAATTTCCGCCTCATTTATGCCAGCCAAAAATCTCTCTTTAAACCGGTTTTTACGGAAGATTTCCTTCGTAAAGCAGAAAAGGGGATTACTCATTTGCGTTCGGGTAATATCTTGTTTCTTGGCTCCCCTATTTTAGACTATTCCGGCAAAGTAACCGGTGTGTGGCTTTCGGCTCTCAATCTCTCCGCTTTTGAAAAAGCCCAGAAAGACATCATCTTTAAAAATATCCTTTATACAGCTATATTAGCTCTTTTAGCCGCCATCCTTATCTATTGGCACACCAAAAAGAATATTTTAAAACCGTTACAGACCTGTTTGGCTACGGTTGAAAAAGTAGCCGCTGGGGAACTAAACACCGAGGTCCGGATTAAAAACCTGGATGAAATAGGAAAATTGGCTCAAGGCATTAACCACATGATTCAAAATCTTCACAAGCTGGTAAAGAAAGTAAACCTTGGAACTAACAACATTGAAAAAACTGAAAACAAACTTATTAACTCATCTGAAAATCTTTTAGAAGTTTCAAAAGAAGCACAAGATAAGATTGAAATACTTGTCAACTCTAGTCATGAAAATCGAGAACGCATTACTCAACTTGCAAGTGCCAACGAAGAAATAACAGTTACCGTACAAAATGTTAGCCAAAATGTAGCAGATACGGCAAATATGCTCCAGCAGGTAACAGAACAGGTAGAAAACACTATTGGAGTTATCGGCCAGCTAAACCAGCATTTTGTCAAAATAGAAGAAGTAGTAGCCTTTATAAGCCAAATTGCAGATCAAACCAATTTACTGGCTTTAAATGCCACTATTGAAGCTGCCCGGGCTGGAGAAGCTGGCAAAGGTTTTGCCGTGGTAGCCAACGAGGTCAAAGAATTAGCTCGCCAGACCGCTGATGCCACTGAAAAAATAGTCAGCACTATTCAAAATCTCCGCCATTTAGTGGAAGGCTCGGTAGATGCCGTTCATAAGGTAGAAGAATTAGTTAATCCGGTGCGTGAACTCACAGAAAACATGGCTGCCGCGATGGAACAAGCTGCCCATGCTGCCCAAGAAATAAGCCAGCAAAGCCAAGGAGTATTGAGCAGTACTGACGATTGCTTCTGCCATTTGGAAGAAATAAAACAAGTAATAGAAGAAGTGCGCCGAGCAGCAGAATTTTCAAGCAATACCGCCCAAGAATTAAGAAAACTTTCTAAAGAATTGCAGGATACCATTGCCAAGTTCAAGATTTGAAGAAAAAAAACTGGATATTGCCGAAATATTCGTAAGCCTTCAAGGAGAGGGAGCCCACATGGGGCTCCCTACCTTTTTTGTAAGACTTGCAGGTTGTAACTTACGCTGCCGATGGTGTGATACTATTTACGCCCAAAAACCTCTCCAAAAATGGCATTCTTTAGAAGAAATTTTTAGACTCTGGGAACAATACGGACGCTTACCTTATATACAAATAACTGGGGGAGAACCCCTACTCCAGGAAGAAGTTTATGATCTCATAAATTTATTTTTAAGAGAACGGGCCACTGTACTTCTTGAAACCAACGGAAGTCTTAATCTTAAGCGTGTTCCACCTCAAGTAATCAAAATTATGGATCTTAAAACTCCTTCTTCTGGAATGGAACGATTTATGGACTATTCCAATCTTGCTTACTTAGGGTGTAAAGACCAGATCAAGTTTGTAATTGCCGACCGCACAGATTACGAGTGGGCCAAAGAACAAATTTTTAAATATTATCTTTACGTTTATACCCAGGTCCTTCTTTCACCCGCTTATGGCAAATTAGAACCCCGCGAACTTGCTACCTGGGTGTTAAAAGATCGTCTTCGGGTGCGCTTTCAGATTCAGCTTCACAAAATACTTTGGGGAGACCGGCCGGGAGTTTGAGAGAAAAGACCTGCCCTAGAAATATAAAGAGCCAAAAAGAAGAGGACGAAAGACAATCCTACTAGTAGATAATTTTTCCCCCAACTTTTAAGAAAAATAAGGGCCAACGCAGACAAGGTAACCAATAGCATAAAAATGGCTGGCCATTTGACAAAAGCAAAAAATCTTCTGCTGAAACGAAGCCAGGCCAGCAGAGCCAGGAGCGCTAAGGCTGCAAGTAGCTGATTAGCTGTACCCATAAGGGGCCAGATACTTCTCCAGCTTCCAGTAAAGGCCAAAGCAGCAGCAAATCCAACACTTGCTCCCGTGGTAAGGAATAAACTCCCTTTCTTTCTAGCAATATCCCGGGGAAGTAATTCTTCTAGGGCAAACCGAGCCACTCTCGTTGCGGTATCAAGAGAAGTCAAAGCAAAAGCCGAAACAGCAAGGGCGGCAAAAGCGATTCCTTTTTGGACGGGAATGCCCAAAGAACCAAGAAAGCCTCCTACCCCATTGGCAAAGACCCCTATGGGACCAGCCTTTTTTAACATCGCCTGATAATCTGCCCAGGGGAGAATAATTACAGCCAAAAGAGCTAGCACCGCCAGCACGGTTTCAAGCAACATAGCTCCATAACCTATCGGCCGGGCGTGCGTCTCCCGAGACAATTGCTTGGCCGTAGTTCCAGAACCTACCAGAGAATGAAACCCAGAAATAGCCCCGCAAGAAGTGATAACAAAAAGTATAGGGAAAAGGGGGCCCAGTTCATTGGTAAAGCCTGTAAAGACCGGCAATTTGAGGCTTGGATGTTTGACAAAAGCCCCCACAATTCCAGCACCTAAAAGTCCGTAAAGGAGAAAGGCATTGAGATAATCTCGCGGCTGAAGAAGAATCCAAACCGGCGTTACTCCCGCTATAAATACATAGACAAATAGAATCCACTGCCAAGTACGCTGAGGAAGTTTCCAGGGGAGATGAAACCCAAGCCAAACAGCTACCCCTAACCCCAGAACTCCCAAAATACTCAAAGGCAAAAGAGGGAATCCTTGCCGGCGCAAAACGCCAAAAAGTATTGCCAAAAGCAAAAAGAGAACAGAAGCCGTAGCCACCGGGGGAGAATGAGTAAAAGTCTTAGCTACTATGACATCAAAGGCCGCAATAATCAGCACTAAAGTCACCCAGGCGAACACCAAAAATACTTTTTGGGCTTCAGGCCGGATATAACAACGTATGAGCTCTCCAATAGAGCGCCCTTCATGCTTTACCGAAGCCAGAATAGCCCCCATATCGTGGACTCCGCCAGCAAAAATGGCCCCTATAACCAACCAGAGAAGAACCCCTAGCCAGCCATAAGAAGCTGCCAGAATGGGGCCAATAATCGGCCCAGCCCCGGCAATAGAAGCAAAATGATGCCCAAAAAGAACAGAGAGAGGCGCAGGCTCATAATCCAGCCCGTCACGCAAACGATAGGCTGGAGTCTTGTCCTGTGAAACTCCAAACCACCCTTCCAAAACCTTCCCATAGTAAAAATAGCCAATCACTAACAGACATATGACTGCGCCCAACAACCCCGCCACGTTCATCACAAAAACCCCTCAAGTCTCTTTGTCTTTTTGTTTTTATTACTGGGAGCACTTTTTTATGTGACGTTCAGACCTCATAATTCCAAGATTTTAAAGACTGAAAATGTCCATGTTTGACGCCCCCATTAATCAAAATGATAAACATGCCTTCTCCGAAAAACAGTGAGAAAAATTCTTCAGTGTTTTTCCATTCAAAACTGTGTTTTCTCAGGTTGTTCATAATTCTTGGCCTGTCTTTAATTAGCTTTATAAGTTCAAAAACCAGGTCTTGCCGGTAGCCTGCGGACCGACAAACACTGTGAGATCACCAAAGTTGATTTCAGCCCTTTTTATGCGGGCAAAGTTTTCAATGAGAAGGGTTTTCATGGGGGTCTCCTTTCGATTTATCTTCTTTAAATACTCGATTCCTTTCTCCGATATTTCCCAGATACCTCTTGGAGAATCGGATTTTAAAAGTCCCTCTCTTACCATTGTATTTCGGCACCATTGAGCAGTATTTTTCCATCTTATGGAACTGGTAGATTGTAAAGTCTGGTAGTCGTATTCATTTAATTTACCTTTCATTTTTTTCTCCACCAAATTTAGAACTTTTGACATTGGAGCTGAACCCCCTAATTCTACAATAGCTTCTAATATGGGGATTCTGAACTCATCTTCTGGAGTTCTAAGTCCTCTTTTTAATTTGGATGCTATTTTTCTTTTCCTCTTTGTTTTTGATTTACCAGATAATCCTGGAAATTTTCTTTGCCGTTCATTTTGAAGCTCTTTAATTTTTTCTCTAAATTGTTCTATATCTTTAGTATTCTCTATTATTTTTTCTGCTTTGTCATATTCACTTTTTTTAAGAGCAATAGCAGCTTCCTCTTTTAGATTGGCTATAACCATTTCTATCTCTTCAAGTAAAATTTCAAATGCAGTAAATACATCGTTCTTAACTTTATCCATTTAGCTCCTCTTTTGTAGTTAACTTTTCTTCTATTATTTTTCTTGCTTCTTCCCTTAAGATGTCGTTGTATCTTTTTCTTAGCTTATTTTCCGCTTCTTTGTTATAAGGATTGTAGTGTTCTTCGGAGATACCCAAGAACTTGCAGTATCTTCTTACTTCTTCGTTTAATCTATCTTGATGAACAGTTAAGTTTCTCATTAAATAGCATTCTCTAATGGGGTCAGGAGAGTTATTAGAATTTTCCTCATTAGAATTTTTATATACCTTTTGCCCATCTTTCAGCTCATTTTCTCTATCTATTTCCACTATAAGATAATTCAATAATATTTTCAAAGGAAGTTTTTTGTTTCTTCTGCCATGCGCCATAAGGCTAACTGGATATCTAGTCTGTCATCTTTGCATTCTTGACGGTCTAATTCACTTATATCACCATAAATTTCCCATCCCAATTGGGATTCTAATATTTTTTTATCATTAGCCTGAATAAATTTATATTTTAAATTACAAGATGTTATGAAATAAATTCTATTTAATTCTTTTTCTAGCTCTTTTTCTGCTTCTTTTTGAAGGTCTTCATGTTCTTTATGGTCTTTTTTGTTATAGTTAATAGTAATAAGTAACCCTTCCTTTTCTTTTTTCACTAAAAAATGTCGGGGTAAGATATTTTTTAATTCAGCAAGGTCAATTTTAAAATCTTTCCCCTTTTCCTCGTAAACGAAAAATTTGTAAGTAGGCATTTAATCCTCCTTTTCAAGTCTCTCCCAAGCCTCCAGCACGAGGCGTCTAGTCCTATATTCTCCAAACTGCTTAATTTCCTTCTCCTTCAGAACTCTAAAAGTCTCTCCTGGGAAGTTGGGGCCGAATACATCTTGGGGGGTCGAGGATGTAGCGGAGTTCTTCTTCAGTTAAGTCGTAGAGTCTGGCGAAAAGCGCGTCGAGTTCGGCGCGCAGGCGGGCGCGGCGCTCTTCGTTCCTCCTGAAGGGAGGCAGGGGACAGGCGCCCTGGTTGGAGTTTTCCGGGTTCAGGGAGTAGATGATCTCAAGCCAATCGGTTAGCAAATGGCAAGTTGCTAGTTGCGAACGAACAATGGTGCCAGGGGGCATCTACTCCTCCCTCTTTAAACCCTCTTTGCCAGCTTATGCCTTTTATAAACGGAATTTTTGGGCGATTATCTTACAAATCGTCTTATTAGACAGGAAGTTTTAGGAAGGCTGGAGATTTCTTACTACTCTTATCGCATCTCTGTTACTTCAAATAACGAAAAACCAATAATTTTAGCTGTATGATTGAGTTTTTTATCAAAGCAGCCAAAGATTACCTCTTCTTTTAGGCGCTTTAATAAAAAATCTGCGGCAGCCAGGTGAAGACTGTCATAGGCTTTGAGAGCAAAGGCTTTGGCCAATTCACTTGCACGTTCTAAAAGATTCTGATCAAGGCCAATCTTCAACGGTCCTCCAAAAGCCATTCAGCTAGACTCTTGCCAGAAATTTTAGGCCTCACCCTTCCACCTTTTGGCTT